>DATHTH010000073.1:0-2835 GCA_035463495.1 Anaerolineales bacterium | reverse complement strand
GTAAGCTAGACGACAAGCCCCAACTGGCCGAGGAGCCAGGTGACCAGCCAGTTTACAACGGCGATTGCGATGGCAGCGATCAAGGCTCCGCCAAAGCCGTTGACCCTCATTCCGGTCACAAATCTGTCGCTGACCATTAGTATTAGGGCAGCCACGATCAGATTGATAATTATGCCGAGCAATCCTCCGCCAAACCCAATGCCCAACGCACCGAGCAGCCAGTTGACGACTGCAGCGACTAGAGCAATCACCACCGCCGCGATGAGAGCCGACGTAAAGCTGGCGACACTTAGTCCCAGGTTCAGCCTGGACACGATCATGAGGACAACAGCAGCAACGATGACGGCGATGATAAAACTCAAAATAGTAGCCATTTTGCATATCTCCTTTTGTAGGTGTAGGAATGGACAGTGATGGTTCCAATCTCGATATTGCGATTGTCGTGGGCAACAATATCAGGAAACGGAAAGAGTGTAGCGGCCGGTCCAGCAACAAAGTAATGCTGTGTTTAGCTATCTAACACCTCAACCTGTAGGTCCGTTACGCCGCCAGGAAGAAGGAATGAAGATAGTCTTCGGTCTGAGTCTTTTCGATCACGCCGAAGTGCTCTGTCCAGCTGGCATCCTTGAGATACATTTGAGGCTGCCCGGTCGGGATCACGAGGTCGATATCGGAGTCGCCTCTTACCTCGCCGCGCGAATAGGGTACCGTACATCTTATTCCCATGCCGGGCATAAATCAAGTATCATCACCAAAAAAACAAAGGAGCTCTTGATGGACTCCATCTTCCTCATCATTCTGATCGGTATGGCAGGCGGCATTGCGGTGGGATTGCAGGCGCCGATGGCAAGCATGATTACCCAGCGGCTGGGGATGTTCGAAAGCGTATTTATCGTCCACCTGGGAGGGGCATTGCTTGCCCTGCTGCCTTTACTTGTCTATGGCGGCGGGAAGCTCGCGCACTGGAAGGAACTGCCCTGGTATACACTTCTCGCTGGCGCCTTCGGGCTAGTGGTGATCGGCGCGCTCAGTCATATGATTCCCCGCATTGGGGTTGCTGCGGCGGTTGTCACCATCGTCGCCGGGCAGATGCTGGTCAGCACCGTCCTCGATCACTTCGGCTGGCTGGGAGGCATGGGCCGCCCGATGGACCTCACCAGGGCGCTCGGATTGCTGGTGGTTCTGGTCGGCGTCTGGCTGACTGTAAAGTAAAGAACCGCGCGGCTGCGCACGATGTATTTCTTCATTTTTCGGTTGTCAGGCTGGCGCTTTATGCTACGATAGCGTCTAATCACCGGACGAGGTTTTGCTGGATATGAGCCATCCCTTACCTGACCCCGACATTCTGTACACTGCCCTGCTGCACCGCGACAGCACGTTCGAGGGGATCTTTGTGGTTGGCGTGAAGACGACTGGCGTGTTCTGCCGTCCCACATGCCGGGCGCGCATGCCCAGACGCGAAAACGTGGAGTTCTTCCCCTCGGCGCACGAGGCCCTGCTTCACGGCTACCGTCCGTGCAAGATCTGCACGCCCATGGAATACGCCGGGACGCCGCCCGCCTGGCTGAAACCTCTATTGGATGAGGTCCATCGGTCCCCACATATCAAGCTCAAGGACAGCCACCTGCGGGAACGAGGGCTCGACCCCAGCCGCGTGCGCTACTGGTTCAAGAAGGAGCACGGCATGACCTTCCAGGGCTTCCAACGGGCTCTGCGGATCGGGCAGGCATTCGGCAGGATCCGGCACGGGGAGAAGGTAGTCGAGACCGCGTTCGAGTCCGGTTACCAGTCCCTGAGCGGCTTCGCGGATTCCTTTAAGCGGACCGCCGATTTTGCGCCGAGCAAAAGCCAAAAAGGGCGCCTGATTCCCACGACCCGGATTCTCACTCCACTGGGTCCTATGCTGGCGGGCGCCACCGATGAGGGGATTTGCCTGCTCGAATTCGTGGACCGGCGGATGCTCGAGACCCAGCTCAACCGGTTAAGCAGGCTGTTGGATGCAAAGATCGTTCCGGGTTCTCACGAGCATTTCGGCTGTTTGAGCCAGCAACTGGAGGAGTATTTCGTGGGGAGGCGCAAGCAGTTCGATATCCCGATCGTGCTGCCGGGAACAGAGTTCCAGAAAAAGGTCTGGGCAGGATTGGGGGCGATTCCTTACGGCGCCACGCGTTCCTACAAGCAGCAGGCGGAGGCGATCGGCGCACCGAATGCAGTCCGGGCGGTAGCGCGGGCGAACGGAGATAATCGAATCGCGATTCTTATCCCCTGTCACCGGGTCGTGGGCGCCAACGGAGAGCTGGTCGGGTACGGAGGGGGACTCACTCGAAAAGAGTACCTGCTGAAGCTCGAGTCCAGTTTCAAGTAAATCAAACCAGACTACATTTTATGAACCAGCGAGGCCGGCATGGCAAAGCTTCAATTTAACGCGTATCGTGACATCTTCAAGAACAGGAACTTCCTCTTATTCTGGTCCGGGTTTACGCTGTCCTCCGTCGGAGACTCGCTGACCCGCGTCGCGTTGACCTGGTATGTTTTTGAGCAAACAAATTCGCCACAGGCGCTGGGCATCCTGACAATCGCCTACACCGCGCCGATCCTCGTCGGCGGGTTGATTGCCGGCCCGCTTCTCGACAGGTTCTCGCCGCGCCGCGTCATGATCGTGGATAACCTGATCCGTGGGGGGAGCTTTGCAGTCCTGCCCATTTTGCAGGCGCTCGATCTGCTGCAGCTCTGGCATGTGTATCTCTTCGCGGCGATCTACGGCAGCCTGATGATGGTCTCCCTGGCGGGAGGTCCCACGTTGATTCCTTCCCTCGTCAGCCGGGATCAGCTGGA
>DATHTH010000072.1:0-38076 GCA_035463495.1 Anaerolineales bacterium | reverse complement strand
GGCGCAGGTGTACGTGCTGAAGAAGGAAGAAGGTGGTCGGCACAAGGCGTTCTTCTCCGGCTACCGCCCGCAGTTCTACATCCGGACGATGGACGTCACGGGCAACATCACGCTGCCGGAAGGTGTGGAGATGGTCATGCCAGGTGATGATGTCAACCTGACGGTGGAGCTGATCGTGCCGGTTGCCTTGGAGCAGGGTTCCAAGTTCGCCATCCGCGAAGGCGGCCTCACAGTCGGCGCCGGCGTCGTGACGAAAATTTTGGAATAAGAGAAAGAAAGTTGGTACGTTAGAATGGCATCCAAGAAGAAAGATGTCCGCCCGGTTATTACACTCCAGTGTAATGACTGCAAGGAGCGGAATTACACGACTGAGAAGAATCGGCGCAACGATCCGAATCGACTTGAGTTTAGCAAGTTCTGTCCGCGCTGTAAGAAACATACAACGCATCGCGAAACAAAGTAGGTTAGATTAGTTAGGTAGTTTGATGGTTGGACAGTTTGGTAGTACACTACAGGACTACACAGCCAGAGAACTACCTAACTAGATGAAGGCCAGTAGCTCAATTGGTAGAGCACTCGTCTCCAAAACGAGCGGTTGTGGGTTCAAGTCCTGCCTGGCCTGTAAGAAAGATCGGCGGCGCCGCTCTTCGAGCGGCGTTTTAGCCGTATGAACAACGAAGGAGTCCATCGTGGCTAGAGAAAGAGGCAAGAAACCCAACGCAATCCAGGCATTTTTCCGTGAAACAGCGGGCGAACTCCGCAAAGTGTCCTGGCCGACCTGGCCGGAGGCGCGCCAGTTGACCCTGCTGGTCCTGGCGGTGATGGTTGTTATGGGTCTCATCCTGGGTATTACGGATCTTGGAGCCCGAACTCTGTTGAATATCATTCTGGGCTTCTCGTAAGACGCAAGAGGAACGCAACGAATGTCTGTGCAGGAACCGCGAAACCAATTTGAGAGTGAATCCCTGGAAGAAGAAATCGAAGAGGTAGAGAATCCTTCGATCGATTCTCCACCTTCTGACCCGGATTCCTACGTTCAAACCGAACCGTCTGAGTCTATTGACCTTCCGACGGGTGATACCTCTGAAGATTCCGCTGCAATGGATGAGACAGAGGAAGTAGAGATTCCTGCAATCGAATCCTTGCCCCTGTCCTCAGCGGATGAATTGCCGTCCCCCGAACCGACCGAGGGTCCGGCCTGGTATGTGATTCATTGCTACTCGGGGTATGAGAACAAGGTCCGCCATAACCTCGAGCAGCGCATCGAGACGATGGGCATGAAGGATAAGATCTTCGATGTCGTCATCCCCACACAGGAAGAGATCGAGGTCAAGGATGGCAAGCGCCGCACCGTGGAGCGTCACATTTTCCCCGGCTATGTGCTGGTAAACATGCTCCTGACGGAAGAGTCGTGGTATGTCGTCCGCAACACGCCGGGTGTCACAGGTTTCGTCGGGATGGGAAACAATCCCACGCCGCTGCGTCCGGAGGAAGTCGCCCAGATCGTCAAGCGCATGGAAGCCGAAGCGCCGACCGTCAAGGTCACGTTCAAGGTCGGTGAGCGCGTCCGCATTATCGACGGTCCGTTCAACGATTTCCGCGGCGTTGTCTCAGAGATCGATATGGAGCGCACGAAGGTGCGCGTGATGGTGTCCTTCTTCGGGCGGGAAACGCCGGTTGAGCTGGATTTCCTGCAGGTAGAAAAGGCATAAACAAAAGTGTAATAGGCTGCGCCGTGAGTCGCAGCTTCATATAGTGGGAGTGGCGTCGGGTTTCTACCCAGAACGCCACGCCAACACCACAAAGGAGTAGAAATGGCAAAGAAGTTTAAGGCAATTGTTCGTCTCCAGCTCGAAGCTGGAAAAGCCAACCCGGCGCCCCCGGTGGGTCCGGCGCTGGCCGGTCATGGTATCAACATCATGGCGTTCTGTAAGGAATACAATGCCCGCACGTCTAACCGTCCGGGTGAAGTGCTCCCGGCAGAGATCACGGTCTATACCGACGGTTCGTTTACGTTCGTGCTGAAGACCCCTCCGGCGGCTGTCCTGTTGCGCAAGGCTGCCAAAGTAGAGAAGGGCTCCGGCGTGCCGAACAAGGAAAAGGTCGGCAGGGTAACGCGCGCCCAGGTGAAGGAGATCGCAGAGCTCAAGATGAAAGATCTGAATGCGATCAATCTCGAAGGCGCGATCAAACAGGTTGAAGGCACCGCCCGCTCGATGGGCATTACGGTGACTGACTAAATTGTGGGAGGGCCGCACTCGCCGCGCTCTGCGGGCTTGGCGGTCCGCTTGCACCACGGAGGATAAAATGGCAAAACACGGAAAGAAATATCTGGCCGCTCAGGCTAAAGTGGATCTGGAAAAGGAATACTCCCCGCGCGACGCGGTAGCGCTCGCCAAGGAAACCAGCATTACCAAGTTCGATTCAACAGTCGAAGTTCACATGCGCACTGCGCTCGACCCGCGCCAGGCAGATCAGCAGGTGCGTGATGTCGTTGTGCTGCCTCATGGCCTGGGCAAGACGGTGCGTGTGCTCGTCTTCGCGCAAGGCGAAGGCGCGGCTGCGGCGCGCGCCGCGGGCGCCGATCTCGTCGCCGACGATGATGAGACCCTGAAGAAGATCGAAGGCGGCATGCTTGACTTCGACGTGGCGATCGCTACTCCGGATGCGATGGGCAGGGTCGGTCGCCTGGGACGCCTCCTGGGCCCGCGCGGCCTGATGCCGAACCCGAAGGCAGGCACGGTCGTCGCAGCTGATGCACTGCCGCGCGCCATCAAGGAAGCCAAAGCCGGTCGTGTTGAGTTCCGTCTCGATAAGACGGCCAATATCCATGTCGCGGTCGGGAAGGTCTCGTTCGATGCAAATCAGTTGTTCGAGAACTTTGCTGCGCTGATGGATGCCGTGCACAAGGCACGTCCAGCAGGCGCGAAGGGCGATTACATCAAGCGCATCACACTGACTACCACTATGGGGCCCGGGATCAAAGTGAACCCCGGCGATACCCACAAATTCGAGGGAATCGAGTAAAATCACTCGTATAACCATATAAGCCACTTCGCCAATGAAGGCGGGTGTCCCTCTGGGACTTAATTTCCTGCTCAGGTGAAGACGAAAGCATATACCGGCATGTGCTGTGCCGCGTCCCTCCTGGGACTTGCTAAAAGTCTTTGCCTCGCGAAACGAGTGGCAAAGACTTTTTCATTGAAAGGAGGTGAATGTCCTTTGGCAATTACAAAAGAACGTAAAAACGAGGTGCTGTCGCAGTACGCTGACTGGATGAAGCGCAGCCAGGCAGTGATCCTTGTGGAATATACCGGCGTCAGGATGAAGGATCTCGATAATATCCGCGCCAAGATCCGTGAAGCCGGTGGCGAGTTCCATGTGGTGAAGAACACCCTGGTGCGGCGCGCGTTTGCCGATAATGGGCTGCAAGTGCCCAGCGATTATCTGGTCAAGAGCACCGCGATCTCGTTTGCCTTCACCGACCCGGCGAGCACAGCCAAGGCTCTGACCGATGCCACCAAGGGCCTTGAGTTTGTCAAGGTCAAGGGGGGCTTCATGAGCGGCAAGGCGTTGGATGCCGCACAGGTCAAGGCGTTGGCAGATATGCCGCCGCTGCCGGTGGTCCGTTCCCAGCTGCTGGGTATGCTGCAGGCGCCGGCTGGCAAACTGGTTCGCACGATTGCCGAACCCGCACGTGGTCTGGCCGCAGTCTTTAGAGCTTTCTCTGAGAAAGCGGACGAAGCAAGCGCAGCGAATGCCGCGGCGTAACCGGCTTGAAGTGTACGCAATCTACATCAAAATTATCTCAGTTCGTTAGGAGTAACTATACAATGGCTGCAACAAATCTCGATCAAATTGTGGATCAACTGTCCACCCTGTCCGTCCTCGAGGCGGCTGAGCTCGTCAAGAAGTTGGAAGAAAAATGGGGCGTTTCTGCCGCTGCGCCGATGGCAATGGCTGCCATGCCCGGTGCCGGTGCTGCTGCCGCGGCTGAACCCGTGGAAGAGAAGACGGAATTCGATGTGGTTATCAAGGATGCTGGTGCCAAGAAGATCGACGTCATCAAGGTCATTCGCCAGTTGACCAGCCTCGGACTCGGCGAAGCCAAGACCCTGGCTGAAACCGCGGGCGGCAAGGTGCTGACCGGTGTCGGCAAGGATGCTGCCAACGAAGCCAAGAAGAAGCTGGAAGAAGCGGGTGCTTCTGTCGAGCTCGCGTAAGCAGCGTGCCAAACAAAAAGACGGCTCATTTCGAGCCGTCTTTTTGTTTGTACTCCCGGCTATTTCACCGCCCCGGGTCCAGTTGCCGATAAGATAAAGCCGTCGTTCCATTCGGGGTCATTTTCAAGGAATGAGCGGAAGACCAGATAACGCTCATGCTGTTCGACGCTATCGGCATTTGCTATATACGTTTCTTTATCCTTAAAAAGTGCCACCAGATAAAATTCATTGGAGTCTCGATCCATTTGAAAATAGTAGTCCGCCACCCATCCGGGTATAAACGCGCCACCGAAGCTATCCATGGCTTTGATAAATTCATCTTTGACGCCAGGCTTAATGCGGAAGCGAGCAATGGTTCCGTACATATATGTGTCCTTTTCTTTTTGGCTTATCTGAGACCACACCCTTTGCGGTGCAATTCTCTACACCGGATTATATCCCTTTCACCTTCAGGAATCAAAAGAGACGACCAACAGTCGTCTCTTCATCAATCTCTTCTGTGCTCAGGAGGCAAGCAGCTTGTCCATCCGGCGGATGACCATGACGACCTTGCCCTTGATCTCGAGCGGCTCGTTCTTCTTGACGAAGATCGGCTTCATGGTGGGGTTAGCAGGCTGGAGACGATAGCGGTCCTTCTCCTTGAAGAAGTACTTTAGGGTCGCTTCGTTATCGCGGGGCAGCCAGACTGCCACCATCTCGCCATTGCGAGCATCCGTAGCCGGCTTGAGGACTACGATATCGCCATCGTTGATCATGGCATCGATCATAGATTCTCCCTGAACTTCCAGAGCGTACAGGCCGTCGCCCTTTTCCTTGGCAGGGAGAAGACTGCGAGCAATATCAACCGCAGCCGCTTCGTTATCGGTCATGTAGCTGATGTTGGGATCCAGTTCCGGGAGGGGGAGACCCGCCGCAATAGGACCCAGGATAGGGATGCGCAGAGTATCCGCAGAGCCGTTGAAACCGGCGAGACGCACACCGCGTGAGATCTTGCGGTCGCGCTCGATCTTTCCCATTTTTTCGAGCTGGTCCAGATAATAATTTACCACCGACGTGGACGAAATACCGGTTTTCTCACCGATTTCACGGATCGAGGGAGGATACTTGTTCGTGCGCTGATATTCCGACAGGAAATCGAGGATCCTCTGGTGACGTGCTCCGAGACCTTTGCTTTTACGAACCATCATCATAGCTACCTCCTGAGCGCTGATTCTTCGCTCATTTGTGCTATGAATGATAACCGAACGTCTGTTCTGTGTCAAGCGTTGGGAAGACAGATTTTGGTTACAGCCAGGTGCGACGCCGCATCCAGATATACATCCCGATCGGCATGATAACAATCGTAGCCAGCGTGAGGTAGAAAACAGGGTTGGTCGTCCACTCTCTCAAGTTGCCCAGCGGCTCGAAAAAGTTCATGCCGAAGTAACCTGTCAGGAAGGTGAGTGGCATGAACAGGACCGTGATGATGGTCAGGATTTTCATGACCTCATTCATGCGATTATTGATCACGGATAAATAGGTGTCCAGGACGCTGCCCACCAGATCGCGCAAACTTTCGTTCAGGTCATGCAGGCGCACCAGGTGATCGTAGATATCCCGGAAGAAGACGCGGTCTTTGGGATCGACAACCTGATAATCATCACGAGCGAGCTTGTTCAGCACTTCACGCTGGGGGACGATAATGCGTCTCATCGCCACTAACACGCGTTTCAGGGCAAGCAGCTGTTCCAGGGTGCGAGGTGAGGGCCGGTCAAAAATCTGGTCTTCGATACGATCGATGGCGTCGTCGATTTTTTCTATAGCGGGCATGTAGCCTGCCATTAGATGGTCGGCAATCCTGTACAGGATATGGTCGGCGCCTTCGTGCAGGTTACGCTCATCGCGGTCGCAAACCACCCAGGTCTCATCCACGGCGGTGATCCGATAATCGTGATGAGTGACGATATAGTTTCTCCCCAGAAAAACATCCAGCTCATCGACTTTCGTTTCCCAGGAATCCCCATTAGCTTCCATGTTCATATAGTTGAGGACAATATAAAGATATTCACCCCAGTCATCCAGCCGGGGTACATGTGTTTCCTGCAGGGCATCGTCTATCGCCAGGGGGTGAAAGCCAAATTCCGCCAAGATCGGCTCACAGGTCTCCGGTGGCTCACTGATGAAATCCACCCACAGGACTCCCTGCGGATTTCGTATCAGTTCGGGAAATTGCTCGGGCGGGAAATCCTTCTGGATCGGTTGGCCAGGCAAATAGTACATGGATCGGATCATCCGAATAACCTCAAAGGTGAAAGATTTGTTGAAAAAATAGCTAATCTTTAGTTTCTAAGCCGGATACTTTGAATTATCTTGATTTCGAATCAATTTTATTGAATATTCACTTGACAATTTGAAGATTTTGCCTATAATATTTTCAAAAGTTGAGATAACAGTAGGATTTGACTTCGATTATACGCCTTCTTAGTGAAGTTGCTCGTTTTAGGAGATAGTACTCATGCATGCTGCGCCAACTCGTTGTCCCGTTTGCCGTTCGGAACTGACAGTTACCCGTTTGCATTGTCAATCCTGTGATACATCGATCGAAGGACAGTTCACCGGCGGACCGTTTGCCCATTTGACGGCAGAACATCTTGATTTTATCGTCACCTTTGTGCGCTGCGAGGGTAAGATCAATCGTATGGAGCAGGAGCTGGGTCTTTCCTACCCGACTATCCGTAACCGTCTGCACGATGTCATCCGTGCGCTTGGCTTTGAGCCCGGCAAGGATGAAGTGGTGGAGATCAGCCCCGAGCGTCGCAGCACCGTGCTCGAGGATCTGGAGCTGGGTAAGATCTCTGCAGATGAAGCCATGCGATTGCTGCGCGGCGAGGAGGAGTAAAGTATGTCAAGAACGATCTCTCTTGGCAGGACTCCCAAAATCCATATCAGCGCCGTAGGTGGCGATCTGAGTGTGGTGGGCTGGGATGGCGAAGATATCCTGATCAAAGGGGATGAAGAGGAACTGACCGTCAGCCGGAACGACAGTGAGCTTTTGCTCTCGTCAACCGACGACGTGTCTCTCCGTATCCCCCGGGATACAGCTCTCACCATTGACAGTGTTGGCGGCGATATGGCGCTGCGTGGGGTAGCAGGAGACGTGGCGCTCAAGGAAGTCAGTGGCGATCTCTCAATTCGCGATGTGGGAACGGTGACCATCGATTCCATCACTGCGGACTTCAGCCTGCGCGGGGCAAAGGGAAACGTTCATGTAAAGCACGTTGGGGGCGATGTGTCGGTGCGGGATGTCGAGGGCAATATCGGCTTTGATTCGATTGCGGATGACCTGGCGCTGCGCGGGGTGCACGGCAATATCAAGGTCAATGTGGGCGAGGACGTGGTTGTATACCTGGAGCCCCGGGCAGATGGCGCCTACGCAATCACCGCCGGAGATGATATCTTGCTGGTCTTGAAATCCAATGCTAATGCGACACTCTCCATGCACGGCGATACGATCGATGTAGATTGGCCGGGTATTGAAAACCAGCCGGATGTCTCGGAGAGAGTCCTGGTGCTGGGTGACGGCGCCGCAAAGATCGCCCTCAGCGCCGGTGGAGATATTCGTGTGACGAACGACGCCGAGGCAGGCAACTCGGCAGAGGATTTTGGCAACTTCGCCGGGATGAATCTCGACTGGTCCGGGTTCGGTGAGCGCATCTCGCGCCAGGTGGAGCAAGCGACCGCACGCGCAGCAAAGCGTGCCGAAGAGGCTGCCCGCCGAGTGGAGCGGCACGCAGAGCGTCAGGCACGTCGCTGGCGCGGCAACGTTAAGGTCGGCCGCTGGAACTGGGAGTCGGGACCGCGCGGTGTTCCCACGCCGCCATCGCCTCCCTCCGAGCCTGTTGCGGAGGAGGAGCGCATGGCGGTGTTGAAAATGCTGGCTGAGAAAAAGATCACTGCGGAACAAGCTGAGCAATTGCTAAATGCCCTGGAAGGAGGCAAGTAATGTCCTCTGAGGAACGCAAGAAAATCCTGCAGATGGTGGAAGAGGGCAGGATCTCTGCTGAGCAGGCTGCCAGCCTGATGCGCGCCCTCGAAGTAGATGGCGAGCCTGAGCGAGACTCGGATGATGCGGAGATAGAGGTCTTCGAGCCGCCGACAACTTCCGGCGGTGAGCGGGTGGATGCTCCTGAGTTCGAACAGGTCAAGGCGAGGGCGCGGCGCTTTTCGATGATCCCTCTCTGGATCGGTGTGTTTATCACCGTGTTGAGTGCCTGGGGGATTTATGCAATTCAACAGAGTGTAGGTACTGGTTTTTGGTTTTATTGCATGATCCTCCCACTCATGCTAGGAGTTTTGTTGATCGGGCTGGGCGCGGGCGCTCGGACATCTCGCTGGATTTATATTGACGTGGACCGGCGCAATGCGCGAAAGGGCGATGGTCCCCGCCATATCACCCTGGCGCTGCCTTTGCCCCTGGGGCTGGTGGCGTGGTTTTTTCGCACATTTGGACGCAACCTGCACGGTATGAGTCCTGGACGAGTGGATGGAATTATTCAGATGCTAGAAGTGACCCGCAATTCACGCGAGCCCTTGATCATCAATGTGGATGATCGCGAGGATGGCGAGCGCGTGCAGCTCTTCATTGGATAATCGGAACCGAGAATGGCAGACAAGATTAAGACACCACCCCTGTTGAGCGGACTGCTCATCCTATTCCTCGCTGCGATGGTTTTTGCGAATATCGGCGGGAATATGTACGGGTCTTTCCTGCCGCTCTATCTCAAGGATTTGCAGGCGTCGATTACTCAAATTGGTCTGTTCTTCACACTGGCGCAAATCGTGCCGCTCTTCCTGCAAATCCTAGGTGGGTGGATATCGGACTCCCTCGGGCGATTGCGCGCGATCGCTATTGGAAGTGTCTTTGGCGCCATCGCCTTTATCCCCATGGTCCTGGCGGACCGCTGGCAATGGCTGCTGCTTGCGGTCGCACTGGGCGCAGTGGCGCGTGCACTTGTGGGTCCGAGCTTCGATGCTTTCATCGCCGAACATTCCAGTGAGGAGAACCGCGGGAAAGTCTTCGGTATCTCACAGGCAATCTTCATGATCGTTTCTGTCGTCGGTCCGCCCCTGGGCGGCTGGCTGGCGGGAACGTACGGCTTCAAGCTCATGCTGCTCGTGGCGGGTATTTTTTACTTTGTGGCAATGCTGATGCGTCTGAGCATGGCGCGCGAAGCCTCCCGGGGAGCTTCTTCTGCCGGGCAATCGCTTTCATTTGCGAGTTTGAAGACAAATCTTCAGACAATGTTCGGTTTGATCATTTCCGGTGGTCTGCTCACCTGGATCTTGCTCACCGATGGACTTCGTGATATCTCATTTCAATTGTCCGAGAATCTTTTTCCTGTTTACATGCAGGAGCTTGGCGGACTCTCGCTGCAGCAGATCGGCTGGGTGACGTCGGTCTTTGGCATCTGCATGATGCTGATTACAATCCCTGGCGGCTGGCTATCGGATAAAGCCGGCGAGCGGGTCGGGATCGCCACCGGCATGTTCCTGATGGGCGGTTCTCTGTTAATTCTGATCAACATTCCACAGGGGAATCAATGGCTGTATTATGTGGGCTGGGGCATGGCGGGTTTAGGAGTTGGGATCATGAGCCCTGCTTATCAATCGTTGATCAGCAAAGCCGTCCCGGCGCATATGCGCGGCACAGCTTTTGGATTGTTCAGTACCAGTCTGGGACTGGTTTCTCTGCCTGCCCCGTGGATCGGGGCGCAACTCTGGGACCAGGTCGGCCCGCGCTTCCCATTCACGGTGACCGCAATTGTTTTATTGTTTTCGATTATTCCCATCTGGCTCAAGTTCAGGCTTCCCAAGGTAGAGGAAAACGTACCTGCTGAAGTGCCGGCAGCTGTGCCTGCCCCATGAAATTATGGATCGGAGATAACCATGGCTAGCTCTGAAGAACGAATGAAGATTCTCAAAATGATCGAAGAGGGAAAGCTAAGCGCGGAGGAGGGGACCAAGCTCCTCGCGGCGCTCAGCGAGAAACGTGTGCCCGCACCGCCGCGTCCACCCGGGATGCCGGGCCCCGGCGGGCCGCGCTGGTTGCGTATCCGCGTGACAGATGTGCGCACAGGCCGCTCGAAGGCTTCCGTGCAGATTCCGCTTGCACTCGTGGATGCCGGTATGAAGATCGGCGCCCATTTCGCCCCTGAGGTGCAGGGCGTGGATATGTCGAACGTGATGGAAGCATTGCGCTCGGGTGTCACGGGCAAGATCATTGACGTGACCGATGAAGAGGATGGGGAACACGTAGAGATTTATGTCGAGTGAGTGCCAAGCAAACTGACTTACATAAATTCAACGCGTGAGAGCAAGTCGAACAATCCCGCGCGACGCGGGATTGTTCGACTCTCGTGCCGGGTCCTCCGGCTGAGATTGATCCCACCATAGTGGTGTACCATGCAAAACACAAATCGTCCAACGGGCATGTTCGGTTTCACCATTGTCTGGATCGGGCAGATCGTCTCCGTTCTGGCCACCAATATGAGCCTGTTCGCGCTCACTATCTGGGTCTTCGAAGAGACCGGCAGTGCGACGGCGCTCGGGTTAATGCAGGTCTTCTTTATCACCCCGCTGCTGATTATCACGCCCTTTGCCGGCGTCATGGTGGACCGCTATAACCGTAAGCTCATGATGATGGTCAGTGACCTGACTGCGGGGATAGCGACGATTTCTATTCTCACCCTGCAGGCATTTGGCGTGCTGGAAGTCTGGCACCTGTACGCTGCTGCCATCGTTCAGGGTCTTGGCAACGCCTTTCAATGGCCCGCCTATTCTGCAACCATCAGCACGATGATCCCCAAGGAAAAATATACTCGCGCCAATGGCATGATGTCGCTCATCGATATGGGCCCCGGTGTGCTGGCTCCGATGCTGGCGGGAGCGCTACTGCCGGTGATCGGGTTGACCGGAATCCTTTCCCTGGATGTCGTCACCTTCTTGCTGGCGATCGGGGTTTTATTATTTGTCCACATTCCGCAACCCCGCCGCACTGCCGAAGGAGCACAGGCACAGGGAAATATTTTCAGCGAGGCGGCGTTTGGTTTCCGCTACATTTTTGCGCGTCCCAGTCTGCTGGGCTTACAACTAATTTTCTTTTCTGGGAATTTATTTACGGGCATCGCGTTCACGGTCCTCGCTCCCATGGTCTTGCTGCGCACCGGCAATGACAGCGTCAGCCTGGGACTGGTCCAATCGGCGGGAGCAATTGGTGGGGTCCTGGGAGGCATCGCGATGAGCGCCTGGGGCGGTTTCAGGCGCCGGGTTCACGGTGTGCTGGGGGGATGGATCATATCGAGCTTCTTCCTGGCGGTGGTGGGGCTGGGAACGTCTGTATCCATCTGGATTGTCGCGCTGGCATTGTCTTCCCTCGTTGGTCCTCTGATCAACGGCTCAAACCAGGCGATCTGGCAGTCAAAGGTGCCGCCGGATCTGCAGGGGCGTGTCTTCTCGGCGCGTATGCTGATTGCCTGGATGACCAACCCGATCTCGCCGCTGATCGCGGGCACGCTGGCAGACTACGTGCTGGAACCTGGGATGCGCGCATCTGGCGGACTTGCCTCCACGTTTGGGTGGCTCGTTTCCCCCGGACCCGGCGCGGGCATGGGTCTCCTGATCTTCTTCAGCTCACTCGGCGGCATCCTTGCCGGGCTCATAGGATACTTCGTCCGTTACATCCGCCATGCCGAGGAGATCCTGCCAGATCACGACGTCGTGGCAACCGCGGAAGCCGACTAGTCGTTGTTATCTAACCTGCATTTTTGAAATGAGTTTACAAGAAAACCGCCCTTTATAAGGGTTGTTTTCCTTGATTCCCTATGATATGCTCCTCTTAATCAACGATGTGGAAACTCGAATTTCCTTTCCAACGTCCCCGGGGCATGAGAGGGCTTTTCATCATCTGGCTCGGCCAGATGATCTCCGGGATCGCCTCCAGCATTACAGCAGTTGCCTTACCCATCTGGATCTTTAGCATTACAGACAGCGGGACTGCAGTCGGTCTACTGGAATTTTTCTACTTCGGTTCCTACCTCCTGGCTGTGTTGTTTGCCGGGATTTTGATCGACCGCAGTAACCGCAAAACAATGATGCTGATGTATGATTTCATGTCGCTCTCCGGGCTAACGGTGCTGCTAGTTTTGCAAACGGCGGGCTTGCTCGAGGTCTGGCATTTATATGTAGCAGCCGCTCTTCAGGGATTGGGGATGGCGTTTCAGGCTCCCTCCTATGCCGCAGCAATCACGACCATGGTATCGAGAAAGGAATACACGCGTGCCAACGGTCTTATCTCGCTGCTGTATGACATGCCGGGCATTTTTGGTCCGTTGCTGGCCGGCGTCATGTACCTGAGCATCGGGTTGAGCGGAATTCTTGCCCTGAACCTGCTCACGTTCGTCGTTTCGATCGGCTTTCTGCTGTTTGTCGAAGTCCCGGCGACGCCCCATACAACAGAGGGGGAGCGCTCTCATACCAGGTTCCTCAGTGAGGCAATGTATGGAATCCGGTATATTTTTCAGCGGCCGGGCTTGCTGGGTTTGCAGCTACTCTTTTTTACGGGGAACTTGTTTTCAGGGATTGCCCTGTCGGTCGCGGCTCTCTATCCTATGATCCTGCTACGGACGGGAAATAACACAGAGGTCCTCGGAACGGTGCAATCCGCCGCCGCGCTGGCTTCGGTGGTGGGCGGCATTTTTCTGACGACATGGGGAGGCATCCGGCGTCCGTCGCGAGCCATCATTATAGGATGGATCATCTCAAGCCTGCTGGGCATGACCCTGCTCGGGATAGGGCAGATCCTGTGGATCTGGTTGATCGCGGTGGTAGTGGATGCTATCTTTGATCCGATCGTCAACGTTGCGATGGATTCGTTTCTTCAGGCAAAGGTGCCTCCCGATTTACAGGGACGTGTCTTTTCAGCCAGTGACTTTATCGCCCAGGCGATGATCCCCTTTACGCCGCTGCTGGCTGGCTATTTTGGTGACCGGGTCTTCGAACCGGCTATGGAGACAGGTGGAGCGCTCGTCAATACCTTTGGCTGGCTGGTCGGCACAGGACCGGGATCCGGTTTTGGTTTGTTGATCTTTCTTTGTGGCATCGCCGGTGCGCTGGTGGGCGTGGTGGCTTACCTCCTTCCGTCGGTGCGGAATGTGGACCAGCTGGTGCCCGATTATCAGCGCACCATCCCGCTCAGTGTGAACCGGCGTACGCAGCCCGTCAGGATGAGGAAAAACTCACGAAAAGCCAGGCGAGGGAGTCACAAGAGCGTTCGAGCACGCACACCCTCGTCGCCGGGGGAGTAAACAGGCCCCTGCTACTGGGAAAATTACCTGAAGAGATCCTCCAGCAACTCCATGGGTACAACAGCCGCGCCGACAATCCCGGGACCTGTGTGGACGCCCAGTACGGGCGAGATTCGGTTGATCTCGAGCTTCGAGACATTCAATTTTCCCTGCAATTCCTCTGCCAGCATCTCGGCTTTCTCTGCAAACCGGCCATGCAAGACTGTCACCCAGACCGGTGTCTGCGCGTACCTCGCCAGCAATTGATCCACTATCGCATGGATCGACTTTCCAAGTGTGCGCCCGGTGGTCACGGTGCTGTATTTGCCGTCCTGGTCGACCCGAATGACGGGCTTGAGATTCAGTAGTGCACCGGCCATCGCCTTGACCCGCCCGATTCGCCCGCCGCGCGCCAGATATTCCAGCGTGTCCAGGGTATAGATCACCTCCGTCTTCTCGCGGATTTTTTCCAGGCGTTCCTGGATGGCGTGCAGGGTCCAGTTGGCTTTGGCTGCCAATGCGGCCGCCATGACCTGAAAACGCTGACCTCCAGAGAGTGTGAGCGTATCCCAGTAATGGACCTCCGCATGCGGTCGCGCCTGTTCCCCGCCATCCCGCGCCGAGTTGATTGTGCCGCTCAAGCCGGAGGAAATATGAATGGAGAGAATTTCCTTCTCCCTCTCTGCTACACTCCGATACAACTCGGCGAAGATGCCACTCGAAGGTTGCGCCGTCGTTGGGACGGCAGGCCGCATCGCTTCCAGCCGGTTATAAAAATCATCGGCAGATATATTTGATGAGCTTATCTCCCCTTCCGGAAACTGGATGAACAGCGGCGCCTGAATAACGTTCAGTTGCTCGAGCTCTTCGGCAGACATGTCTGCTGCACTATCGGTCACGATTTTCATTAGATGCTCCTCTTGCTTTCGGTTACAGATCTATTTTGGCATACTCGCCAGCCCACGTGCCTTTTCATATTAACGATTGTACTCTCAAGATTGGATGTGGGTGTTCTTCAGATAAGCAATAAAGACCGAAGGCTGTAAGAAATCAGCTGTCTGTCTTTATGAGCCTGTGAGGCGCTTATACAGACCTTTGTCGATTTGTTTAATCAACAAATCGAGCGCAATCGCGCGCCACGCTATGACCTTTTGCTTTCCTCACGGCTATCGGCCCGACCCGCGTCGCGCAGGAAAGCGAGATGGTGCGAGACAGTCGGCTGGGTCACTGCCAGCTTGGCAGCCGGTTCAGCGACAGCAGCCGAGCAACAACATCAATCGGTTTGGCAAAGAGCACGGGTTTGGCTTTCATGGGATTGCCCCGTTGAATTCGAGGCGAAGAAACTCTTGTGTGCCGCTCGGCCCGCTGAGTGAGAGAGATATCAGTTCAGGTTGTGGAGGAATGTAGAGGGTGAACTCCAAAAAGGGGCAACACAGCTGTTCTTTCGAGATAAATTCAGCAATTGCGGCGATGAGCTCTGTTTCGTTGGGAAACAGGAACTCATACCCGTTTTCCCGCTCCTGACCGCTCTGCACCGACTCCATCAGCCGTGTGGTCGTCAGGATGTGCGCCTTGCGCTCAGCGGGAGTAAATACCTCCATGTTGCAAACAAGGGATGCGTTCATATAGATAATCTCCTATGTGAGATTATATAGAAGCTTGTCTATTCGTCAAGGGACCGCAATACAGGTCGTTGACAGCAGTGGAAAATCATCCTATAGTAGACACACCACAGGAGTCAAGGAGGCAGCATGGCTACGGATGCAGTTCGAGCACTCATTCTTTCGGGCGGCGGTGGGCGCGGCGCGTTCCATGCGGGGGTCTATAAATATCTGATGAAGAATCATAAAGTCAATGTAGATGGAGATCATGCCGGCGCCTGGGAGCCGCAGATCATTGTGGGCACGTCTATCGGTGCGGTGAACGGCGCGGCAATTGCCCAGGGCATGTCCGCCGACCGGCTTGTGGATATCTGGAAATCGCTGGAAGAACAGGATATCCAGGCATTACCGCCCGGGATGCGCGGCATTGCACGCTGGAGCGCCCGTGCGATCTTCAAAGAGCTAATGGATACGAGGCTGCCTCAGATCCGACCGGAAGAGGCAACCTCGCCCACCCCCAGGGAATTCTGGCCGCCGCTGCCTTTGCTCCCGCGCTGGATCGCAGAGCGCTTGATCGGCTACTGGATCAACCTGCTCGATACCGGTCCTTTGCGCAAAACGCTTTTGACACGCTTTGGCTTGAGAGAGGAGAAGCTTGCCGCGAGCGAGAAATCATTATTGATTGCCGCAACCAAGGTCCGTACCGGAGAGCGGGTCCTGTTCAGCAACCGGGAGGTCATGGACCAGAGGCGCCGCAAACCCCGCCATGATGTCTTTACCGGCATCACTGTGGATCGTATCCTGGCGTCGTGCTCGATACCGCTTGTCTATCCGTGGACCTTCGATCGGGAGACGGATGCCTACTACTGGGATGGGGCCCTGGTGGCAAATACGCCCGTAGGCGCTGCCATTGACATGATGGGTGAAGATGCCAGTGTGCCTGCCGAAGTGGTTGTGGTGATGATGACCCCGTGGTGGGAGAGCGGCGATCCCGCGCCCCTCCAGACCGATGCAGAGCCCAAATCGTTCGGGGACGCGATTACGTGGATGCTGGATTGGATGCTGCTGGCTTCATTTCGTGAGAACCTGAAGATGATCCGTGCCTTTAACGAGCTGGCGATCCGTGAGCGGGAAGAGGGTGCGCCGTCCTATCGTTACCGGCTTGTCAAGCCGATCATTGTCTCCCCGCTCGAATTCTTGAAGGTGGAGCGGATTATTGACTATGATGGGGATGTTTCCGCAAAGTTGATCGAGGAAGGCTACAAGGCGGCAAAGGCTGCGTTTGAGAAGGCGTTTCCAGATACGCAGACGTAACCTGCATATCGGCGAACGGATTATTTGAAGCCCAGATTCCTGGCAATCACTGTGTCGATCACACGCTTCGGTAAGACATGGATGAGGAAACGCGTGAGAAAGCTCTCACGGACCACCGCATAACGGACCTTCGGCCGGGGGACTGTTAACGCCCGAAGAACCACTTCGCCAATCTTTTCAGCCGGAAGACCGCGCCGTCCGTTCCAGATCATGAACTCCTGAGCGCGCCGCGCTGATTCTAGATAGTCCGTTTCTCCGTATAGGGACATATCTGCCTGTTCCGCCTTATCCCAGATCGGCGTCGCGACCGAGCCGGGACCGATAATAATCACATCTATGCCATAGAGCATCAGCTCCCGCCGCAGCGTTTCCGAAAAGCCTTCGAGACCATGCTTGGAAGCCGCGTACGCGCCGACGAACGGATATCCAATCGTCCCGCTGACCGAGCTGATGTTGACGACCCGCCCCGGTTTTCCTCGCAGCGAGCGATCCGTGCCGAGCAGAGGCAGTAATGCCTGGGTAACGCTCAACACACTGACCAGATTCACCTCGAGCTGATATCGGAATCCATCCACGGGCAAATGCATGAGAGGACCGGGGACCGCAATCCCGGCGTTGTTCACCAACCCAAACAGCGTCTCTCCATGCTGTTGCGCTCGGACCTGCTGCGCGGCAGCCGTGACAGCTGCCCCGTCGGTCACGTCAAACACCAAGGGGACGAACGCCTCTCCGAACTCCGCGGTAAGCCGCTCCGCATCCTGCGCTTTTCGGACGCTGCCAAATACGCGAAACCCGTGCTGGAGCAGCACCTTGGTAATGCCCCAGCCGATCCCGGTCGAGACGCCGGTGACAACAACGCTATGCATATTTTTGACCTGTTTAAAATCTTGAGACTTCCATTTTCATTTTGCGGTGACCTGTAGGACGCGTACGTCGATCGGCTCACTTTTGCCCTTGAGCTCCAGCTGACGGCGCTCCAAAGTCCCTAGATCCAGATCGGCGGCTGAATAAGCTGCCTCACTGATGAGGATCTCGCCTGCGCCTGCTTCGGAGGCCAGCCGCGCCGTGATGTTTACGTTGTCCCCTAGTGCCGTGAAATCCATCGTGCTTTGCTCGCCGCCAACTACCCCGACAAATGCCTCGCCTGTATGAACCCCGATTCCTATCGGGAGCCAGGGTCCCCTGTCATCGCGGTGCCCGGTAAGACGGAGGAGTTCCTGCGCCGCTTCCACTGCCTTGCGGGGATGCCCGGGTCCCGCAAAGCCCGGAATATAGAGCCCGATCGCCTCGTCGCCCAACAGCCTATCCACAAGTGCATCGGTCTGAATTAGCACATGGCTGGCTGCTGTATAAAACCGGTTGATCAAGCCGCGGAACTCGCGGGTGCTCATGGTCTCGGCGAGGTTTGTCGAGCCGCGGACATCCGCAAACAACATAGTGAGGGGCACTTCCGCGCCACCGGGGTGCTCAAACACTTTGCACTTTTCACAGAAACGTGGGTTGTACCGGGATTGATCTCTGCCGAGCAGGTGCATAAGGAAACCGCCCCAGCTTTTGAACGGCGCGGCGCACAATTTGCAGCGCGGGTCTGAGGGAAGCAAGCCATGAAAATGATACATGCGACGGGGGACCGGCTCGCCCTCTGTCAGCATGTGATACCACTCTTCTTCGATTGTTCGTTCGGTGGGCATCAGTCTCTCCAGTCACGATTATACAAGCGAAAGGCTACCGGCTCATTGCATAAATCAGGAACGGTCCGTACTCGTCCTTTGCTTTCCTCTCGAAGCTCATGCCAATTTTCGTTGCTACCTTAATGGAAGCCTGGTTGTCATGTTCGATCACACAGATCAGACG
This sequence comes from Anaerolineales bacterium, assembly GCA_035463495.1. Lineage (GTDB taxonomy): Bacteria > Chloroflexota > Anaerolineae > Anaerolineales > Villigracilaceae > Defluviilinea. The sequence goes on along the minus strand of DATHTH010000072.1, from coordinate 19,764 downwards.
TGATAACCTGAGATTCTCAAAGGCATACTGAACGAGAGCCCGGGCGACCTCCGTTGCCAGCCCCTGTCCCCAGTATGCTCTGGAGAGGGCGAATGCGACCTCCACTTCGTGCTGCCCGTCAATGGTCCATGGGATCAACCCGCAGCGGCCGATAAGCTGACCCGTCTCCTTGAGAATAGTTGCCCAGAGTCCGAGCTCCGGATGCTTTGGATGACCGTTCAGAAACCATTCGAGCTCATCCCGTGTTTCTTCACGGGTACGCGGTGCATCGGGGATGTATTTGATCACGTCCGGGTCGCTATAAAATGTGAACAAATCATCCAGATCCGTCGTCACAAAGCGTCTGAGCAAAAGTCTTTTGGTTTCTAGAATTGTCATTAGCTATCACTCAGTATATCCTTGAGGATTTTCTTTCCCGGCCAGGACGGCTTTGAAATCTTCCAGTGCAGCGGCATAGTTGTCCGGGCGGAAACTGTCAAAGCTTTGTTCTCTGGGCAAGGTAATGCTGAGACAGTGAAGCGCCATGCGTATCCGCATCCGAAATCTAAATTGCTCATCATCTGGATAGCCTGCGATTTGAAGAAAGGGTTGCCTTAATTCGGGCGGGTAATACCACCACAATAGCGCGCCTGAATCGAAAGCAGGGTCATCCATCGCCATGGAGTCGAGATCGACGATGTAGATGCTGCCGTTGGAAGTAAAGAGCCAGTTCGCGTTGCAAATGTCATTATGGGAGGCGACCAGGCCTTCGCCTGAAAACTGGTCAATCTGCAGGGCAATCTCCTCCAGATTAGCATCGATAAATGCGGCGACGCCGGGAAGTTGTGACCGATAGCGCACCCACTTCTGACGAAGATGATGCAGGGCGCGTACACCTGCCTCTTTATAGCTGTTTGAAGCGGCGGGAGGTAAGGTGCTCTGTACATTCGGTTGCGAATGCATTTGGCGTACCAGCTCAGCAACCTTTTCGAGTTGGTCTCGAAAATCGGTTCGGGAGGGAGTTCGGCCCCTGATGAAACGCTGAACGATGATGGATACGCCATCATCCAGGTGCCCATATGCCAGGAGAGGCGGCGTCAAGCCAATCTCGGCCATAGTCAAGTGGCGTTCAATCTGCGCGCCCACCTTCACAAAGTATTGCTGCCCATTCCCCTCGACAAAATACGTCTCCATTCCGGACCCTTGCGGCAACGAAAAGATCCAATCCCGGATGGGAAGACTCTTCCGTAAAAAGCTAAGCACCTCCCGCTGGTGGTCTTCTCTATGCGTCATGCGAGATGAAATTAGGCATTGCCGCTCAAAGCTCCGATTCGGTCGATGTAATCTTCCAGCACTTCAAATGCATCCTCGATCGGCTGCGTGCTGGTCATATCAACGCCGGCGATCTGGAAGACCTCCATAGGCGGTTTCGACGAGCCCGCCCTGAGCAAGTTGATGTGGTCTTCTGCAGCATTAGGGATGCCATCTAGAATTCTCTTCGCAATGGCGTTCGCAGCTGAGATCCCGATCGCATACTGGAACGAGTAATAGTCAATATAAAGATGCGTAGTGAATGTTCCCCAGGTGATGCCCACCCGCTCGCGGTCCAGATTCATCTCATTCCCGAAGCCTTCGCTGAACAGGTCTGCCATCAACTCGATCATGGAATCCGCGGTCAGCGCTTCGCCGCGTTCGACGCGCTGGTGAGTCTCCAGCTCGAAGCGTGCCAGAGTCGGCATGATGAAAAAGTAGCGGTGGAAGTTGCTCATCGCTTCTTCGAGCAGCGCGAGCTGGAAAGACTTGCTCCGGTTAGTATCGAGCAAATAGGCGCGCGTCATCGCCTGGTTGAAGTTGGAGGCTGTCTCCGCCACAATGGAGGGATAGGTGTAATACATCATGGGCTGGGCACGGCTGGCATAGTAGGCGTGCATGGAATGCCCGAGCTCGTGTGAGAGTGTGCTCATACTCTCGACGCCGTCGGTGTAGCTCATCATAATAAAGGGGTGGGTATCCCTGGGAACGCGCGTCGAGAAGGCACCCTGCCGCTTCCCGGCGTTGGGCGACCAGTCCACCCAGCGGTCCTCGAGGCAGCCCTTGCGCATCACACTGACATATTCTGCGCCCATCGGTGTCAGTCCTTCGCAGATCCAGTCTACGGCTTTCTCGAAGGGAACTTTATGTTTTTTGGTGTTGAGCGGCGCCCAGACGTCATAGGGATGCAGGGTCCTCACCCCCAGTGCTTTGCGGCGGATCTTCCAGTAGCGATGCCACAGGGGCAGGTTTTTCTTGAAAATGTCGAGCAGGTTATGAAACATCTCCACCGGCACGTTGCCGTTGAACAGCGTGGCTTCGAGCGATGAGCTGAAGTGACGCGCTCTCATGTTGAAGACGTTCTGCTTAATGGATGTAGAGAGATTCCCCGCCAGAGTATGCCTAAACTCGAGATATTTATCATTGTAGTTTTCCCATGCCGTCCGGCGGGCTTTCCGGTCGGCGCCGGTCAGGATCGAGTGATAGGTACTCTGGGTTACCTCCACCTTTTCATTTTCGCTGCCCCGCGCCGGCTTGAACCTGAAGTCAGCGTTTGCCAGCATACTGGTCGTGTTGCGGGTGCTGAAAAAAGGGTCGCGTAACATGCCGAGCAATTCCTCTACTTCGGCGCTGCGGACGTGACTTTGTTTGCGGAACAGGTCATTGAAGTAATGCTCGTACAGCTTCATCCGCGGATCGTCCTGCAGCCATTGGCTCAACCTGTTTTCTCCGATGCCCAGCAATTCCGGGTCGACGAACGCGGTTGCCGCACTGACCTGGGCAAGGGCGCTGCTGGCTTTGCTTTGCAACTCTGCGCCTCGTGGGTCCGTGGCGTCCACCGAGCTAGACATGGTGGCATAAACCTGGATCTTCGCGGCTCGCTGAGCCAGGATTTCCATCGCTTCTGCAGCTTCCAGAAAGGCCTCGGGACCTTCGCCGAGACGTCCCTGAAAGGCTTTGATCGCCGGCAGGCTTTCCAGAATGTTTTTGACTTCTGCATCAAACTCCGCAGGCGAAGCAAAAACGCTTTCGGCGTTCCAGGTCTGATTCTTTTTAACTTCCGAGCGGGGGAGGGCGGTAGGCATGGTTCTTTACCTTTTATAGACGAATTAGGGCGTGGCTCACATAATAATCCAGGCTGGCAAGAATATGCAAGTACGTCCGGAAAGAACTATTTTTCCTGATGCTGACAGGTATGAATATAACAGCTTAATCCCATGGATAATCAAACCAACGAGTGAACTCGTCATAGGCTTGGTCTGCAATACTGTACCGCTCACCGCGCTTGCTGATTCTTTCGTAGTCAACGCCTGCATCCATGAACAAGCGATCCACGAAGGTCATGAATCAATTCCTTAATATGATCCATATCCGCTGTCTCAGCCGTGTTGATGATAGACATAGCCACTGAATGTTTCTCCTCGCTTCTATGTTCGATCTTTTCTGAGATTTCAAGCGTATATTGCAGCATGCCTGCGATGAGGCCTGAGAGGCGATGGGTTCGCCCGTTTGGGACAAGCTCCCGGAGCATATTGACCCAGACAATATAGGTCTCTTTCCCAACAACCTCTTGCAGGCTTCGTCTGGTTCTTTTTCTCATTTCATCTCTCCGATTTTCTCGCTTAAGATTACGATCTGCTCTATGCAGGCGCAAAAGAAGCCCCGAAGGTCATCAGGGCTTCTCGTTTTCGTTTGAAATGACGAAGGTCGATCTACCGACTTAATCTATGCGCGGATCGGTAAAATAAGTGCCGAACTGATCCTTTACCAGCATCCAGCCGGACGTATGTCCTTTCACCGGCGGATAGAGCACCACCTCCACCCAGACCCTCCATTTGCTGTCCACGAACCTGGATCCGACCTTGTAATACCAGATAGACTTATCGAGACCCGAGGCGATGACCGGACCTCCGGGCTGGGTCCGGACGAATAATCCGTGTTTATAGTCGATCTTGAGGGCAGCAAGCTCGACCGGATACTCTGAATGGGGCGGATATTTCGGCGGCGGATCGTGTTTGGGTGGGGGATAGCCGGTCCCGACTGGCAAATGGATCACCTGTCCGACGTAGATCAGGCTCGGGTTGTAAATCTGCGGGTTGACAGCCAGGATGTCGCGCCAGCCCACCCCGATGCGTGCGGCAATCTTGCCGAGCGTATCCCCCTGCTGCACTACGTACTTATTCCCGGAAGGTGGATTGTAGACAGGGTCGCTGTATCCAGTCGGGATGTTGAGCACCTGTCCGGCATACACCCACCAGCCCAGTCCGGGATTCGCTGCCTGGATGGCTTTGACCGTCGTGCTGCATCGCTGGGCAATCCCGCTCAGTGTATCGCCCCACTGGACTGTAATGTAGCCGGAGCAGCCAGACCATGCCGAAGCGCTCGCGGTTGTCGCGAACGAAGCTGCCAGAACCGAAATAACGAGCATCACTTGAAGTATTTTGTTCACCATCGCATTCTCCGTATTCAAAATGGCATATTTGACTTTCGTATATACATAAGAATACTCAAAAAAATCCACTTGTCAACTGGTAATTCCGGAATTTCCCTCTAGAAGCTGCGGAAATAAGGTTATTCGCCGCTTGCGCCGGGTGCAGGAGCGTATTTGTCGAGCAAGTCTTCAACTTCTTTTGCCTTGTCGGCGAGCTCGCGGCTTTCAAAGTGTTTGATCTCGAACAAGTGGGTTAATTGCTCGTACAAGGCTGGCAAGCCCACGATCTCTACAATTTGCTCATGGATCCACTTGTCATAGGCAATTGGATAGGTCCGGCGGGCAATGAACAGGGCCTGCAAGAACTCGCGATAGGCGTTGTACAACCGGTCAAAAGATTGGAAGTAGAGCCCTCGTTCGATATAGAGCGGGATATGGTGCAGGTTATTCAGACAGAACCAGCGTACGCGCTCTAGCCTTTGAAGGCGCAATTCTTCAGTATAGTAGGGGAGCCATTGGGCTTTGAGCCCCTCGAAGTAGTCGCTTCCCTGCCAGAGCGGGACGCTGTATGCCAGGAAGTTCCCGATCTGCAGCTCAAAGTCATCGGGTCCGGCGCTCTCGTCCTGCTCGCCGGGTATGAAAACGCCATGGATAAAATCCGGATGCACGACCGAATATTTTCCTACTTTGTATAAAGCCTGAATTACCTCGCTGGATTGTTCGAGTTTTCCCCAACCTGCTTCCAAATCCTTAAGCGAAGACCGTGACCCGTCAGGGTTAGAGAGTATGACAATATCCAGGCAGCTGTCGCGTGTCGCCCTGCCGCGCGCACAGGAATTGACCAGTAATACGGCGTCAATGTTGTAATTAGATACAAAGTAATCGGTGATGGCTTCTGCAGCCGCCTGGTGTTCGGGTGTGGGATATGCCGCCTGGTACTGCGTCATGACGCCTACTTTTCTGCGAGAAATACAAATCGGGATAGCCGCCGTTCTCGAGTCAATGTATGAACGGTGGAAAAGAATCTCTGCAACCCTTCGAACCGTTCCTCCCCTTCAATCTTGATCAGATCATCGCGGCGTTTTTGGCGAGCGGTGTGCCAGCGGCCCGACGTCAGCTCGATGTTACCGGTGGCGTCCTCGCAGAGAATGAGCTTGAAGCCTGCTTCCTGTAAGTAGCTCTTCGTGATTTCAAGTGGAACAAAGAGAAAGAAGCCAATATTGCTGCGTGCCGCCAGCTCCTCATTGGAGACCGGACCCGTAATGACCACCGGATCGGTGAACAGGGCACGCTTGCCTGGTCTCAGCACACGGTGCCATTCCTGCAAATATTGAAGCCGATCACGGAAGTGATTCATAGAGTCGATGCACATGACTGCATCGAAGCTGTCATCTTCGAACGGTAACCGCTGGTTTACATCTGTAAGGTGGAACTTTGCATCCGTTATTCCGGTCTCAAGCGCTTGTTGATTGGCAGTCTTAACTCCCTCTTCATTGATATCCAACCCTGTAATGCGGCAGCCAAATTTCTTTGCCAGGTAGAGGGCAGGTCCGCCCGAGCCGCTAGCGATTTCAAGGACATGGTCGCCTGGAGGAAGGTTCAACCAGCTATAAAAAGTATCGTATTCCTCGGTCGTGATCCAGCTATTCTGGCCGATATCTTCCCCGTAGGTTTCTCGTCGTATTTCTGCCAGCACTTGCTGTTGAAAGTTGCCATAGGTGCTGTTGTATAGGTCAACCCGGTTTGACATATTGCCTCTATAGGTCACGTCGGTGATGTGACATTTTCCAAAGATAGCCACGCTACCGACAGGGCGCTGCGCCGCAAGCGTGACCTACAAAACTAATCCACGGTCAATGTCTTTGACAAATTCCGCGGGAAATCAGGGTCGAAGCCGCGCAGGACGCTCATGTGATAGGAAAGCATCTGCAGCGGTAAGACTGCCAGCAGCGGACTGATATTGGCATCTGATGCAGGCAGGGCAATTAACTCGTCGGCGTTGGCGCGCAAGCGCGGGTCATCCTCAGCAATGACAATGGTCCGTGCGCCGCGGACCTTGACTTCATTGATTCCGCTGATGATGAGCGGCACATCCCCGGGGCCAGCAACAAAAATGATGGGAAAGCCCTTGCTCACGGCGGAGAGAGGTCCATGCTTAAATTCGGTGGAGAGCATCCCTTCGCAATGGGCGTAGGTGATCTCTTTCAATTTCAGCGCGCCCTCCAGGGCGATCGGGTAGGTCACGCCGTAGCCGAGGCAGTACATATCGTTCCAGGGATTGATGTCTTCTGCGATCGTCTCCACCTGGGAGCCAATCGCATCCAAGGTCTGTTCCATCAATGCAGGAATCTTTTCCAGCTCACTGGTGTCACGGCCTGCCATCTGGTAAGCGAGATACAGGAAGGTGATGACCTGGTTCGTAAATGTCTTCGTGGCGGGGACGCTGATCTCATATCCGCAGCACAAGGGCAGGCAGAAGGATGTTGCCTTCGTCAGCGTGGAGCCGATCACGTTGGCAAGACCATAACATTCCATGCCGTGCTTCTCGGCGATCTCCAGCGCATTCAGCACATCCTTGGTTTCTCCCGACTGGCTGACGAAAACACCCCCATCTTCGTGTCCGACGGCCGGTGCGTATTGCGGGATGAACTGCGGTGCCAGCACGGGGATGGCGGGTCTGCCTGACAATTGCGCGAAATACACGGAGCCTGTCAGGGCGGCGTGGTAACTCGTCCCACAGGCAATGAAATAGAGATTCCGCGCTTTCGTCATGCGGTCCACCAGGCGCTGAACTTCTGGGCTGCCATCGAGGAGATGTACGAGCTCGCGGGCTACCTGCGGCTGCTCGTGGATTTCCTTGAGCATAAAATGGGGATATCCCCCTTTTTGAACCGCTTCCATGGACTCGGTCACCTCTTCGGGCGGTCGTTCGATGAGCCTGCCATCCTTGACCGAGCGGATCTCCACCCGGTCCGCCCAGAGCGTGACGATTTCCCCGTCCTGCGGTCGGATGATGGTGCGGGTCAGCGGCAGGATTGAGGGTAAATCGGATGAGACACAGGTAAAGCCCTCGCCGATCCCTACAACCATGCCGGAGCCCTTCTTGAAGGCATACAGCTTATCATCGGCCGCACGACCGATCAGGAAGGCGTAATCCCCTTGCAGGTCGCCATAGGCGAGGCGGATGGCATCGATAAACTGGTAACCGCGGTTAATGTATCGTTCCACGGCGTGGACGCAGGTCTCGCCGTCGTTCTGCGAGCGGACGGTCATACCCTCAGCGATGAACTGCTCGCGCAGCTCGACATTGTTCACCACGTTGCCATTATGCGCGCCGACCATGTCGCCATCTGAATCGATATGGGGCTGGGAGTTGACCTGTGAAGGCTCTCCGAAGGTTGCCCAGCGGAGTTGCGTGATGCCGCGCTGGCCGTGCATCTCAGCGAAATTGTACTTGTCCGCCACCATTTCCACTTTACCTACATCTTTACGGAGATCGATCGTCCCGTTATTCAACGTGGCCGCGCCGACCGAGTCGTAACCACGGTACGTGAGGCGCTGAGCGGCTTCGATCAATATCGGCCCGAGTTGTTCCTCCCGGTTGGTCACATACCCGAAAATACCGCACATAAATTCTCCTCAATGGTCGAGTGGGCAAAGCTCACATCGAAACCACCACAACTGAAAATATACTTGTTACTGGATGATCTGAAGCTTACGCCTGACCACAGAGCATTATTCCAATCTCAGATTCCCATTGTCGTCGAATGGGATGAACGGGTTGTAAGCAACTTCCCAACAATAACCATCGGGATCAGCGAAATAGGCACTGTAGCCGCCCCAGAAGACCTTCTGTGGCTCTTTGAGGATGGCCACCCCTTTCGATCTTAGCTCGCGAATGACCTCATCTACTTCGGCTTCACTGCGGGCATTGTATGCGAGTGTAAACCCTGCAAACCCTTGTCCCGATGGATCGACAAGGGCATCCTCTGCCAGTTTCTCCCGCTGAAAAATGGAGAGCACAACCCCGCCTGCCTGAAAGAAGGTAATCTCTTCATTGCTGGAACCGGAGGGTTTCCATCCCAGCGTTTCCATGTAGAATTTTCTCGAGGCTTCCACGTCCCGTACGCCAAGTGTGATCAGATGAACATGTTGGTTCACGGTTCAGCTCCTTTTATGCAGGGATATCCCAGGGCGCCACTCCCCGGTCGCGTTCATTGCGCAGTGACCGGTGGATCGTCTCTGCCAGATCGGGCATGACCTCCGCTGTCGCTGCGAGCAGACCGAAACATCCGGCGAGCATCATGTCGCCAAATGGCGTCGCGAAGTAGGGTCGTAGTGCAGGCTGACGATGGTCCAGGGTCTTAAACATAGATCGCCTCGGCCCGGTGACAACGACGTCGAAATCCTCTTTACCGAACTCAAGCGGCTCGTGGGAATACATCAGCGCGCCGTGTCCCTTGTCGTTGAACACATCTTCGTGTCGCAACGTGCTGTCTGCCAGTGCTCGTAGTAAAGATTCCAGTTTGGGAAGATCGATTTCCCCTGTGTGATGCTCGAACACGCCCTCAATGCCCTCCTCTCCCAGACGGAATGCAAGGGTGTGGAAGTTTCCAACATTGCAAACAATCCTCTGCGTGCGCGTAGTGATAGATGTGTCGAAGGAAGTGCCTAAGATTGCAGCCGGCGCGGTGTCCATCAGCATGAGTGGACAGGGCAGCTCTCCAGCCGAGTCCGCGACGGATTGCAGACGGGTCATGATCTGCGGGATATCCGTCGAGAGGTAGGCAAACGCGGCAAGGGAGTTCTTTGCCCGAATCCGTTCATCGAGATAGTCGAACCGGAACTGGCGATCAGAGACTCCCGCCGGCGCATTGCCGTGATCGAAGACAGCCACCGCAATCGCTTCCAGATCGCGCAGCGACACTCCATAGTCCTGAAAGGTTTTGGAAATCAGACTGAAATCAAAATCCTTTAACTCGAAACTTTCAACCTTGGACCTTAAGCCTTCGACCTCATCCTCCGAGACGATCTTTATCCCCAGTGCCTCCACTTTATCCAACTCATCGTTGAGGGTGGTCGCCGCGGATGTAGTCATGTAGACGGGAACCCCGGCCCGCGCAGCTTCCTCGATTGCCCAGGCAGAGGGCCCGCCTCCCATCTGGTGGCCGGTAAACAGGAGGGGCGTATGCCTCTCGCGCGCCTGCTTGACCCGGCGATGGATCATCATTGTGGGGGAGGGTAGAACAAGCTTGAAGCCGTTCTCAATATCGAGGTTGGAGTCGTAAAGAAAGATATCCTGTGTGCCGGTGCCGATGTCAACAGTAAGAATTTTCATAGCGATCGTGGGAACGACTTCAATCGTTACGACACCTCAATCCCCAGCCACTGCCGGATGAAGTAGCCGATCACAAAGGAAATGATCGCGACGCCGAGGCTGAGCCCTGCCATCTCGACGAAGCGCGCCCGGAATGACTCGCCTTTTGCCACCGAGATGTAATAGTTGAACACCGCGATAATCACGACAGCAATGGTCAGTGTAATGATCAGGTCGAGAATGTAATTGTCAAATAGGAGATAAGGCAGCACGAGCAGCGCGACGGTGATAATATAGGCAATACCGGTATAGATCGCGGCCCGGACAGGATGCTTGCTTGTATCTTCGGAGCGTGTGGAAAGATATTCACTTGCCGCCATGGACATCGACGCGGCAATGCCGGTAATCAGCCCCGAGAGGGCGATCAGCTTCACGTCCTGCAGGGCAAGCGTCAGTCCGGCGAGAGCGCCGGTCAGCTCCACCAGCGCGTCGTTCAGCCCGAGGACGATCGAGCCGGCATAGCGCAGTCGCTCCTCATCCAGCATATTGATGAGCTGCTCCTCATGCACATCCTCTTCGTGTTGGAATCTCTCCGCTTCTGGAATCGCGTGTGAAACGCCTTGATAATTTTTCTGGGCGGCTTCTTCGCCGCGCTCCATCAGTTTGATGCCAAACGTAAATCCGAAGAGCACACTGATAATATAGTAGAACCAGACCGAAAACCAGCGCGGCTGGACATCTTTATTTGTGTACCTCTTCCAGCTATTGTAATGACGTAGCTCATCCTCAGCAATCTGTTCGATGATTTTTGCGTTTTCCGGCGAATCCACTTTCCTGGCGAGCCGCTTGTAGATCTCATACTCGGTAATTTCCGTCTCTTGGAAACGCAAGACCTGTCTGCGAACACTTTCCGAAAGTTGCATTCTATTCTCCTTCACAGGGATAGATGTATTTTACAGCCATTTCATATTGTTTTTTATCACGACAGATGTCATCAAATCGAGCGCTTGAGTATCCTGATGAGTTGCGTGGAAATTACGAATTTCCCGTAAAAAAAGGAAACGTTTCCATCCAGTCTGTGAATTCCGTGTATGGAAGCCACCACTTCTACTTCTTGCGAAAACCACCTGTGGCCAGGCTCCCTCCCTCGCAATTAAGGAGGAGAAGAGGTATCATATTGAACATCCTCTTACCAAGATTCGGAGTCGCCTGAATGCCTACTCTTGCGCTGACGGAACTGCTTGCCAGCTATGTTCCCAGGCTGATCCAAAACAGAGTCATCGCGGATCCTTCACCCATTGAAACGCCTGTCGCGGAGGATTTCCAGGCGGCGATTCTGTTCGCCGATATTTCCGGTTTTACACTCCTGACCGAGCGCATGATGGAACGGGGACCTTCCGGGGTAGAAACGCTCGCTCGGATCCTCAACGAGTATTTTGGTCAGCTCATCAATATCATACACGACTATGGTGGGGATGTGGTGAAGTTTGCAGGCGATGCAGTCATTGCAGTCTGGCCCATCGTCTCGGACCTGCCGATCGATATTACAACGCCGGTTGGGTCGAGCCCGGCTGTGGACTCTGTTTCCCGCGCCGATCAGTGGCAATGGACCATGCGGGCGGCGGAATGCGCACTCGAAGTCCATAGACGGCTGACCAATTATAAGGTCGAGAGCGCCAGCCTCTACCTGAAACTGGCTATCAGCACGGGAAAGATCAGCTCCGCCCATGTGGGGGGTGTGTTCAACCGCTGGGAGTTCCTGATCACCGGCACACCGCTGGTGGAGCTCGGCATCGCCAACTCGATTGCCAGCGCAGGTGATATTCTTGCCACACCCTCTGCCTGGAAGCTTGTTCGCAATGATTGTATCGCCCAGGCGATCGAATTCGAGCTCAGGGATACAATCGCGCAGGGTGGGCGCATCGAAAGCCTGAATAAGCCCTCTTCGATTTTCAGCGTTCCGAAAAAGCCGACCATTCCTGCGGGCATAGAGAATTCTCTGCGCCCGTATATTCCCGGCGCGATCATCAATCGGCTGACGGCGGGTCAGAGCAGCTGGATCGCGGAGCTGAGGCGCGTGACCGTCCTCTTTATCAATCTGCCGGATGTCGATCAGAATACCTCCTTGGACAACGCCCAGAATATCGCCCGGCTGGTGCAGAGGTCGGTCTATCGTTATGAAGGTAGCATCAATAAGATCAATGTGGACGATAAGGGCATCACCATTGTCGCCGCGCTGGGTCTGCCGCCCTTTTCACATGAAGACGACCCCGTCCGCGGCGTGCAGGCCGCGTTGATGATCCGTAAGGAGTTGAACAACGTCAACATTCGCAGCTATATCGGCATTGCGACGGGCAGGATCTTCTGCGGCTCTGTTGGGAATGAGTCGCGCCGCGAATACACGATCATTGGCAATGCCGTCAATCTCGCGGCGCGATTGATGGGCGCAGCGAGCTACCAGGACGAGCTCACGGCCCAATATGGCGTTCCAATCTTCTCTGACCGCCTCACCTACGACAGCGCAAAAGACGCGGTCCAGTTCGATGTGTTTGTACCTCAGCAGGTGAAAGGCTGGAAAGAGCCAGTGGAGGTGTTCCACCCGCTGGAACAAAAGAAAAGCGTCATGCGCCCCAAGACCGAGCTGATCGGCCGCCAGGATGAAAAAGACGCACTTGCGAACGCTCTCCAGGAGCTGGCGCGTGGGGAGGCCCATCAAACGCTGATCCTGGTCGGTGAAGCGGGGATCGGCACGTCACGTTTATTTGAAGATCTGGTCCGCCAGGCCGAGACGCTCGACGTGCGAACATTTGTCGGCAGCGGCGACCCCATCGAGAAATCTAACCTGTATCACGCCTGGCGCACCATCTTTCACCGGATCCTGCGGATCGAAGAATTGGTCTCCACGGCGGAATACGGGCAAGACCCGCAGGCTGCCATCCGGGACGGCGTTACGACGACGCTGGCGGAGATAGACCCGGACCTGGCACGCTATGCTCCTCTGGTCAACGTTGTTTTGCCAACTCCGATTCCTGACAATGAATTCACCGTTTCGCTTTCCGGAGAGATCCGCAGCAGCAACATTCGGGAAATCCTCATCCGGGTGTTATCCTTCGAGGCAAGCCAGGCGCCGGTATTGATTGTTCTCGAAGACTTGCACTGGTTCGACTCGGCTTCCTGGGCGCTTCTGGTAGATGTTCAACAAAAGGTGCGGCCCTCGTTCCTGGCTCTGAACACACGCCCTATGCCAGATCCGCTGCCGGCGCTTTTCAAGGAAATTACAGAGGCGCCGGGCGCCGAGCTTGTGCGGCTGGAAGCAATGAAGCTGGACGATGTGGAGGCGCTGGTCTGCCAGCGCCTGGGCGTCAAGTCGGTGCCGCCAATTATCGGCAGGCTGATCCGTGAGAAGTCCGAGGGCAATCCCTTCTTTGCTGAGGAGCTTGCGTATGCCCTCCGGGACTCCGGACTGCTTGTGATCGAGGATCAGGAGTGCCGGATCGACCCGAGGTTCACAGACTTCGAGAATCTGACCCTGCCGGATACGCTTCAGGCAGCGATTACAAATCGCATCGACAGCCTGAATCCCTCTCAGCAGCTAACCTTGAAAGTTGCCAGTGTGATCGGGCGGATCTTCGCATTCCGTGTGCTGGAAGCCATCCATCCGATCGAAGCGGACCGGGCGGCGCTTTCCGATTGTATGGAATCGTTGACGCGGCTGAGCATGACCTTGATCGAATCGGAGGCGCCCGACCTCGCCTATATCTTCAAGCATGCCGTCACGCAGGAAGTAGCGTACAACCTGATGCTCTTCTCGCAGCGCAGGCAGCTCCACAAGGCGGTCGCGGAATGGATCGAAACGAATCACGCCAAGAATCTGGAGTCGTATTACATCCTCCTTGCCCATCACTGGTCACAGGCAGCTGAGACTTCTGAAACTGTGCGTAACGATCATGCCCTGCAGAAGGCTGTGGAGTACCTGGAAAAAGCCGGCGAACAGGCGATGCAGAATTATGCCAACATGGAAGCCATCCAGTTTTTCAGCCAGGCGCTCGATCTAGACAAAAAGCGACCGGGACCCGAGGTGGGACAAGCAGCGCGGCAACGGCAAACTCGCCGGGCGCGCTGGCACAGCCGGATCGGGCTGGCGCATTACGGGCTGGGCTCTCTGCCGGATTGTGAGCGGCATGTTCGCCGGGCGCTCCATCTTCTGGGATATCCTATCCCAACGTCGCGCGCCCAGTTTGCCTTTGGCCTCATTCCTGAAGTATTGCGTCAGGTCCTGTATCGTTTTTTCCCGAGGCGCTTTTTCGGTTCGCTCCAGGGGCAGGAGCGGGATGTGGCAATCGAGGTTTCACGGCTCTTCGAGTTAATGGGAAGGATCTACTTCTATTCCCAGGAAACTCTCGCCATTGTGTATTCCATCCTGCGCTTCGTCAATATCGCAGAGCGAGCCGGTGCTTCTCCCGAGCTGGCATCCTCCTATGCTGGGATGGCGGTCCTGGCAGGGTTCACGCAATTCCACTCGCTGGCTGAGTTCTATGTAAAACGGGCATTGAGCATTGCAGAAGAAGTGAGCCAGCCAGCCAACCTGATCACTGTGTATGTCGTGACAAGTGTGTACCAAATTTCCGTTGGAAAATGGGAGGAGATCCGTGCCCGGGCTGAGAAAGCCAGGTTGCTTTGCGAAGAGATCGGCGATTACCGCCAGTGGGGCGATAGCATGGATGTCCTCGGGGAGAGCGCATTGATCTCCGGGGATCTGGAGCATGCCCTCAGCGTGTTAGGGCGGCTGCTGGAAGATGCACGCCAGAGACGCAATCCCCTGCAGGTGGGCTGGGGTCTGTTCGGGGTAGCGGCGATCAACATCCGGCAGGGAAGGGAAGCCGGCGCCGTGCCCATGCTTGAGGAAGCTCTACGGATCCTGGACGAGCGCCCGAACCTTGCTTCTTCGATCAATACGCTGGGACAGCTGGCGCTGGCTCATCTGCGCCTGGGCGATGAGGCAAAAGCGCTCGAGTATGCAGAGAAAGTCATGGGGCTTGCCTCCAATATTTCGCCGACGGTGTATTCCCTCGATATTGGATTTTCTGCCGTATCCCAGGTGTACTTCGTGTTGTGGGAAAAAGCACTTCAGGCACAGGGCTCTGAGTCCATCGCTGAGCAATATCGCCTGTCTGCTGAAAAAGGACTCAAGCTGCTGCGCGCCTTCCAGAAGGTCTTTCCGATTGGGCAGGCATATGGCCAGTATTATCAGGGCTGGTATGAGGAACTGACTGGTAAACCACAGCAGGCTCTTAAGTCGTGGCGACTGGCACTGGCAGCCGCACAGAAATTCCACTTGCCATATGAGGAGAGCCTGATTCGGATCAAGTTGGGAGCTCATCAGCAGGATAACCCGGCTGCCGGCAGGGAGAATTTGGAGCGTGCGCTTGAGATCCTGGAAAATATGGGGGCTGTGTATGAAGCAGGGATGGTAAGGAAGATGCAGGACAAGCTGGGAAGTCTTGTGCCGCCCGTCAGGTATGGCGCATCCTGAGAAAATAGCTGAGCTTATCTCCATCGAGCCGCAACAACCGAGGAAAATGCATCATGCGGACTACAAACTTCAAGGCTGATTATCGCCGGCATGTCCTGCAGCATTACAACCATCACGCTTACTTCTACGATGTGATGGAATTCCTGCGGCGAAGCACCCGGCGCAAATCCATCGCATTGAGCGGTTGGCGCCCGGGTGAGCGTGTCCTGGATCTGTGCACAGGGACTGGCGAGCTCGCGCTCGTTTTTGCCGCGGAAGGAGCGGGTGTAGTGGGAATCGATATCGCTCGCGGGATGTTGAAGCGGGCTGTCAACAAGTCCTCCAGCCGGCAACCGGCCTGGGTCGAAATGGATGCTACCCAGCTTGCCTTCGCGGATCATTCGTTCGAGGTTTCCCTTCTTTCTCTGGCTCTTCACCATATGCCCCTCGCAGTCCAACTGGCGGTACTGGGAGAATTACGCCGGGTGACAACCCGGCGGATATTGATCGTCGAGCCGCATACGCCCAGTGATGAACGCTGGTTCGGGCTGTGGGCAGGAGTGGCGTCGCTGATCGATGAATCCGAGTATATGCACGAATGGGTGCGGCAGGACTTCGTCAATACGTGTCTGTCTGCCAGCATACGTGTGGATTCTGTGCACGTAACCTCGCTTGGCTTACACCGCATCATCCTGTGCAGCCCTTAGATTATCCATTTGCCATTTGGGGGTGAAGCCAGCGATTTTTGAAAAAGCGGGTTGTGAGAACTATGCGTGGGTAGCAGGACAACAGTTGCCCCAAAATGATCTTTTCAGTCTTCGCGCGGATTAGATTGCCCTACCACTTCATAATGGACTACATTCGGCTCGAGCTCGAGCAAAAATTCCTGATCTTCAGGATAATATTTCGCGGCAGACACATCCTCACCGGCAAAGACTTTGATCGCATCCATGTCTTTCCAGAACGTCAGGGTAATAAAATGGGTGATCGCGCCCTCGCTCCGCTCGAGAATATGGACGCTCAGATTACCCTCCACAGATTGGTAATCTGGAATAGCGCGGGCTATCAAAAACTCACGATAGTCCCCTGCTTTGCCAGCAGGCACAGTGCCGTGCCACATTCTGACGATCATTTGTTTTCTTCCTCGAAAATGAACTTGGTCGGATCCTCGTTGAACTTCGACCAGGCAATACACTGACGCGGAGTGAAAATATACAACCCGCCCTGATCCCATGAATCGGGCGCGGGGGCGTACCCGAAAGCCCTGTATTTTGCCTGATAGGCGTTCGCCAGCCTCTGCCCTAGCTCAGGCGAGGGTTTTCCAGCGGGGACGGACGTGCCCTCCAGGATGATGGCTTCGGTGCCGTTTTCAAGGTGAAGCGAAACATGGGGATTCGATTCAATATTCTGGTTGTGTCGGGTTTCCGGGCTACCGTCGTAATAAACGTTGCCGTCCAGGAAGACAGCCCAGCGTGGGACAACATGTGGGCGACCGTCAGGACGCACGGAGCAAAGCCAGTAGTTCTCGGATTCGGTTAAGCGCCGAGCAACCCAGTCCCAGGTCAGGAAGGAGACGGGGTTATCCACATAGCCTCTCGGAAAGGTTGGGCGGGTAATCTTTGTCGGTTCCATAGTGAAGACTCTAAACGCTGCAAACGACAATCAGTTCATGGAAGAGGAAGGCACTCGCCTGCCGGATCTTTTATCCGATTGCTTTACTGGAGAGTAGAACCCTGTCCACCACAGACCTACGTGGTACCCTGCCAGCGCGACGAGCAGCCCTCCAATGACATCCAGAATATAGTGCTGACCCGTAAATAATGTCGAAAGGGACACCATGATTAAGATCAGTCCCCATGCCATTCTATGATGCGGATACCAGCGGCTAAAAAACAGGGCGAAGAGAGTTGTGATGTAAACGTGTCCGCTGGGCAGTGCGGCGTATCTGCCCCATGTCTCGTGAATATAACGCAGCAGGACGGTAAAAATATCGCCTCCCTCCAGTGTGGCTGCCTTCACATATGTTGGGAAAAGAACAAAGGTTAATGCACCCAGTCCGAACGTCAGCATGCAGGCTGCGACAAAAGCGCGGAAGAGGCGATCCTCCATTTTCAAGAGAACCCATGTCATGCTCGCGAACCAGAGGATATAGCACAATACATAGGGCAGAACCCAGACGGGCCAGATGGGAAGGATGTCGATTGGCAGCTTCGGTTCAATGCCGCCTGCCAGGCGGTTGCTGGCCGGGATATAGATCATCTGGATGCAGCATGCCAGAGCAATCAGGATGATTCGTTTGGTTAATGTCAGGCTTGCCTCAAGTCTCTCAGTCGGTTCACTTAAATCGGATTGGAAACTCACCGGTATCCTCCGGATTTCGCATTATAGGATAATTAAGAATACGATTCTATCCAAAAATTGCTATGGGGATGGTTAGGCGGAAATGAGGCAGCCCTGACCGTATATGAGGTCAGTCTGGCTGGACGATCACGGCACGGATATCGCTTGTATACTGCTCGAGGTCATCAAGTCTTCCGTTGATCCTGTCCGCATCGAGCGGAAGGGTCTGCGAAACGACGCGGGATGTATCCAGGACCTTCCGGCGCGCCAGGTCGATGAGCACCGGCAGCTCCTCCAGGAGATGGTCGTTGGAGCCGATGATCTCTGCCTCCTGCCCGATCAAGGTCTGATAGGGATGCACTTCCAGCGGCGCCTGTCCGAGACCGACAATCACCGCGCGTCCCAGCATGCCCAGCGACTCGATTGTTTGCCTCATTGTCAGGGGCAGACCGATCATCTCCAGGGCGACATCCACGCCCCTGTCTTTCGTCAGCCTGCGGATCTCACTCACAGCATCGAGGCGGCCGGCGTCTATGGGAATCGCGCCATATTCAGAAGCCAGCTCGAGCTTGTCGTGTTTGATGTCCACTGCGTAGACTTCGACTGCCCCTAAGGCTCGTGCCAGCTGGATCGCCGACATGCCAAGCCCTCCGACGCCGAAGACTGCCACCGTTTCGCCGTCTTTCACCCTACCCCTGCGCAAAGCATGAAACGCCGTCGCCGAGGCGCACATCAGGGTAGCGCCTTCTTCGACCGAAATTTCCTCAGGCAGAGGGATGGCATTGCGGGCAGGAGCGGCGATATATTCCGCATAGCCGCCATCGATGTGATGACCGATCATCTTGACGGTCTTGCAGAATTGTTCGTAGCCGCGCTGGCAGTAATGGCATTCTCCACAGGAAATGTTGTAGTGCAGGCAGACCCGGTCGCCGACTTTGACATTGGTTACCTGTGAGCCGATCCACTCAATCTCGCCAGCTACTTCATGCCCCAGCGTAATGGGCAGCCTGCCCATCGGAGATCGACCGGCGCGGTAATGAGCGTCGGAATGACAAATCCCGGCGGCGCGCACGCGCACTAATACATCCTCATCGCCCACCGAGGGAATTGGAATATCTTGTATTTCAAGTGGCTTGCCAGATTCAACCATGCGGGCGGCTTTCATATGATCTCTCCAAAAATACTCACGCGTTGACTACGCATACGGCTCCGCTCAGCGCGGCGATCTTGCCCAGTTCGCAATTACATGGATATCCTCCGGCGTGGTGCGGCAGCAGCCGCCAATGAGACGTGCGCCGGCAGCGTACCATTCCCGTGCCTGCTCGCCGAAGGACTCAAGCACCGGATCTCCGTTCCAGTCGTCTTTTGTCGCATCGTATGTCTCCCCGGAATTGGGATACACAAGTATGGGCTTTTCTGTCGCCTTCCTGCCTTCCCGGATCAGGGATGGGATGTAGGTGGGCGAGGTGCAGTTAATACCAAGGGCGGAAATCTGTGGGTGATCTTGCAAGTGCTTCACACAATCCGCAAACAGCTGGCCTTCTGAGACATGCCTTTCATCGCGTCCTGTGAAGCTGAACCAGGCGGACGTCCCAGGAAATTCTTTGAGTAGCTCGGCGAGCGCATGGGCTTCGATCAAGGATGGAATGGTCTCGCAAGCCAGGATGTCTGCACCTGCTTCTATCAATGCTTTCATGCGCGGGCGATGGAACTCAATTAATTCCTCTTTCGTGAGACCATAATTACCGCGATATTCCGAGCCGTCTGCCAGGAACGCGCCGTAGGGTCCCACCGACGCGGCGACAAATGGCTTGGGCCGGTCCCGACGGTTGGACTCATCTGCCCAGAATTCGTCGCGCGCCTCGATGGCGAGCTGCACAGATTTCTGGATCAAGGCAATGGACTGCCGTTCATCCAACCCGCGTTTTCCAAACCCTTCGAGCGTGGCTTGATAGCTGGCTGTGATCGCACAGTCCGCGCCGGCTTTGAAGTAATCCAGATGTACTTGCTTGATGGACTCAGGCTGCTCGAGCAGAATCCTGGCAGACCACAGGTCATCTCTTAAGTTACAGCCGCGCCGCTCGAGCTCAGTGGCGAGCGCGCCATCTATCACGAGAGCGGGGTAATGTTCCAGGATGGATGTGATGGGATTCA
>DATHTH010000071.1:0-9391 GCA_035463495.1 Anaerolineales bacterium | reverse complement strand
GGTCACCCAGAGGGCGAGCCCTGCGCCGAGCCAAAACCAGTGAGCGTGTGGTGTGACCCCTTTCCTCTCATAGCGCAGGATCGTCGGCGCGTAGGCTTCATCCGTGAGCAGGTAACTGAGGAGAACCTTCCAGCGTGTGGGGAGCCCGGCAACATACGGCGCGAGCGAGGCGGAATACAGCATGTGCCGCAGGTTGACCACCGCGATGGTCAACACAATTACGAACCCGGGCGTCGATTCTTGCAGCAGCTGCGCGGCGATGAACTGCGACGAGCCGGCGAAGACGATCGACGACATCGCCTGCGCGGCGGCCGGGGTCAAGCCAGCGTTAAGCGCCACGGCGCCATAGATCAAGCCGAAGGGAAAGACTCCGATCAGCAGCGGGATCTCTGCTTTCATCCCTGCCCAGAAATGTTTGCTTTGTCCGGTCATGGACTCTCCTCGCGCTGAGTGCCAGGCACTGAAAGCGCCGGGCATGAATTTATTTGGAAGTACTCAGTTACCGAAGATGGCTTAGGCCGAGAGTATCTTTGCCGCTACGCGCTGCCCGCTCTCTACAGCGCCTTCCATGAATCCCTGCAGGGCTGTGGCGTGCTCGCCCGCAAAGAACAAACGCCCGGCTGGCTCGAACAACGTTTTCCAGTGAGCGATCACCTGGCCAGGAGCAAATGCGGCATATGACCCGAGCGTGTACGGCTCGTTGGGCCAGGCAATCGTTGCAGTGCTTTCGACCAGGCCGGAGGAGCCGGGGAAGATCTTTTCGATCTCGCTCACCGCGCACCGAATCCGCTCTTTGTCCGATAAGGCGGCGAAGTGAGCGCCGGGTCCCCCACCGGTGTAGACCGTGATGATGCCGTGTGGATCCTCCACATGGCTGGTGGCGTGCCAGGTTAGACCAATCGGCGTATCGGTGGCAAGACGCCCGTTCCAGCCACATTCATCCCAGAATCGATTGCGATATTCGATCAACACCTTGGTCACCGCGCCATAGGAGATTTCATTGACCATGCTCCGATGGGCAGGTGGCAGAGGCGGATTGAATTCGATCAAGCGCGCGGTCGTCAGCGGGATCGCCAGGATCGCAAACGCGGAGGTGATTGTTTGATAGGAGTCAGCCTGTTTATACGTGACTGCCACCTCATCCGGCAGGAGGCGGACGGAGGTCACCTGGGCGTTCAGACGCACGTCTGGTAACGCCGCGGCGAGAGAGCGCGGGATGAGGTCGTTGCCGCCGGCAACCCGGTAATTGAGGCCGCGTTCCAGCGTGGTGTAGTACATGGATACGTTGCGCGCCAGATCGAGCATGGATTGCTGCTCGGGCTCGCAGGTGTATTCGGCGCGAATGTGCTGGATGAAGTCGCGCTTCGCCAGCGGATGGGCGTCCAGCGAATTCAGCCAATCGGCGGTTGAGCGCTGATCCAGGTAAGCGGCTCCACGGGCTGCCTGAGGCTGGTGTGGGTTTGGGACATACTCTCCCAGCTCCGCCAGCGCCAGCCAGATGCGCTCGACCTCGTCGTGTAGATTCACCCCCCAGATCTGCGCATCGGACATCGGTCCCGATTTGCCGTCGAAGCACGCCCAATCGAGGTCCTGTCCCTGCCAGCTCCCGACGCGACCCAGCGGCAGATGGAACTCTTCGGCAAATGCCAGCATACGGCTGTGGTTCTCCTCGATGAACTCGCCTCCGCCTTCGGCGACAAGCCCGTTGGAAAACGTGCGCAGACTATAGACCCGCCCACCGACGCGGTCGCGCGCCTCGAGCACGGTCACGCTCCAGCCAGCGCGATGGAGGTCATATGCCGCGGAAAGCCCCGCCAGCCCCGCGCCAATGACGGTTACTGTTCGGATGTTTGAAGACATAAAGGTTTGCTGCTCCAATAAGAATATGCTCCGAGCGCCAAGGACGGCTGCGGGAGCATAGATTGTGGCAAACTATAGCACAAAAATCTGCAACGTCTGCAACTCGCCTATAGAGCCGTCACCCCCTCACTTCTCCTGAGGAATTCCCGTATGGAAATAGACGCCGCCGCGCCTTCGCCCACCGCGGAGGCGACCTGCTTGGTGCTGCCATGACGCACATCGCCCGCCGCAAAGATGCCCGGTACGCTGGTCTCGAATGGGAGCGGCTCTGTGCCCGTAAATCCCCGTGCGTGGTGAATATCGTGACCGGTCATCACAAACCCGTACCGGTCCTGCTCTGCATAGTCCTTGAGAAACGAAGTATTTGGCAGCTGTCCAATAAAGATGAAGGCAGCCGCGGGGTGAAGCTCCTGCGTTTCCCCGCTTTGCGTATTTCGGGTCTTAAGAGTTTTCAACTTGGAGTTGTGTCCCTCGATCGCCTCGACCGCGGTATGATATCGCACCTCGACCCGTGAACCTGGCTGGTTGACCTTATCCAGCGCCACGCGACTCGCCGTCAAATGGTCGCCGCGCACGAGCAGGATTACCTTTTCGGCAAAGTTGGTGAGATGCAGACCTTCCTCGACGGCGGAGTTGCCGCCGCCCACCACGACGATCTCGCTGGCGCCTCTGTAAAACGGTCCATCGCAGGTCGCGCAGAAATGGATACCCGCGCCGATGTACTCCTCCTCCCCCGGGACGTCCAGCCTGCGGTAGGTCGCGCCGGTAGCAATCAGGACGGCGCGCGAGTGGTAATGTTTGCCGTCCGAGGTGTAGACCTCGTGATAGCCTTCCTCCATCGCAAGCCTCTCCACGTCAACCGCCTGTAGGATCTCGACCCCAAAACGGCGCGCTTGCAGAGCGACCCGCTCCGAGAACTCCTGCCCGCTGATGCCCTCCGGGAAACCGGGAAAGTTGTCCAGCCCGACGGTGATGCCGGCCTGTCCACCCAGACCGGAGCGCTCGATCAGCAGCACCTCCGCTCCCTCACGCGCCGCGTAAATGGAAGCGGTCAGACCCGCCGGACCGCCGCCGAGGATGATCAGGTCATAATAGGTCTTTTTGGCTTCCGTGGTCAGGCCGAGCTTTTTCGCCAGCTCGGCATTGGTAGGCTCGACGAGGAAGGAGCCATCTTCAAATTCGATCAGGGGGATGATGCGCTTGCCGTTGTTCCTTTCCAGGACGTAGGCTTCGCCTGCCAGATCCTGCTCGATGTCGATCCAGCGATAGGGGACGAACTGCTCCCCCAGAAACTTCTTCGAGCGCCGGCAATCGGGACACCAGTATGCGCCATAAACAGTCACCTTGGGATCGGTCATGAGATGTTCTCCTTGGGGGTGAAATTCCCTCCTCTTGACGACGGAGCAGGTCAGTTTTATTTCCCCGATCCTACGAGTTAATGTTTATGTAAGAGATGTGAGTCAACGTCTGGGAACGTTGACTCTTTGACTCCACAGTTAAGGTAACGGGTGCCAGAGAGTTGCCAGGGCTACTGCCAGGATGGCTGTGAGAGCCGCGAAGGCTGCAAAGAACACACTGATCTCGGTGGTTTCGCGGGTTGCGATCACGTAAGTAGGGAGATTGGAAAAGACGGCATGCAGCTCACTGGCGCTGCTGGCAAGGTAGTATTCCCCACCGGTCATACCCGCGACGCGTTGCAGGGTCGCTTCGTCGATCTGCCTGCGGAAGCCGCCACCGCCGCCAAACCCGCCCCCGAACTGAAAACCAAAGCCACCACCAAAGGGGTCATCTTCACCGCAGTTCATCGGGGCGGTGTTGTTCGTCGTGCCAAACCCGATGGTATATACGCGTACGCCGCGCTCGAGTGCCTGCTCGGCAGCAATCTCAGGGAGGGGACCGGCGTTGCTCGCGCCGTCCGTGAGCAGGACGATAATATGGGGTGCGAATTGTGCCGGGGTTTGCGCACCCGGCGAACGCTCACCCGTAGGGCTCAGCTCACTCGGCGCGATCCGGTCATCCACCTCGGCGATGGCATCCAGCGAGCGCAGAATCGCGCTGCCAATCGCCGTCCGGCGCGCCGGATACAGAGAGTCAATGGCACTCTCCAGGCGCCTGAGATCCGCGGTCGGCGACTGGATGAGCTCGGCGAATCCGGCAAAAGCAACGATGCCCACCTGCCTGCCGGAGGTGTTATCCCGCACAAACGACCGCGCTGCATCTTTTGCCACGACCAGGCGATTCGGCGCAATATCGGTCGAGCACATGCTGCGCGAGACATCCACCGCCAGGATGACCGTCGCCTTATTAGAGGGAACGACGACCGTTGCCACGGGCCGCCCGAGGGCGAACACCAGACTGGCAAGGGCAAGCAAAAATAGAAGGAAGGAGAAATGTCGTCGCAGCCAGGACTGCTGCGCGGCGGCTGCCCGCACCAGGGACAGACTCGAGTAGCGGACGGCAAAACGTCTTCGCCGTCTGAGGAACCAGATATATATTCCAATGGCGAGCGGGATGAGCGCAAACAGCCAGAGGACGCCGGGCCAGAGCAGGCTCATGTCTCCGCCCTATGCCTCATCACGGCAACGGATGCCACCTCAACCCCAGGATGAGCGCCAGGATCGCGATCAGCGCCGCAAAGGCTGTGAAGAAGACACTGATCTCGGTGGTCTCGCGGGTTGCAATCACATAGGTGGGCAGGTCACGGAAGACCTGCTGCAGCTCACTGGCGCTGGTAGCGATGTAGTATTCTCCGCCCGTCATCTCGGCGATCTGAGTCAGAGTCTCTTCATCGATCTCCCGGCGGAAGCCGCCTCCGCCGAAGCCTCCCCCGCCAAACCCAAAGAATCCGCCGAACGGATCTCCGTCCCCGCAGTTCATGGGTGAGGTATTGCGGGTGGTGCCAAAGCCGATGGTGTAGACGCGAATCCCGCGTTCCACAGCCTGTTCGGCGGCAATCAGCGGCAGGGGTCCCGCGTTGCTCGCCCCATCGGTAAGGAGGACAATGATATGCGGCGAATATTCGCCCGCGACCCCCTGCGGCACCTGGCTGGACGAGGCAGCCGAGAGCTCACTCGGCGGCACGCGATCGTCCACCTCGGCAATGGCATCGATCGAGCGCAGGATTGCGCTGCCGATCGCCGTCCGGCGCGCCGGGTAGAGGGCGTCGATGGCACTCTGGAGGTCCCGCAGATCGGTCGTCGGAGGCAGCATCAATTCCGCAAAACCGGCGAATGCCACGATACCCACCTGCCTGCCCGCAGAGTTATCCTGGACGAACGCGCGGGCAGCCTGCTTGGCAACCTCCAGGCGGTTCGGCGGGATGTCCGTCGAGCACATGCTCAGCGAAACATCCATGGCGAGGACCACCGTTGCTTTGTTCGACGGAATGGTGACTGTCGCCACGGGCCGGCTCAACGCAAGTACCAGGCTGGCAAGCGCCAGCAGGAAAAGAATGAATGGCAAATGCCTGCGCAGCCCGGACTGCTGCGCGGCTGCTTCGCGGACCAGCGAAAGACTCGAATAGCGGACGGCAAAACGCCTGCGCCGTCTCAGCACCCAGATATAGATCCCGGTCGCGACAGGGATCAATAACCACAATATTAAGAGACCAGGCCACAAGAAACTCATTCGCTACATCCTACACCATTTGACAACGCGACCCCATTATGGCACATGACCAAACCACAGGAGAGAGAGAAAGCCGCCGATCAAAAAGATGAACATCCCCAGGCCGGCAAATATGGAGGTCATCTCGATCTCCTCTGGCTTGACGGATAGCTTCGGCTCCAGGTCATCATAGATCTGGCGCAGCTCGTCTTCGTTCGCGGCGTTGTAATATACTCCACCGGTCTCTGCAGCAATGAACTGTAACACCGGCTCGTTGAGACTTGTATGGACCGTGAAACCTTCCACTTCAATGCTGGTACCGGCTGTCGTGCCAATACCAACAGTATAAACCCGCACGCCCAGGTCCGCGGCGAGCTCGGCTGCCATCGCCGGGTCCGGCTCTTCATTGTTCTCTCCATCGGTCAGCAGAACGATCACTGCCGAGGGATACCAACCCTGCGGGCTATCCACCGGCTCCACGGGCTGCGCCGCGGGATCGGAGAAATTATCTGTGTTCAGGATAGGAGGGTCGCCCGCATCCACCGCAATGGTGTTGAGCGCCACCAGGATCCCGTTGCCGATAGACGTGCCGCGCCGGGGCACGAGCCGCTCGATCGTCGCGAGCGTCTCCTCCCGGTTGTCGGTGGGAGGCTGGACCGAAATGCCGCCATCACTGAAGACCACCACGCCGATCGAGATACCCGAAGGCTGATTTTCCACGAACTGGCGCGCTGCCTCTTTGGCGGCTTCTATGCGAGTGGGCTCCAGGTCCGTTGCCGCCATGCTGCCTGAGACGTCGAAGGTCAGCATTACGGTCCCCTCGATGCGCGGCACCTGGACGGTTGCCTGCGGACGCGCCAGGGAAAAGAGCAGAATGCTGATCCCTGCCAGAAAGATCAGAGCGGGGATATGCCGGCGAACTCCCATCCCGGCGCCGGCAGCATCCTGCACCATGCCCAGGCTGCCATAACGCGCCGCAAAACTGCGCCGGCGCGCCTGGACGCGCACGTACAGGAACACCAGTAACGGTACGAAGATCAGGGTCAGTAAAAGCGTGGGCCAGAGGAATGACATGCTTGTCCCGTTATTTCCTTCTCTGCTTGCGCTGCTGTGCGAAGCGCACAATCGCCCGCACCAGATCCTCTTCGGTGGAAAGAGAAAGCGCATCCACGCCGGCGCGCTTGAAGGATTCACGCAAACCGGCTTCCCGTTTCAGCGCCGCTTCATGAAAACGCTGCCGGAACTTGCGGTCATGCGTATCGACATAGAGTTGCTCGCCCGTCTCCGCATCTTCCATCACGACCACGCCGATGTCTGGGATCTCCATTTCGCGCGGGTCCCAGAGCCGGATGGCGAGCACCTCGTGCCGCTGGTTCAACATGCTGAGCGGCTTTTCCCAGCCGGGCTCGCTGATGAAATCGGAGATGATAAAGACCAGGGAACGCCGCCGGATAGAGTTGAGAGCGTTCCGCAGGAAGACCTGCAGATTCGTAAAGGGCGCCCGCGGCAGACGCGGCTGCTTCATCATATCGTTGAGCAGACGCAGCACCTGTATCTTTCCGCTGCGCGCCGGGACGATGTGCTGGTTCGCGCCGTTGAACATCATTGCCCCGACGCGGTTCCCATGCCGGGTCAACAGCCGTGCCAGCACAGCCACAAAGTCAACCAGCATGGTCCGCTTCTGCGTTTGCAGCGTGCCGAAATCCACGGAAGGACTCAGATCCAGTAAGAACCAGGCGGTCAGCTCACGATCCTCCGAATACTGCCGCACGTAGGGTGTGTCCATGCGCGCGGTGACGTTCCAGTCAATGTAGCGAATGTCGTCCTCCGGCTGGTACTCGCGCAGGTCGGCGAAGTCCACGCCAAAGCCGTAGAACAGGGTCCGGTAGTCGCCCTGCAATAAGCCATCCAGCCGCCGCACCACGTCCCAATCGAGGCGCAGCAGGACGCGCTCAGGCGTTGCGGTCGGCGAAGCGGTTGGTGTGCTCATGCAAAGGCACTACAGGGATCGGAATGCGGTCCAGGATTTTCAGCAGGATGTCATCGCCGGTGATGTTGTCGGAGAGGGCTTCATACGTGAGAACAATACGATGCCTCATCACATCCAGCGCCATATCGAGCACATCCTGAGGCAGGGCGTACTTACGTCCGCGCACGTACGCTAAAGCGCGCCCGGTCAGGACCAGGTTGATCGAAGCGCGCGGGCTGGCGCCGAACATGATATAGCGCTGCAGATCCTTCAAGCCCACATCTTGCGGACTACGCGTGGCGGTTACCATGCGCACCGCATATTCCATTAACGCCGGGTCCACATAGACGCGGTCTACTTCCTTTTGCAAGGCAAGCAGCTGCTCGGTCGTCAGCACTTTCTGCACCTGCTGCAGCATTCCGGTCATCCGCTCGACGATGACAAACTCCTCCGTCGAGCTGGGGTAGCCGATCAGCACTTTCAGCATAAAACGGTCGACCTGCGCTTCAGGCAGTGCATAGGTGCCCTCCGTCTCGATCGGGTTCTGGGTCGCCAGCACCAGGAATGGGTCCGGGACCTTGAACGTCTCACGACCGATGGTCACCTGTCGCTCCTGCATCACTTCCAGCAGCGCGCTCTGCACCTTGGCGGGCGCGCGATTGATCTCGTCGGCAAGCAAAAGGTTCGTAAACACGGGACCCAGGGAGGTATCGAATTTGCCGGTCTTTTGATTGTAAATACGCGTTCCCACCAGGTCGGCAGGCACCAGATCGGGCGTGAACTGGATGCGCTTGAACTCACCGCCGATCACATCCGCCATGGTCTTGATCGCCATCGTCTTTGCCAGGCCCGGCACACCTTCCACCAGGATATGCCCGCGCGCCAGCAGCGCAACCACCATCCGCTCGAGGAGGTGATCCTGCCCGACGATGACTTTCTTCACCTCATATAAGACCTTTTCCATCGGGGTCCTGTTCTCAGTGTTTGTGTTCTGAACCATTCGCAAGTTCCTTTCTGTTCTGTCTGATCTATCAAAATTAGTAGGGAGGCATGCCGGCTCCACCGGCTGCGACATCGATCGGCACGGCAAACCCGATGCCAACAAAGAAGCTGTCATCTGTCGGATTGACGATCCCTGTGACGATCCCTACGACATGACCATAACGGTTGAGGAGCGGTCCCCCGGAGTTCCCGGGGTTGACGGCTGCATCCACCTGGATCAAGCCCTCGATCGCCTGGGCAGTCCCCGGCGGCTGGAACGTGCGATTGAATCCTGAGATCACACCTGAGCTCATCGAACCGTATAAGCCAAAGGGATTGCCGACCACATACGCCTCGTCCCCCACCCGCATGGCGCCTGCATTTCCAAGAGTCGCCGGAAGGTACATCTCGGGAAGCGTCTCTGCCTGCAGCACGGCAATATCCCTTTCGGGCTGCGCCGAGGCAATAATCGCACGCGACTGGGTGCCATCCGCAAACGTCAGCCGGATATTTGTCGCTTGATCGACCACATGCAGGCTCGTAAGGATGCTGCCATTCTGATCGACGATCACGCCCGTCCCCAGCGCGGTCCGGGACTGATTTTCCTCGCCAGGCGAGTCCGATTCGATCCAGACCAGCGAAGGCTGAATGATCTGGTAGACAGCCGCCGAGAAGGCTGCGCGCGGCGTGGCGGAAGCCATCGCATTGGAGATGGCAGCGTTCACCTCGGATTGCGTTAAGGGTCGCGCACCGGGAAACAGGGAGTTATATAAAAAGAGCGCCAGCAGCGCTGCCAGCACACCTGAGACAAAAGGGAGCGTCCGTTTCAGTCGCTCTTGCATATGCCTCAGCCGGCTCCGTAGGCTTTCATTAACAGGTAAAGAAGGTTCACTCATAGACATCCAGATCTGGAAGTTGCAGCAGTCAATATCGAACTTGGATCGGCAGGGAACAAAACAATCTTACACTCAATTA
>DATHTH010000070.1:0-10115 GCA_035463495.1 Anaerolineales bacterium | reverse complement strand
GTTGGTCTGCTCTTACGCCTATTCTTAGACTGGCTCCCCGAGCTTCTGACCACGGTGGTCGCGAATACCCTGCTGGTGACCGGACATGGTCTCTTTTATATTTCGATTAGCCGGTTCGCCGGTTTAGTGTATAGCCGGTTGGTTGTCATCGCGATTAACATCGCGGTCCTGTTGCTACAACTGTACTTCATGTACCGGGAAGATGATCTTGGGATGCGCATGGTCACCTTTTCGCTCGGGGCGGCGGCGGTGGTCTTGCTCCTCATCCGGCAGCTCTGGCGCATCCGGCGGACTGCCCTGCGTTTCAGTGCGAACCTGATGCTCATCTCATTTGTGGTCCATGGGACATTTCTGCTGGCGCGGACCGTCAGCATCCTGCTCGACCCTCCGCAGGATCTCCTTCGACTGACGCCCGTACAATCCACCACCTATTTGCTTTCCTTTGCAATCAGTTTCTTCTGGACAACCGGTTATATCCTGATGATCAGCCACCGCCTGCGCAACGACCTGCTGGAGATGGCGACCGTCGATGTCCTGACCCGTATACCCAACCGCCGCGCCACTGAAGCGTTCTTCGAGAAGGAGCTTTCCCGGTTGCAAAGGACGGATGGCGAATTCTCAGTCCTGCTGATCGATATTGATGACTTCAAACAGGTGAACGACCGCTGGGGACACGCGGTAGGCGATCATGTCCTGGAGAAGACGGCGGGGTTGTTCCAATCTATGCTGCGCAAACAGGACTGGGTAGGACGCTGGGGCGGCGAGGAATTTCTTATGATTCTACCCGGTGCCTGTGATGTGGAAGCGCTGGCAGAGAGAGTGCGCAGTCAGGTTGCCGGCTCGGAATACAGTCACGGGGGCGATCTCATCCGAGTCACGGTTTCGATCGGCGGCGCCTGCGCCAACCCGGCGAGCAGCGTGGACGGCATCCTCAAGAAAGCCGACGATGCTTTGTATATGGCAAAGAAGAAGAAAAACACGGTCTGTGTGGCCGAATAAGGCATCTCCCATCTTAATGATTTACTCCTATGCTCATCGCTCCTGCCGCCAGGGACGGTGCTGAACGCCCATACGAGACTCAAACAGAACTCCGAGGCAGTCGCCTCGGAGTTCTGCATGATTGGACAGATTCTGATCAAACGCTAGGGTGTCGGGCGTCCCGGTCCCAGCAGCGGGCACAGGAAGTAGTGGTCGCCGGGGTCCATAATGTCGTTTCCGTTGGTATCTTCCCACCAGCGTCCGCCCCGGTAGCCCGGGTCGCCGGGACCGAACTCGGTCACCCCGTTCTCGATCTTCTGGAATTTGCCTTTGAAGGGCAAGGGATCCCTGGTGACGAAGGTGTCATAGTATAGTCCCTGACTGCTGACGTAGACGACTCCTGTCGGTCCATTGCCGCGTCCTGCCGAGACCGGGATCACCATCACCAGCGCCAGGATGGCTACGATAAAAAGAACAGCTATTTTTCGTTTCATGAGTTTACTCCTTTTTTGATTCGAGATTTGTGGGTGGCAGCCCTCCTGCCACTCACATTCAGTGTACGGAATAAACCTGAACAGACGGTTGAGAAAGTCTTGTGAAAAGATTATGGTCCCGTTAAGGAGGAGTTACGGGCATTGCAGCGACTGCCTCTCCACGGGCAAGCCGAACGCCTCGTAGACTGGCACGCCATCCCATTCGGGCGGAAGGGGGAGCCCAAGGGCAAAGGCAGCTGTCGCAGCCGTATCCATTGTGTGGACGGGTGAGGTCAATGCCCGGGGCTGAATGCCTGGTCCGGCAGCAATCCAGGGAATGGTCATATCCTCGGGCATGGTGGAGCCATGCGTGGTGCCGTGCCCGCCATGATCCGCACTCACAATGACAAGTGTTTCGTTCCGCAAGCCGCGTGCATCCAGCTCCGTCAGGATGCGCCCCAGCGCCTCGTCGGCGCGGAAGGCGACGCTGAGCTGCTCTGGCGAGAGCCAGCCGTGGGCGTGTCCCATGCCATCTACGAGGCCAAGGTGAACAAACAGCACGCCGAAATTCTGCGGGAACTCCGATGCCAGCCGCTCGGCGAGGGCGGTATCGCGGTCGTTGACGAACACAAAGCGGTCCAGGCTAGCCGGCTCGGTGATCTGCACGAGCTTTCTCTTCGTAACATACATATGGGTCTCCAGTCCGACCGCTTTGGCAATGTCGAACAGGTCGGTGCCAATGGCATAGCCCCGCTCAGGGATATAGTCGTTCCAGTCCACGCCGTGCTTCGCCGGGCAGACGCCTACCAGCATCGATGCATGGCTGACCAGCGTAACACTCGGCCGGACCGTCTGCGCACTAAGGGAGTAGGAGCCGCTTTGCATGAGCGCCAGCAGGTTCGGCATGGGCGCCAGTGAGATGATATCCGGGCGCAGCCCATCAATGGAGACGATCAGCACGCGACGCACGGCCGGTGCGGGCGACGGGGTAATGCTGGGTACGGGTGTCTCGGTGAGTACCGAGGATGCCGTCGCGGTGGATGTTACGATGAATGGGGTCGGGAGAGCTTGCGACGGTGTAGGTGTAGCGATCCTGGTATTGAGTCCCAGGCAGCCCAGGAGGAAAACCAGTATTAAGAGAGAAAGCAATACTCTCAGATCTCTATTTTGTAAAAACACAGTTCTTCAATCCTTTGTGGGTCCGGCTTTTCGCTGGACACGTTATCTAAAAATAGACGGGCCTCGGACCCGTCCTACAAACATTATCTCGGCGGGCGCTCAAAGAGAGGGACCGATGTGGGCGTCGTTGCCAGGTCCGGGGTCGCCAGCGCCATGCCGATGATGGAGAGTGTCCCTGCAGCCAGCACGGCATCATCCTCTTTCGAAACCATGAGAAGGAGCAGTTCCTGCCCCACAGGCATCGCATCGCCTGTGCAAATAATCCGGAGCGAAGACCGGTCTGGCCTCCGGCAGGCATAAAGTTTTTCCTTCTCCGCGTGTCTGATTCTGAGGTTGAAATCGGGCGCAGAGAGATCCGTCGTCTGCATATAGACCACCATCCCGCCACGTGGGTTGAGACTGAAGGACTCAACGCAGGGACTCAGCCCACCGGGGGAGCAGTAGCGCAAGCCGGGCAACGGTTCTCGATCACCCATGCCTGGCTGCCTACTTTCCCATTCCCTGAGGATGGACGGCGCCGACACCACAAGAATCAGGGAGATGGCTAGAATAACGATCCCCGTGAACGACCGGTTCCAATTCACGTGATCCTCGTTAGCAAACCCCGCCAATGTCGTCTGTTTCGCTCGAGATGATGGAGGGCATCGGGGGAGTATTGTACCAAAATGTTTGCCCTTGACTCTCAGGTTGCCTGAGGGTGTATAGTACTGCAACGTTCAGTGTTCCGTGCGCGCGGAGGAGACATATGATCAAAATCGGTGATTTTGCACGCCTCAGCCAGGTGTCGGTGGTGACCCTGCGCTACTATGACGAGATGGACCTGCTCAAGCCGGTCCGGGTGGATGCATTCACAGGCTACCGCTTCTATTCTGCGGGCCAGCTGCCGCGCTTGAATCGCATCCTTGCCCTGAAGGATCTGGGCTTTTCGCTCGACCAGGTCCGGCTGATGCTCGCCGACGGGCTGGCACCGGGACAGTTACGCAGCATGCTGACGATGCAGCGCCAGGAAGTGGAGAAGCGGCTTACCGAAGAGCAGAACCGCCTGTCACGAATCGAAGCCAGGCTGAGGCAAATCGAATTGGAGGATAAAATGCCCGCGTATGATGTGATCGTCAAAATAACCCCCGCGATACTGGTGGCCTCGCGCCGGATGACAATTCCCACTAACGACCAGGTGCCGCAGTATCTTGACGAAGCCTACCGGGAAGTGTACGGCTATGTCCATGAGCACGGTGCAAAGCAAATCGGTCCGCACTTTACCCTGTGGCACAGCCCATCGGATGTATATGAGAATGAAGATGTCGAAGCGATTGTTCCGATCGACCGCCTGCTTAAGGGAACGGACCGCGTCAGAGTGTATGAGCTGCCCTCCACGCAGGTGGCAGCTGTCGTTCACCAGGGTGACTTCGCGGATTTCACGCAGGGTCATGCTGCTCTGCTGGAATGGATCGACGCTAACGGTTACCAGATCGCCGGACCATACCGTGAGATCTATATCCGGCATGAACACACAGCTCTGTCTGATTCCACGACCGAGATTCAGTTCAGCGTGGAAAAAGTCTGATGCACTTCCGTTGATTTCCATTTAGGAGCTATACAGCCACGACATAAATATCGCGTTACTCAGAAACGTCCCGAAGTACCTTCGGGACGTTTGCCGTTTACGCTTCCGGCGCCAGCTTTGCCATAAGATTGGCGATCGGGCGGAGCTGCAGCCACCATTGTTCCCGCGGGCGCTGGTTGTTCATGTCCCCCATGCGGTCGAAGTCGCGCATATCGTGAAAAACGAACTTGCCATCCTGCAAGCCGATGAAGCAGCCGGTTGTGTCCCCGCGGCTGCATTGCTCGATCAACTGTTCGATACACAACCGGGCGAGTCGCGTCGCCTGGATGCGGTCGAAGGGGGATGGGTCGCCGCCCTGCTGCAGGTGCCCGAGGATGGCAGGGCGCACATCGAACACGTCCTGGCCTTCCTCTTCGAAGAGCGAGCAAATAAAGTCTGTGGAATAGATGGGGTTGGCGTGTTCATTGCGGATCACCAGCCCGAGTTTTTTCCCCTGGCTGAAGCCGCGCTTGAGCATGTCCACATCCTCCTGCAGCTGCTTAAGGGTGATGCCTTCTTCCGGCAGATAAAAGCGCTCGGCGCCGGTTGCGAGGGCGCCCATCAGCGCCAGATATCCGCACCAGTGACCCATCACTTCCACCACAAAGCAGCGGCGCGTGGCGACCGCGGATTGTTTGATCTTATCCACCGCCTCTACGATGCTGTTCAGCGCCGTATCCGCGCCGATGCTAAACTCGGAGCCGGGCAGGTTGTTGTTGATCGAGGTGGGAAGGCACATGATCGGAATGTTGAACGCCGGGAAATTGGCTCGCTCACTGATCATCGCGTGCACGCCTTCGTAGGCGTTCCAGCCGCCGATGACGAGCATGCCTTCGATGCGGTGATTCTCGATCGTTCGCGCAATCGCGTACATGTCCTTACCCTTTGGCACTTTGCGGCTAGTTCCCAGCACGGAGCCGCCCATGGATGCCCAGCCGTTGACGCTCGTCCATTCCAACTCGGTCACCTGCCCGGCCGCCAGACCTTCAAAGCCATTGCTGACTCCGAGCATGATATGACCCTGATCCAGCCCCAGCCGGACCGCAGCGCGACCGGCCGTGTTCATCCCCGGCGCGGGCGCGCCTGCATTGAAAACAGCAATGCGGAAGCGCTTCTGATCGGGCGCAGGCGGGTGAGGCAGGGCGCGCACCATGGTCTTCAGCGTGCGGAAGGCATCGTTAAAACTGGAGCTGCGCAGAGACATGGCTTTCTCGTAGTCACGGTTCCGGAGCGCTTCCGCCACCTGCAGCGTCCGTTCCACGCATTTCACCAGCGGCAGCCGGATGATACGATTTGCCCGGGTGCCTACCACGATGGCTTCATCCTCCGGCTTGGCTTCGAGGAGCGCAATCACAGCCTCGTACCCGAACAGCGTTGCCAGGTTGCGATCATAGGCGCTCGGGCGCCCGCCGCGCTGCACATGTCCGAGCACGGTGGTGCGGACCTCCTCCCCGAGTCCTTCTTCCAGTACACGCTGCACATCGCTGGAGCCAATGTAATTCCCATAACGATCCTGAGCGCCCTCCGCCATGATGACAATGTGGTCACGGCGCCCGGCACGTGTCCCGGCTCGCAAGCGCTCCACCATCACTTCCTGCCAGTTATCCACATCCGGCGGCGCTTCGGGGATCAGCACCCAGTCTGCCCCTGTGGCTAAGGCTCCATAGAGTGCGAGATAACCACAGTTACGCCCCATCACCTTGACAATGAACGTGCGCTGATGGCTGGCAGCCGTGCTGGTGATGGCATCCACTGCGGCGGTGATGCGGTGCAGCGCACTGTCCGCGCCGATGGTCATCTCGGTACCGGAGAAGTCGTTATCGATCG
This sequence comes from Anaerolineales bacterium, assembly GCA_035463495.1. Taxonomy (GTDB): domain Bacteria; phylum Chloroflexota; class Anaerolineae; order Anaerolineales; family Villigracilaceae; genus Defluviilinea. Next base: position 4,055 of record DATHTH010000070.1, on the reverse strand, counting down.
AACCGACGATGCCGACGATCGCAAGGTTAGGATGGCTTGCCGCCATTTCCTCGCTGAGTTGCCCGCCCTGCACAAGTTCTGAGAGCAGTGACGCCCACTCGCGGCGGAAGATGTCCGCGCCGGTAAGCGAGCCATCTCCGCCGATTACGATCAAACCGTCTATGCCGAGCTGGATAAGGTTCAACGCTGCGGTGCGACGGCCTTCACGCGTGCGGAACTCCTCACTGCGCGCCGTACCGATAATCGTCCCGCCCTGCTGCAAGATCCCACCGACAGAATCCCAATCCATTTTACGGATGCGTGCTCCGCCCTCCACCAACCCCTGATAGCCTTCGTAGATGGCGTAGATTTCAGCGCCTTTATCCAGTGCCGTGCGGACCACTGCTCGAACAGCGGCGTTCATTCCCTGCGCATCGCCTCCACTTGTCAGAACTGCTAATCGCTTGGTTACCATTCCTCTTGATGAAACTCCAAATCTTAATGAAAGATGTATTTTTGTAGAACTTTGCCACAAAGGAAGCCATAAAAGCTGTATGGGTTCCCTGGCTGCGAATTTAAAGTAAATTGTACTACGTGGGGAAATATACCCTGTCACCAGTCCATAAGGATGATCGTCAAATTCCCTCGCTGGTTTTCTCTGTTTGTTCAACGCCACCCGTAGGTCATCGCGACGGAAAATGATTTTACTATTTCTCCGCAATGTATGATAAAACCGGAGCGGAGCTGTCCCCATGCGAAAAACAATGTTCACTCTCTTTCTCGTGGCCGCCCTCACGCTGGCTTCTCTTTCGTCGCTATTCATTCCCGTTGCACGGGCGCAGCAGGCTCAGAACCCGGAGTCGGTCAACATCCCCGGCACGCACCAGGACGAGCTCGGCTGTCCGGGGGAATGGCAGCCAGCCTGTGAGGACACCATGCTCACCTATGACGCCGAGGATGACATCTGGCAGGGCAGCTTTGAGATCGAGCCCGGCAATGATGACGATCAAAACGGACCGCGTTATAAGGCGGCGATCAACGGCGGCTGGGGTGAGAATTATGGGACCAACGCCACACCCGGCGGTCCCGATATCCCCCTTGTGGTGGATGAGCCGGTGTCTGTCAAATTTTATTATGACCACAAGACGCACTGGATCACCGATAACGTCAATTCGCCGATCATCGTCGCCATGGGAAGCTTCCAGACTCAGATTGGCTGCAACCGGAATAACGATGCGACCTGCCTGCGCGCCTGGCTGCAGGATCCCGACGGGGATGGCACGTTTGGCATCACCACCGGCGGCTTGCAAGCCGGGACGTACAATGTCACGTTTACTCGCAATGAAGATGCCGAAGATGTCATCGGCGAGCCGCAGCAGTTCACCGTGCAAAACGATGGAGATGCCGTTTATTTTGGATATGACTCTGTGAACGATGAAACCACGATCAGCACCAGCGGCGCGCCGGTGGGGGACCTGACCAAGCAGCGCGCCATCTGGATCGACAGGGAGACAATTCTCTGGGACATCAGCGGCGGCTCGGGGCTCACCTATGCCCTCGTGTATTCGCCGGATGCCACCCTTGTTCTCAGCCCCGCGGGGATCGACAATGGCAGCGAAATCACTCTCACCTTTGTTTCCGATCAACCCGATGTGGAAATTCTACGCCGCTATCCGCATTTGCGAGAGTATGCAGTCCTTCGAGTGACAGAAACCGATGCCGACCTGCTCTCAGACATTCTCAAGGGACAGCTCGCCGTCCTTGCCCGGGACCGTAACGACCGCGCGGTGGATGCAACCGGCATTCAGATCCCTGGCGTGCTGGACGATCTGTATCCATACGAGGGTCCGTTGGGTGTGGCGTTTGAAGATGACATTCCTACCCTGCGCCTCTGGGCGCCCACCGCGCAACAGGTCGCGCTGCTCATGACCGATGATCCTAACTCTGATAACGCCGCGGAGCTGCCCATGGAGTTCGATGCGGCGACCGGAGTCTGGAGTATCACCGGCGAGGCAGATTGGAAGGGCCAGTATTATCTGTATCAGGTGGATGTGTTTGTCCCCTCGACCGGTAAGATCGAAAGAAACCTGGTCACAGATCCATACTCGCTCAGCCTCTCCATGAACAGCCAGCGCAGCCAGATTGTGGACTTGAGCGACGCGGATCTCAAGCCGGAAGGCTGGGATACGCTCGAGAAGCCTCCCCTTGCTGCCCCCGAAGATATCGTGATCTACGAATTGCACATCCGCGACTTTAGCATTGGTGACGAGACGGTTCCCGAAGAGCTGCGAGGCACCTACAAGGCGTTCACCGTCACAGACTCGAATGGGATGAAACATCTCACCGCCCTGGCGGGGGCGGGGTTGACCCACGTTCATCTGCTGCCTACATTCGACATTGCCAGCGTCAACGAGGACAAGTCCACATGGGTGACGGTGGACGAGGATGAGCTTGCTTCTCTGTCCCCCGATTCAGAGGAACAATCCATTGCCGTCAGCGCAGTCACAGCCTCGGATGGATTCAACTGGGGGTATGACCCACTCCATTACACGACCCCGGAAGGCAGCTATGCCACGGATCCCGATGGAACAACCCGTATTGTCGAATTCCGTGAGATGGTGCAATCTCTCAACCGGAGCGGGCTGCGCGTGGTGATGGACGTAGTCTACAACCACACCAACGCCAGCGGACAAAGCCCGAACTCCGTGCTCGATCGCGTGGTACCCGGTTACTATCATCGTCTGAACAGCGAGGGTGGCGTGGAAAAGTCCACGTGCTGCGAGAATACCGCCACCGAGCATACGTTGATGCGCAAGCTCATGGTCGACTCGGTCGTCACCTGGGCGAAAGAATACAAAGTGGATGGCTTCCGCTTCGACCTCATGGGACATCACATGCTTGAGGATATGCAGGCGGTCCGCGCCGCATTGGACGCCCTGACCCTCGAAGCAGATGGCGTGGACGGGAAGTCCATTTACATCTACGGCGAAGGCTGGGACTTTGGCGAGGTCGCGAATAATGCTCGCGGCAAGAACGCCACCCAGCTCAACATCCCGGGGCTGGGAATCGGCGTATTCAACGACCGGCTGCGCGATGCTGTGCGCGGCGGCAACCCGTTCGATGATGTCCGGCTGCAAGGCTTTGTGACCGGTCTCGTCCTGACCAACAATGCCAATGAGCAAAGGGATGCTGAGGATCAGCAGATCCAGCTCAACAATTACACGGACTGGATCCGGCTTGGTCTGGCGGGGAACCTCGCGAGCTATGAGATTACCCGCGCAGATGGCAGCACCGTCCCTGGCAGATTGGTTTCGTACAACGGCGCGCCGGCCGGGTACACTGCCGACCCGCAGGAAAACATCGTCTATGTGTCTGCGCACGACAACCAGACCCTCTTCGATGCCATCCAGGTCAAGGCTCCGGCCGAGGCCACGCTTGCCGACCGCGTGCGTATGAACAACCTGGCAGTGAGTGTTGTCATGTTCAGCCAGGGAATCCCGTTCTTCCACGCGGGAGACGACATCCTGCGCTCTAAATCGTTCGACCCTAATTCATACAACTCCGGTGACTGGTATAACAGGCTAGATTGGACGTATGCGGCGAACAACTGGGGCAGGGGACTTCCCATCGAGGGGACGGGTCAATGGGACATTTACAGACCGCTCCTCGCCGACCCCGCGCTGACTCCCGCCAAAGCCGATATTGAATTTGCCTCCGCGGTCTTCCGCGAATTTCTGCAGATCCGCAAGAGCTCGAAATTGTTCCGCCTCGAATCGGCAGAGCAGATCAAAAACTCCGTCTCGTTTCTTAACACGGGACCTGACCACATTCCCGGTCTGATCGTCACGCGCCTGACAGATGCTGAGGATATCGATCCCGTATATGATGAGATCGTGGTCCTTTTCAACGCCCGCCCGGAGGAAGTAACATTCGGCGACCCGGTTTTCGCAAACAAAGAATTCGAGCTGCATGCAATCCAGCAGGCTTCCAGCGATCCGCTGACGCGTGAGTCGAGCTTCGACTCTGCAAGCGGTGAGTTTAGCGTGCCTGCGCGGACGACCGCGGTCTTCAACATC
>DATHTH010000069.1:0-4497 GCA_035463495.1 Anaerolineales bacterium | reverse complement strand
CCCACCGATCCGCCGCCCTCAGAGACCCCTCCTCGACCCCCGACGATCGCTCCGCCTACGGCAGTTCCACCTACTGCGGTTCCGCCGACCGTCCAGCCGCCTCCGGCTGGCGGCGACCCGATTGTCGTCACGGGCAACGGGCAGACCCTCACCTTTACCTGCAGCGGCAATGAGGCTGTCGTTCGCGGCCACACGAATAGCGTGACCCTGCTGGGCGCCTGCAGCAGCATCACGGTCACCGGCAACGGGAACCTCGTGTTCTATGAATCCGGGTCTCCGGTTATTGTGGACCAGGGCAGGGACAATATCATCACCCAAAGGTAGCAGCTCGTGGCAGCGATGGCGTTCCAAATTGGTGGGTATAATAGGCACCTGTGAACCCATTCATGACGTATCACTTATCCAGCCAGTCCACGATTGCCCGCGAGAAGTTCAGCGGCGAAGCGTGGATCAAGGTCTTGAACCTGGCGATGGCGTACGGCTGGCAGCCCATGGGGACGCGCCTGTCTTCGGTGATCGAGTCCTATCGCTTTGACACCGAAGAATGGGACGAATGGGATGGCACCTATCTGACGAATGATGGGCAGACCGTCATCGCCGAAGATGCCCTGGCGCTGGCTGTGGCGTTAGAGCGCGCCCTCCACGATATCCCCGACTTCAACATCGAGATCCGGCACGTCGCAGCGCCGCAGAAAGAAGATCCTCTCGAAAACCTGTCGCCGGTGGAACAGGCGATCATGCAGGCAGGACTGGAACAGCACTTGCTGGGACTGAGGGAGATCCATCCGTTTGAGTACTTTGCCGGGGATGAAAAACTGCACCTGGCCGGGTTTATAAAGTTTTGCCGGCTGGGAAGCTTTACGATCCTGCGGATTTAGCTCCTCGACGCCGGATGGGAGCAGCCTGGTTGAGCATGCCAGTGGGGGAGAAATAGACGCTACTCTTTCCTTTTTTCAGAGCGGGGACACTGACAGGGGAGCCAATTTTGACCTGACGAACTCGCCCGGTGCAGAAGGGCCTGAAACCTCGGATGGCCCGATCAAGGCTGCAAGGCTACCGATTCAAGTCATCGCAATCGACTCGGAGATCTGGCGCGTTCTGGTGTGATTACACTGATTCCCAGTCCGTCCTTGCCGGGCTGTCGGATGTGCTGGCACGAGAAACATTCGCGGGCAGGCTGGACCGCGCAAGCTACCTGTTAAGGGACGGCTCTTGGTTACGCCTCGCTGGCTATTACGGTGATTGGGGTATATAATGCAGCATTGGCTGACCTCAGGAGGAAAGGAGTATCCCTTTACGTGTCTCGCCTTCTATCTTCTCGACCCCTGAACATTGGAAAGAAATAACGTGCCGGTTGTGAGAGAACGCCGTAACGTATTTGCTTTGCCTGGCTATCTCACGGTCAATCGCCGGTAAGGCATGTTACTTCAGGCAACTGCTCTGCTTGACCTGTTTGCCATGGCAATTACGCTGTGGCTTGCCTTCTACCTCTTTGCCAGGGGATTTCCAAGCCGCGTGACACTGCGGGCAGTGATTGTGCTGCTGGCGTTGTCTGTCTTCTTTTTTGGAGCCTACCGCAATATTTTTCACCAGGTTCCCGGGACTGCCGCCTGGCGGGCGGTACTGCTGGTCATCGGACTTGCCAGCTGGTATAGCCTGACCTATCAGATCATGTCCCTGCATACTCAGAAACAATTGCGCTGGCTCGCGCGCAGCATCTATGTTTTGGCTGCCATCGCAGCCGTCTTGCTTGTTAGCTCCAATTCATTTATAGGAGAGGCGGGAAATGCGCTTTCTGTTGCCCATATGCGCATGGGTATTCCCTATATTGTCTACAGTCTTTTTCAGGCGGTCGTGTCCTTCTGTATCTTGCTGAACCTGTTGATCGGTGACAGGGTCGGGTTGACGCCGCGCGGCAAGTATTTTCTGGCTTCTTCGCTTTTTCCGGCTGCTTCCGTCCTGTACGGTGTGGCTGGATTGGCTACCCCGAATGCTCTGCCGCGCCTGACAGTCGATTTGTTGATCTTTTGCGGGGTTTTTCTTCTCAGTCTTTCGGTCGCGAGGCATCAAACGCTGCTCGAGCGCCGGACGACCCTGCGTGACTTTCCTGTAACCACCCTGACGATCCTGGGGCTGGCCGGCATTTATGCTTACATTGCCTGGCAGCTCGGACTGCCCGCGGAAATGCTGGCGTTCGCAGTGGGGCTGGCGATCTTAACGCATGCATTTTATGATCTTGTGCGGGAATTCCTGGAACGCATCCGCATCCGCCGCGAAGGCGCGTTCAGAAAGCAGCTTCGCCAGCTGGAAACGGCGGGGCAGAATGTCCTCCAGGAGAGCTTACAGGATAGCCTCGATTTGCTTTGTCACACTATGCAGGCCTCCGGTGGGCTGATTGCGGTACGCGAGGGGGAGCATTTTCGGGTGATCGCGACCCGTTATTCCATCCCTGTTGACAACCGCATTCCCGAAGGACTCGTCTCGTTTGATGAGGTTTGCCAGCCGGAAGGTGATCGGCTTTCCCAGTTGGACTGGGTCGCGCCATCGTTCGACGGGCAGCGGCAGATCGCTTTTATCGGGATCGGGAAGCCGCAAAGACGACTGGAGTACTCTGCCGGGGACCTGGAGCTGCTGTCTGAAGTGGCGGATCAGATCGGGACCATCGTCTCGCTCAATAGCCTGCGTCCCCAGCAAACGGACCAGATTCGCCAGCTCGTTGCAATTTCTCAGGACAACGCCACCGAGCTGAGCTCGATAGCAGGAGACATGCTGGACGTGATCGCAACCAATCCCGATCAGGAGTTCGTCAAAATGGTCGAAGAAGCATTGCGCCACTTGCATGACTATATTGTGCTCGGCCAGTCCCCGCTCGCCGACTGGGCCAGGGTCCCTGGTGACTCGCATGTGGAACGCGGTAGACAGTTACAGCAGCTGCTCAACGATGCCCTGGAAACCCTGCGGCCGGCCGCGAAGCGACCGGGTGAGCCGCTGCCGCGTGTCTGGTACAACTACGTGGTGCTGCACGATGCCTACGTCGAAGGCGCACAGAACCGTGAGATCATGGCGCGATTGTATATCTCAGAGGGAACTTTCAATCGCACCAGGCGGAATGCCCTGCGCGGCCTGGCAAGGCTTCTTCTAGAGAAATCGAGCCGCTAGGCAGCTCCCGGCCACAGGACATGAGCCCGCAGGTCTTCCTCCGGGCTCGAATGTTAGATTGTGGCGTTTTTTGGCAGTTTTTTCTCTGGCTTTGGCAGTCTCAAGGCGCGAAAGTGGGGATACCAAAGGAGATCGACATGAAAAGCCAGTTCTTATTTAAGCTCATCCTGATCGCAGGGCTTCCCGGTGCATTATGGGTCGGACGCGAACCGCTTGCTTCTCTCTGGACGTGGTTCGGCGATCAGGAGGCGGTGACTGCCTCTATGGCTCGCCTCGGGGTATGGGGGACGGTCCTTCTGGCTGTTCTATTTATCTTGCAGGTGTTTTTCGCTTTCATCCCGGGGCAAGCGTTGATGATCGCGTGTGGGTTCCTGTACGGTTTTGAAGGAGGCTTCCTGCTGTCGTGGCTGAGCCTGGTTGCCGGTGGAGAGATGGCGTTCCTGCTTGCACGCCGCTATGGGCGAGCCTTTGTCGAAAGGTGGATATCGCCAGACATTCTGGCGCGCTGGGACAAAACAGCACGGGGCCAGGGCGTCGGTTTCTTTGCCGTGAGCCTGGTGTTGCCTCTCGTTCCCAATGATGCTATGTGCTACCTGGCTGGGCTGGGCAAGATCTCTCACCGTCATTTTTCGGTGGCGAACCTGCTGGGTCGCGGGGTGGCCTGTCTGTTCACGAGCGCGCTCGGCGCCTTCGGCGGTCGCATTCCCTGGCCGGTCTGGGCGGTCCTGATCGCCATCCTGTTTGTAGCCGGTTTGGTCTGGCTGGTTGCCAGAAATCGAAACTTCGCTTTCTTGATTGCAGGAAGATAGAGGCAGCCGCATCAGATTCAGTCCAATCATTCAGAAAAGGCGGTGAAAAATGAACATCTTCGGTAAAACACATCTCCTATTATGTCTGGCAGCAGGAATGCTGGCGTCCTGTAGCAGTTCTCTAGGGACACCCACACTGAGCGATGCAGGGATCATGCAGACCGCCATCTCCACCGTGAGCACAGTCTTTGCTGAGACACAGCCAGCCCTGCCTACGCTCTCCCCCTCACCTTCTCGGGCACCATCGAAGATTGGCGGTTATTGGCAGTTCTCTATCTAGTATTGGCAGTCCAACTGAGATTGAATTGTACTGACGGAACCGTTTATTTTGAGGAACACCAAGGAGAACAAAATGATTCACAAGCTTTTCAGTTCACTGATGATCGTTTTAATCATAACAGCCTGTGCGCCAGCCACCCCGGCGCCCGCGCCTACCACCACACCTGTTCCCGCAACAAGCACAGCAACCATCATCCCAACGCCAACCCTTGGTATTGGCTCAACCCTGACCTCCGACAAGGATGGCATG
>DATHTH010000068.1:0-2662 GCA_035463495.1 Anaerolineales bacterium | reverse complement strand
ATGTCCTACCATTCCGTTCACGTTGCCCTTTCCCAAGTGGCAATTCCTTTGCTATCTCGCCGATCATCACAATATTGCGATGCATGGTTCTGGCAACGCCAATATTGCGCAGTTCGAGCCCCGCCAGTCCAATGACCTCAATGAATTTGGCAGTCAGAAAGCTGTTTATGCTGCATCAGATGGCTTGTGGGCGATGTTCTTTGCCATCGTCGATCGCGACCGGGTCACGTCCATTACGAACGCCTGTGTGCGCCTTCGCGACGAGACGGGCATGCTCCACGGTCCCTACTATGTATTCTCTGTCAGTCAATCGGCTCTCCCCGCTCGGCCCTGGCGAACCGGAACCGTGTATCTCTTGCCACGGGATACCTTCACTGTTCAACCACCTATGGGATTTGGTTCGTATGAAGTCCAGATTGCACAGCTCGCAAGTCTTGAGCCGGCTCAGCCATTGGCGAAACTTACGGTAGCACCGGAAGATTTTCCCTTCTTGATGCAAATCCGTGGGCATGACGATGAGCGGCTACAGGAATATGCAACCGCGCTGCAAACGGGTGCACCATGGCCCGACAGCGAGTGAAAGAATGATGCACTGCTCACTCACCTTTGTACATTCAGTAAACCTGCAAAGTTATAAATAAGCAAACATCCCGGCACAGATCTGCCGGGATGTCTCGCGTAGTCTACGACGTATTAGTCCTCCGCTGTGGTGACGGTGCACTGCCGCGTGATCGCGGAGGGCAACCCGGGAAGGGCAGGAGAGATCGAGACGGTGACCGTGATCACTGCGGGCGCGGATGTCGCAACCAGCACGGCATCCCGGCCCGGTAGCACAGACCCGATGCCGCCCTGGTCCACGTCCCAGGTTACGACCGCATCGGAGGGGAGAAATCCGTCCAGGGTGAGGTATAGCTCCCCGTCGACAGGCAGCTCGCAGTCTGCCGGGAAGATCGTCAACGGCTGGGCAGGGGATGCCAGATTTCCAAAAGCAATCGCAATCGGGAGGGCTAAGGTAATAACAATGATGAGGGCAATGGTGCGGTACATAAGTATCCTCGGCTTCGATGAATGATTTTGATCTGGATGCGAAAATTCGATCTGTGAAACTAAGAACAAGACGCAAATATGCCTGAAAAAGTCACAGTCAAGCGAGGAAGATTCCTTACAGAAATTTTAGTTCCACATAGAGGAAAGGGCTCATCCTGTGTGCTGTTTGGTCTCGGCTGGGGTTGAAAGTCGCCGGCGGGAAGGGCCGAATCTGTTATAGTTACCCGGGAAAGGAACCTGTATGCCGCGCCGCCTCCCAGAAAACACATTGAGAACGCGAGACGAATTCTTCGCTCGGGAGCAAGCCGCCTGGGAGGCATTGACCAAAGCATGGACGGGTATTCCCAGCGAACTATTGCTGACACCAGGCTCCATTGGAGACCGATGGAGTGTCAAGGACCTTATGAACCATCTCGCAGCATGGCAGGACGCGGCTATCCGGGTGATCGGGGATTTACTTGTAGGGAAATGGGGCCGGCTAGGCGCGAATACGGATTCATTTAACAAGATGCAGTATGAGCTGGATCACGATAGATCACTTACAGAGAGCCGTGCGCGCCTTGAGAGAACGCACCAGGCACTTCTTAAGCTGCTTGCTTCGTTAAGCGATGACCAGCTGCTCAACGAATATGGCAGGCAGCAAATCGGCTGGTGGGCAAAGTGGACAACGTACGCCCACTACGAAGAACACCTCGCTGACCTGACTGACTTCCGCCGGAAGACTCAAGCTCCAAATGAAAGTTAGACCTTATCAAGAACAAGCCGATCAAGTTACTACCAGCGCCGGAGGACACATGGCAGAATTTCAAGCAGAGGATTTTTCCGAGAAGAAGAAGCTCTACGTTCTGGCGGAATTTCCCTATCCTTCGGGATCGGGTCTGCACATCGGGCATGCTTTCACCTACACCGGGGGCGATGTCTATGCGCGCTTCCAGCGTATGCAGGGCAGGAATGTGCTATTCCCCATCGGGTGGGATGCATTTGGGCTGCCGACCGAAAACTACGCGATTCGTACCGGGCAAAAACCACAGGATGTCACAAAGACAAACACGGAGAATTACCGTGAACAGATGAATGCCCTCGGCTTTTCCTTCGATTGGAGCCGTGCCGTCAATACAACCGATCCTGACTATTACAGGTGGACTCAGTGGATTTTTATAAAATTGTTCGAGCAGGGACTGGCATACAAGGCGGAAATGCCGATCAACTGGTGCCCCTCCTGCAAAGTCGGCCTGGCAAATGAGGAAGTTGTCAACGGGCACTGTGAGCGCTGTGGGACGGAAGTCACTCGCCGCCGGATCAGCCAGTGGGTGGTTCGGATCACGCAATATGCCGACCGGCTCATTGCCGGCCTGGAGCAGACCCGATTCATCGAAAAGGTCAAAGCTGCCCAGGTCAACTGGATCGGCCGCTCAGAGGGAGCGAAAATTCGCTTTCCGGTCCTGCGGAGTGAGCGGGAGGAAGCATTGGAGATTTTCACCACCCGCCCGGACACGTTATGGGGCTCTACATTTATGGTAATCGCGCCGGAACACGAACTGACCGCGCAAGTGATGGATCAGCCTGGGGTGGCAGAATATGTGGAACAGTCTCGAAAAAAATCTGAGCTGGAACG
>DATHTH010000067.1:0-10086 GCA_035463495.1 Anaerolineales bacterium | reverse complement strand
ACCGGGGAGCTCCAATAAAAATTCGCAAACGCCGTGACGGTACTGTCTCACCAGTACGGCCTCATTATCTTTTGTCAACGCCAGCACGTTTGTCCAGGCGCGAAATTCAAAGATCGTGGCGTCTAAGAGATGGCCGTTGGACAGCTCACATCTGTCGATCCGAAAGCGTGGGCGGATGTAACTCGTCTCTACTACTTTCCATGGTTTGATAGTCATATAAATGATCCAGATCTGACGTTAAGCGATACACAGGGAAGAAAAGCCCGCTTACTCCTGCAGACTGACAGGTTTTCGTTTTCTTAAAGACTCCACAGCCGCGAACGTCGCCTTCGTCACACCGATCAGTTGCTCGTAGGGAATCGGAGGCTTGCCACCATCACGAATAGCCTGTGCAAAGACCTGCCATTCATCCACCCACCCCTTGTTCTGAGGGACTTTCACCACTTTCTTCTTTCCATCTTTCACCGTCTGGAGAGAGACAAAATCATCCAGCACCGCTATTTGACCTGCGCAAAACACTTCGACGCGCTCCTTTGGGAAGGCTTTGTCACCGTTCGCGAGATAGTCCACCACCCCAATCGATCCATCCGGGAATGTGAAGGTCATGGACACGTTGTCTTCCCGATATTTCCCTTTGTCGGGCAGCGCGTGAGCGGTCACCGAGGCAGGCGGCGCACCGACCAGGAAAGTAATGAAATCCACAAAATGACACGCTTCGCCAATGATGCGCCCGCCGCCAATTTCGGGATCCTGAGTCCAGTGGTTGAGAGGGATAGCACCGGCATTCACCCGGTAGTGGAGGTATTTGGGCTCAGGGAGAGCAGAGAGGAGAAATTTGAGCTCCGCAGCAAGCGGCGCGAACCTGCGATTGAAGCCGGTAAGGAGCAAACAGCTTTCGCTACGTCGAAGCTGTTCCTCTATGGTAGAGAGCTGTTCGGGGATAATGGCTAAAGGCTTCTCTACAAAAACATGCTTCTCCGCCTTTAAGGCTTTGACAGCCAGTTCGGCATGGATATTATGGCGCGTAAGAATCGCAACGGTACTAATGCTCGGATCGTTAAGGATCTCGTCGGCATCGGATGTGGCATACTGGAAGCTGAATTTTTCACCCGCATGTTGAGCATGCAGTCCGCCTGAAGAGGCAATGCCAACGAGCTCGATACCACCTGCTTTCTTGATTGAGGGAAGCAGGACAGAATTGGCAAACATCCCCGCGCCAATAACACCGAGTCGGACAGACGTACTCTTTGATGGCCTGGAAAGTGGAAAGCGGATAATTCTACTTTCTACTTTCCACTCACTCTGAGGATAGGTTAATAGCACCCCCAAGAACGATTCTTTCTTCTTACCGGTAATGACCTCATACGCCTGCGCCGCCTGGTCGATCGGAAAACGGTGGGTAATGAGCGGCTTCACACTCAGCTTCCCACTTGCCATTAAGTCCACAATGGCTTCGAAGTTGCGTCCTTCGGTCCAGCGTACATAGCCGATCGGATAATCGATTCCATGCTCTTCGTAAGTCGGATCATAACGGCCCGGCCCGTAGGAACGCGAGTTGATGAAGGAAAGCTCTTTTTCGAAGTAGGCCTTGCGGGGAAAAGTCAATCCCACCGCACCCGTGGCAACCACCCGGGCGCGGTCACGCGCGATGGCGGCTGCCAGCTCCACCGGATCATTCGAGGAAGTGTCAGCGCAAATAACGACGACGTCGAAGCCGCGGTTGGCGGTGAATGCTTCCGAGGAGTCCACAGCTTGTTCGCGGGAAACCGTTCGAAGCCCGAGGGAGTCTGCAAGAGCAAGGCGTGAGGGATCGATGTCTATCCCCAATACATGACAGCCTGCGGCTGCGGCGATCTGCGCGGTCAACAGCCCCAGGAGCCCCATGCCGATCACGGCAACCCTCTCGCCAATCTGCGGCTCCGCCAGGCGAAATCCGTGCAGCGCAATCGCCCCAAGGGTGGTGAAGGCGCCGGATTCAAAATCGACATCCTCGGGTAGCGGCGTCAGCAGATTGCGCGGCACGAGGTTATATTCGGCATGGACGGCATAGCCTGCGCCCGCACATGCCACGCGCTGACGCACCCTGAACCCCGGCATATCCTCTCCCAGAGCCACGATCCTGCCAGCCGAGGAATATCCAACCGCCATCGGCTGGTCCAGCCGGTTGAGAGCGGCTTGTGCGGTGTTGACCACGCCCTCACGGCGGGCTTTGTCGAGCACCTGTTTGACCAGATCGGGGCGCGAGCGCGCTTTGCCTACCAGGCTCTTTTCGGCGAACTCTACCATTATGCGCTCGGTCCCCGCAGAGACCAGACTGGCTTCCACTTTGACCAGCGCCTGTCCCTTCTGCGGGGTAGGAATCGGCACCTCTTCGACGCTCGATGTTCCGTTCTTGATGTTCTGGATGAGTTGTTTCATTTCGCCATGCTCAATATCCCGCTGGCGCGGGATCTTCGATAAGCATTGTAACTTCGTCCTAAAAAGCGGGTTGAGTATACCCCAGGAAACCGCAATGATATAATTTGTGCGTTCCTACACTATTCTACGACGCTCTAAAGGAGTCCATTGTGGCTGATCCCCGAATTGTGAACTTTGCAAAGGTACTTGTCGAGCATTCTACCCGGGTGGAGCCGGGTGACCGGGTCCTGATCGAAGCGACAACGGCCGCAGAGCCCCTGGTGCGTGAACTATACATTCAAATCCTGGAAAAAGGCGGGCATCCTCACCCTATGATCGGCTTCCCCGGCATGGTGCCCTTTGTGCAGGATGATGTGTATCTGACCTACGCCAACGACACACAGCTGGACTTCATCCCCACGTTTTACAAATATGCCTACGACCAGTTTGAGAGCCGCATCCGGATCCATTCGGCGACCAACACGCGCGCGACGACAAACCTGGATCCCGTCAAAGCGCAGCGCCGCAGCAAGGCAAACAGTCCCATCACCGAAGCGCAGATGCGCAGGGGCGCAGAAGGCCGCTTCAAGTGGGTCACCACACTATTCCCCACGGATGCCTATGCACAGGATGCAGGCATGAGCCTCAAGGAATATGAGGAGTTTGTCTTCGGCGCAGTCCATGCTCATGAAGCAGACCCAATTGCCTACTGGACGAGCACTGCGGCAGGCCAGCAAAGAGCTATTGACTGGCTGGCGAGCAGGAATCAGGTGGTCATGCGCGGACCCAACGTGGATCTAACACTCTCGGTCCAGGGTCGCCGGTTCATGAATTCCACCGGCAGGAATAATATGCCCGACGGCGAGATCTTTACGGGACCCGTCGAAGACTCGGTCAATGGCTGGGTGCGGTTCACATATCCCGCCCTGTATGGCGGTGTGGCGGTCGAAGGCGCGGAGCTGACGTTCGTGCGCGGGCGCGTGGAACAAGCCAGGGCAGAAAAGAACCAGGATTACCTGATCAAGATGCTCGAATCGGATGCCGGCTCGCGGTATCTCGGCGAGTATGCGATCGGCACCAATCCCGATATCGACCGGTTCACCGGCAACATTTTGTTCGACGAAAAGATCGGCGGGACCTTCCACATGGCGCTTGGGGCAGGATATCCCGAAACCGGGTCGCACAACAAATCCGCCATCCACTGGGACATGATCTGCGACCTGCGCACGGACTCTGAAATTCTGGTCGATGGGGACCTGTTTTATAAGAACGGGGAATTTGTGTTCGATACGTAGTTTCAGGTGGAAAGGTTTAAATGCTGAAGGTTGAGGAAAATCCTCAACCTTCTTCTTTTTGACCTCAAACTGTGAGCGTTGAAGGTTCAAACCATTAATAAAACCCCACCGAGGGATCGACCGCCCGCGCGTATTCATCGATTCCCCCGCGCACGTTGTGGACGTTCTTCCAACCCTGCTGCGCCAGCCAGGCAGTCACCTGCTGGCTGCGACTGCCATGATGGCACATCACATAGATTGTGGCATCCCTGGAAGCTGCGGACGCCGATAGCGCCTGAATGCCTTCGCGCGCCAGCCGGCTCATCGGCGTGACTTCGAGACGGCGATCACTCAACTTGGCGTAGTCCAACTCATGCAGCTCGCGCACATCGAGCAAAATAAAGTTGTCCGGAGAGTTGAGTTTCTCCGAGAGCTGGTTCACATCGATTTCTGGGATCATAAATCTTTTACATCCCGCCCGGAACGGCTTCCCGGGCTGAAGCAGCCGGCAGCGCCTTCACATACAGCCGTTCCACATACTCCTTGACCATCCTGCGCGTGGAGAACTGAGGAATATTGGTCTTGAGAGAATTCTTGACGCGCGCCATCCACTCGTGTGAGATCTCGCTGGGATCACGATCATAAAAGAGAGGAATGATTTCGTTCTCCAGCGTATGGTAGAGGCTCTCGGCATCCTCTGCATCCTGCACGCTTTGTGATTCGAGCTGCCTGTCTTCGCCGATGGACCAGCCGTTATGACCGTTGTAAGCTTCGCGCCACCAGCCATCCAGCACAGAGAAGTTGAGCACGCCATTGAGGGCAGCTTTCATCCCGGAGGTGCCACTGGCTTCCAGCGGCCGGCGCGGAGTGTTCATCCACACGTCCACGCCCTGGACGAGATAACGCGCCAGGTTCATCTCATAATCTTCCACGAACACCAGGCGGCCGGCGGTCTCCGCGCGCTTGACCTGGCGATAGACCTGCTGGATCAATTGCTTGCCAGGCTCGTCAGCGGGATGCGCCTTGCCGGCGAAGATGATCTGGACCGGCATGTTGGGACGATTGATGATATGCAATAATCGCTCAACATCCGATAAGACCAGGCTGGCGCGCTTGTACGTTGCAAAGCGGCGGGCAAAGCCGATCGTCAACGCATAGGGATTGATCAGAACACCTGAGGAGACCACCTGCACCGGATGGAAGCCGCCTAGCTTCCAGCGGTCACGGACTCGCTCGCGAAGGTAGAAAGCCAGCTTCCGCTTGAGGTGCAGGCGAACAGCCCAGAGATCCCCATCCGGGATCTCATCTACTGCCTCCCAAAAGTCCGGCTCATCATGATGCTCATACCAATCTTCACCGAGATGGACGTTGAAAAGATTGACAAGGCGACGCGCCATCCAGTTGGACACATGCACACCGTTCGTGACATGCATGATAGGCACATCGCTCTCTGCCCCATCCTTCCAGAGAAAGTGCCACATCTTGCGTGATACATGCCCGTGCAGCTCCGAGACCGCGTTGCGTCCCTTCGAGTTTCGCAATGCCAGCACTCCCATGCTGAACGTCTCGCCCTGGGGTTTTTGATGGCGGGCGACATCGAAGAACTGATCGCGAGTGAGGTTCAACTGCGGCCATAAGGCTGCCAGATATTTCTCGATCAGCCAGAGAGGAAATTCGTCGTTGCCAGCGGGTACAGGCGTATGCGTGGTAAAGACATTGTGCTCGCGCGTCTTCGCCAGCGCTTCCTCGAACGCGCTGCCACCGGCGACCAGCTCACGAGCGCGCTCCAGCGTGAGAAACCCGGCATGGCCCTCGTTCATGTGCCAGACCGACGGGTTATAGCCCAGTGCACGCACCGCGCGCACGCCGCCCACGCCCAGCAGCAGCTCCTGCATCACGCGGCGGTCCAGGTCGGACCAGTACAAGCGCGCGGTCAACAGCCTGTCAAAATCAGAGTTTGAGCCAAGGTTCGAATCGAGCAGGTAGAGCGGAATCCGTCCCACGCGGATTTCCCACAAACCCAGGGACACGGTCCGGTCGGGGAATTCCACCTCTACGGTCAAACGCTGCCCATCGTCATCTTGAACCGGCAGCACCGGGAGATTGTTCAGGTCGAGCACGTTGTTGACGGCTTCCTGCCAGCCATCTTCGGTGATACGCTGCGAGAAATACCCTTCCACATACATGAAGCCGACACCGATGAGAGGCAAGCCCAGATCGCTGGCTTCTTTGAGATGATCGCCGGCCAGCACGCCCAGCCCACCCGAATAAATGGGCAGGGTTTCATGCAAGCCAAACTCCATCGAGAAATACGCAATCGGGTTCCCGCGCAGCTCAGGATGACTCGTGTTCGTCCAAGTATCCTGTTCGTTCATATACACGTCGAAATCAGCCAGCATGCGATCGTAAAGGACCAGGTAATCCCTGTTCTCCGCGAGCTGATTAAGACGCGGGCGGCTGACTTCACGCAGAAAACGGAGCGGATTGTGACCCAGCCGCTCCCAGAGCGCCGAATCGAGCCGGCTAAAGAGGCGCGCAGCTTCGGGGTGCCATGTCCACCACAGGTTGTATGCCAGTTCGCTGAGGCGCTTGATACGGTCCGGTAAATCAAATGCAGCGGGTACTTGAGTGCGAAAAGTATTCATAAGGCGAAATCATACCAAACTTTTGGAGAGCGATGGGGAGGCATCTACTTCTTTATTCCTTTCAGGATTACAATGCACACATGACGACTGTGCAACTCTTCATTACCTGCCTCGTCGACTCTTTCTATCCGGAAACCGGTGAGGCGATCGTCAGCATTTTGCGCCGCCTCGGCGTAACCGTTGAGTTTGCACGCGACCAGACGTGTTGCGGACAGCCGCCTTTCAACGCCGGGCTGCGCGCCGAGGCGCGACCGATCGTAGAGCACACTATCCGTGTGTTCGAAAAGACCAGCGGAGACATCGTCATTCCTTCGGGCTCCTGTGCGCACATGATCAAGCACGGGTATCCTGAGCTGTTCCGGGAAGATCCTTTCTGGCTGCCGCGGGCGCAGGCGATGGGGGATCGCGTCTATGAATTTACCGAATACCTCGTCGATAAACTGGGCGTCACCGACCTAGGGGCGCGCTGGGATGGGATCCTTACCTATCATCCATCGTGCCATACACTGCGCGGGATGAGGATCGACCGCCAACCGCGTCTTCTTCTCGCAAACGTCAAAGGGGCACAAGTCGTGGAACTACCGCATGCCGATGAATGCTGCGGTTTCGGCGGCATCTTTTCTGTAGAGCACCCGGAACTCTCCGCGGAATGGCTCAAACGAAAGATCTCCAACCTTGAGCAGGTCCACTCCCCCACACTTGTGGTAACAGAATGCGGCTGCCTGATGCACATTGCAGGTGGACTCCACAGGCAGAACAAACCTCAGCACGTTCTGCATATTGCGGAAATCCTCAATCATAGATAACTGTTGATGCCCAAAGATTTTAGAGAGCGCATCCGCATATCTCTCGCCAACGAAACGCTTCAGATCGCCCTGGACGCCAATGCTGAGCGCCGCGTGAGCGGGCGCATGGCAGCCTTTGCCTCCCTGCCCGATTGGCGTGAGCGCCGGCAGCGAGCGCACGCTGTCCGCGCGGATATGATCGACCACCTGGACCCATATCTCGATGCATTCATCGAGAAGGCAGCTCAAAATAGGATGGTCGTCCATCGCGCCAGAGACGCAGCCGAGGCCATAGAAATTGTTTTACGAATCGTAAAGAATGCACCAGAAAGAACACGAAGTAACACAAAGGAAATCTTCGTGCCCCTTCGTGGTGAAAAAATCCTTATTGCCAAATCCAAATCCATGGTCTCGGAGGAGATCAACCTCAACCACGCCCTCGAAGCGCAAGGCATCCGTGTCGTAGAAACTGACCTCGGCGAATACATCGTTCAGCTCCGTAACGAACGTCCCACGCATATTATCACGCCTGCCGTGCATCTGCGCCGCCAGGAGATCGGTCAGCTCTTTCACGAAAAGCTGGGCATTCCTTACACAGAGGACATCCCGACCCTCATCCATGCCGCGCGCCTGGCGCTGCGGCAGATCTTCCTTAGTGCGGACATAGGGATAAGCGGGGTGAATTTTGGGGTCGTGGAGACAGGCACCTTGTGCCTTGTAACCAATGAAGGCAATGGACGTATGGTGACCACGCTGCCGCCCGTGCACATTGCGCTGATGGGCATGGAGCGGCTCGTTCGCAATTACGATGACCTGGCGTTGATGTTATCGCTTCTTCCGCGCTCAGCCACCACACAAAAACTCAGCGTGTACACACAGCTCATCCATTCCCCATGTCCGGACCAGCAGCGCCACCTGATCATTCTCGATAACGGGCGTACGCGGCTCCGCAGTTCACCGCTGAAGGAATCGCTGTATTGCATCCGCTGTGGGGCATGCCTGAATGCCTGCCCCGTGTTCCGTGAGATCGGCGGACATGGCTATCGAAGTGTGTATCCTGGTCCGATCGGCTCGGTCATCTCAGCAGGATTCTTCGGATCAGATTTTGTGCCTCTCGCGCAGGCCTCGTCGCTTTGCGGCGCCTGCAGGGACGCCTGCCCGGTGGATATCGATCTGCCGAAATTATTGACCCGGGTGAGAGCAGGTGAAGGCGCAGAAACAGGAAAGAGGAAAGAGGGTGACGGGCTTTCTCGGTCGGGAAGACTGTTCATGCAAGTTTACAGCCACATAGCGCGCAACCCGCGACGATTTGCCGCTGCCCAGAAGCTCGCTGATCTCGGATCGCGTCTTATGGCCCCGTTCAGCCCATACATCCGACTGCCAGCGCTCACCGGCTGGGGCTACAGTAAGGATCTACCCCGGTTTGCCGGAAAGACATTTCGAGGTCGATGGGCTGCTTTGAAGAGAGAGGAAAATACGTATACACGTAAGGCGGCACACCATGGGCCAGATCAACACGTAAGCATCGAAGATCGGCCGGCCGAACCAGCATCACGAACCCAGAGGGATCTCGTTGCCCGATTCACACAGGAATTGACTACCTTAAACGGTACGGTGACCCGAACCAATGCAGTGGACCTCCCGAGCAAGGTAATCGAATTTCTGAGGGACCATAATATCAATCAGATCCATCTCGAGCCGCATGTGCTAGACGAACATGCTCTGCATCAAGCCGGGATCAACCTCAGCCGCACGCCCGACCCTGCCATCCGCCTCGGCGTCACCAAAGCAATCTGCGCGGCGGCAGATACCGGGTCGATCCTGGTCGTGGATGGAGAAGGAGATCCGCTGACGGCATCACTGCTGCCTGAGATCCATATCGCCGTCTTGCACACAGCGAAGATCCTGCCATCTCTTGAAGATGTGTTAAAACTGCCCATCATCGCTCAATCCAGATCAGCAGTGATCATCACGGGACCTTCCCGCACCGCCGATATCGAAATGTCGCTCACGATCGGCATGCACGGGCCGCGCGAATTACAGGTCTTTCTTGTTGACGATTGAAGGTTGGGATGATACAATCCCGCCCGCTTGATTAGACGCCCCCATCGTCTAGCGGCCCAGGACGGAGCCCTCTCAAGGCTCAAACCGGGGTTCGAGTCCCCGTGGGGGCATCGGTTTCACAAAGACCGCCAACACACAATGTTGAGCGGTTTTTGTCTATGTTAAGGTTTGATTCAAGAGGAAAAGTGAATGCTTTAGGGCTTGATACAGATCTGAAAACAACCGAAACTTATAATTTGCGGTTCGAGTCGCCGTTCTATGCGGGAAATTTCAACAAGAAGATATTTTCTCTTTCCAAGTTCCCATGAAATAAATCCGTCGATCATTGAGGATGGGACTCCAGTAGACTACAGGGTTACTTTTGCAATTGGGGATTTTCAGAAGCCATTGAGTTTTTCGGCAGCTCAAGAGTGCTCCAGCCTGCTGGTCGGTTAGGATAAGGCATAATAACCGTCGCATTGACGACATGGGCTCGTTTTGAGTCGGGGTCTATCGTTGTTAGACATGTTTCTTAATCAAGTTAGCAAATTAGGTGATGCGTTGCCCATGTACGGTGGGTAGGCTTCACGTCTGCGCCCATTTGCTTTATAGGCAGTCTCACCTATAATTATATTCAGTAGCCTTACTCCTGGGCCACCCGTTCGGTGTTACTACATTTCCGATGGAATTACTGGAACGCGATTTGTTCTTACAAAAACTCGACCTCCTGCTAAATGAGGCACTAGCGGGTCAGGGTCAGGTTGCGTTGGTGCGTGGCGAGGCCGGGATTGGCAAGACCTCTCTCGTAGAGCACTTCGCCCGTGCGCATGAGGGTTCTGTGCGCGTGTTCTGGGGCACATGCGATGCGCTATTCACACCACGCCCTCTTGGTCCTTTGCACGACATTGCAATCGATGTAGGGGGTGAACTTCCTATGCTTCT
>DATHTH010000066.1:0-6386 GCA_035463495.1 Anaerolineales bacterium | reverse complement strand
TACCCCTTGTCCCGGAAAAAGCGCGCCATCGGCAGGATGCTCGAATCGTTCAGGCCGCGCTTCACCACCATGTTGACCTTGATAGGACCCAATCCCGCCTTTGCCGCTTCGTCCATCCCATGCAGCACTTTCGCTACTGGAAAATCCACGTCGTTCATGGCTTTGAAGGTTTCATCGTCCAGCGAGTCAAGGCTCACGGTGACACGCTTCAACCCGGCATCCTTGAGGAGGCGGGCATATCGCGGAAGCAGAACCCCGTTCGTGGTCAGCGTCAGGTCGACGTCCGGGATTTGAGCAAGCATGCCGACCAAAAGCGGCAAGTCACGGCGGACGAGCGGCTCGCCGCCCGTCAGGCGGATCTTGCGAACGCCGTTATCGACGAAAAGCCGCGCCAGCCGCGTGATCTCCTCGAAGGTCAGGATCTGGTCCCGGTGCAGGAATTGATAGTCCGGACCAAAAACCTCCTTGGGCATGCAGTACACACACCGGAAGTTACAGCGGTCGGTCACGGAGATTCGCAGGTCACGCAAAGGGCGCTTGAGAGTGTCTGTCAGAGTCATCGTATTCACAATCATTCACAGCCGTTCGCCAGGAACGGTGTTATTCATTATAACAAGTCTGGGTAAGCGTTAGATAAGCCGGTTGACTATGCACTACAGCCATGCTATGATGCTATATTAATCTGCTGGGAATTAAGGAGTTTTTATGAGGTTCAGTGTTGAATTTTTTTTCCGGCTCGCCGGCATGGTCATCGTAGGTATCCTGGGATGGTCATTCGGTGGCTGGGCTTCGAGAATTGAGCCGTTCGATCCCAGGCAGGAATTGCTCTATCGAACCGTCTTCGGACTGGTCGGCGCCCTCGCCGGGCTGGTCCTGACGCCATACCTCACCACTCGCCCTTCGCGGGCAATCCGCCGTGCGCTAGGGCGCCTCTCCGCCGAGACTCTCTTTGCCGGGCTGACCGGATTGATCGTCGGCTTGCTCACCGCCGCCCTGCTTTCCTTTCCACTCTCTCAGCTGCCGGCTCCGTTCGGACAGATCCTGCCCTTCATTGGGGTCGTCGCTTTCGCTTACTTCGGGGTGTCGCTCTTCGTCATGCGGCAGGGCGACCTGATGGGACTGATCAGCACCTTAAGCGGGCGGGGCGGCGGAAGTGAAAGTGGGGGGTCTTCCTCATCCTGGACAAACCTCAACCGGACTATCTTACTGGATACCAGCGTTATCATCGATGGCCGGGTGGCTGACATCGCCAAGACAGGCTTCCTGCCCGGTACGCTGCTTATCCCACGCTTCGTGCTGAACGAGCTGCAATACATCGCCGATTCGCCTGACGGCCTACGCCGGCAGCGCGGCCGCCGAGGCATGGAAGTGCTCGCCGACCTGCAGAAACAGCCCAACATCCTGGTGCGCATCAGCGACATCGACGCCGAGGGGGTGCGCGAGGTGGACGACAAGTTGGTCGTGCTGGCGCGGCAGCTGAAGTGTCCGATCCTGACGAATGACTATAACCTCAACCGCGTCGCCGAGCTGCAAGGTGTGACCATTCTGAACATCAACGAGCTGGCGAACGCCGTCAAGTCGGTGGTGCTGCCCGGCGAGCACATGACCCTGAACATCTTCCAGGAAGGCAAGGAATTCGGTCAGGGCGTCGGTTATATGGACGACGGCACGATGGTCGTCGTCGAGAACGGGCACGATTTCATCGGCGAATACAAAGATGTAGCTGTCACCAAGGTGCTGCAAACTGCCGCCGGACGTATGGTCTTCGCCCGCGTGGAAGAAGATAACGGAAAAAGAAGAAAGTAAAATTCAAACACAAAGGACACGAAGGCTCTTGAACCCTTTGAGTCCTTCGTGTCCTTTGTGTTAAAAAGGGAATGCAATGATCCGTCTTTACAATACCCTCACGCGCAAAAAGGAAGACTTTCAGACGCTCGAACCGGATGTGGTCCGAATGTACGTCTGCGGCGTGACCGTCTATAACGACGCACACGTAGGACATGCCATGTCTGCCCTCGTGTTCGATATCGTCCGGCGTTATCTCGAATACCGCGGCTACAAAGTCAACCACGTTATGAACTACACCGACGTAGACGATAAGATCATCAACCGCGCCAATCAGCTGGGTGAGGACCCGCTCAAGCTCTCGCAACGCTATATCGAGGACTACGCGCGCGACCTGGAAGACTTGAATGTGCTGCCTGCCACATCTAATCCGCAGGTCAGCAAGACCATGCCGCTCATCATTCGATTCATCCAGGGCCTGATCGAGAAAGGCTATGCCTATGCGGCAGAGAATGGCGATGTCTATTTCCGCGTCACCCGGGATGAGGATTACGGAAAGCTCTCCGGGCGCAAACTCGACGACATGCAGGCAGGCGCGCGCATCGAGGTCGGCGAGGCGAAGGAACATCCCATGGACTTCGCCCTGTGGAAAGCTGCCAAGCCCGGCGAGATCTTCTGGGAAAGCCCGTGGGGAAACGGACGCCCCGGCTGGCATATCGAGTGCTCGGCGATGAATCTGGCCGAGCTCGGCGAGCAGATCGACATCCACGGCGGCGGCAACGACCTGATTTTCCCGCATCATGAGAACGAGATCGCCCAGACCGAATCCTACACCGGCAAGCCGTTTGCGCGCTACTGGATCCACAATGGCATGCTGCAGCTCGGCGGCGAGAAGATGTCCAAGTCGCTGGGCAACATTGTCAGTATCAAGGACTTTCTTACGGAGCGCGACGCTGATGTCATGCGGATGCTGGTCTTGAGTGGAAATTACCGCGCCCCACTGATCTTCAACGAGGAGACCCAGGACGCTGCGGAGAAATCGCTCGAACGGCTCAAGTCTGCATTCCGGCCGGCTCCTGGTTCTGCACAGGGCCTCACGCCCGAAGCCGCCTCCGCCCTCGCGAACCAGACCGAGTCGACGCAGCAATCCTTCGTCGACGCCATGGACGATGACTTCAACACGCCGCTGGCGCTCGCCGGGTTGCATGAATTGGTCAAAGCTATCAATACGGCACGCGATACTGGCGCGACCAGTGAGCAGCTCCAGCCTGCACAGGCGGCGCTGCGCGAGCTAACGAATGTTTTGGGCTTACGTTTGCAGGAGAAACAGGGCTCGGGCGATGCCGATCGATTTATCGATCTCCTGGTGGAAGTACGCAGCGAAGTGCGGAAGCAAAAGCTCTGGCAGCTTTCCGATCTGATCAGAGATCAATTGAAGGAGTCAGGGGTTGTGCTTGAAGATAGCAAGGAAGGAACCAAGTGGAGATGGGCATAGGACAACAATGAACGAGAGAACGATTCAAATCACGGAACTTGACCGCAAGCGGTTGATCAATCTGATCTTGGACGCCCGGTCTGGCGAGTATCGCAAAAGCGTATATCTGGAAAATCTGCGAAGCGAGCTGGAGCGCGCCGAGGTGGTCCCGCCCGAGAAAATTGCCGGGGATGTGATCACCATGAATTCCACGGGCGTGCTGACCGACCAAGATACCGGCGAAGAAGAAACATACACCCTGGTCTACCCCGAAGACGCCGATACGGCGCAAGGGAAGATCTCCATTCTGGCGCCAATCGGAACCGCCATGCTGGGTTACCGCGCGGGTGATGTGTTCGAGTGGGAAGTCCCATCAGGCAAGCGCCGCTTGAAGGTGAAGAAAGTTCTTTACCAGCCTGAAGCGTCAGGAGATTTTGATCTTTAACCGGTCTGACATGGTTAAGTTAAGAAACGTCCGAGGCTTGATGAGAGCTCGGACGTTTTCCTTTTGACACCTATGTGCTACCCGGCTTACTTTCCGCTGCCGGGAGCACCAGCGGGATATCGAGAAACGGATGTTTTGTCACCTGCACCGGCAGGCAATAGGCTTCCTCGATCAGGTCGGCTTTCAGGACTTCTTTCGGCGTCCCTATCGCTTTGATCCTGCCCGCGACCATGAGGGCCACGCGGTCGGCGTAGTGGGCAGCGAGATTCAAATCGTGCAGTGCCACCAGTACGGCAAGCTTGTCCTTGTGAGCAAGCTCATGGACTAATTGCAGTAAACCTACCTGATATTGCAAGTCGAGGTGCGCGGTGGGCTCATCCAAAAGAAGAATGGGTGTGGCTTGGCATAACGCTCGCGCCAACAGGACGCGCTGCTGTTCTCCCCCCGAGAGCTCGCCGACGCGGCGTTCGGCAAACGGCAGCGCGCTAACGCGCCCCAGCGACTGGCGTGCAATCTCCTCATCTTTGGGGGAGGGCTGTCCGAGAAAACCCAGATAAGGTGTGCGCCCGAAAAGCACCGTTTCCCAGACGGTATAAGCAGGAGGCATGGCGACCGCCTGCGGCACGGTCGCCACATAACGGGCGCGCTGCAGGGATGAAAGGGAAGCGAAGTCATCCCCGTTCGTGCGGACGTGCCCGCCTGCAATGGGAATGACACCACTCACCGCGCGGATCAACGTGGACTTACCTGCGCCGTTCGGCCCGATCAATGCCAGGACTTCGCCGCTCTGCACTTCGAGAGACACCTCATGCAGGATGCGGCGGGAACTGTAGTTGACAGAGAGGTTTTGGATTTTCAGCATAATTGACGTTCACCGTTGGTCGAGTAACGCAACAAAAACGCTTGCCCTCCTCGACCAGCGGAGTTTCCTTAAAATAGCAAATACCAGTACAGCGCGATTTCAGTCGTATCGGGATGCAGGGCTTTGTACAGGTGTGTGTCAAAGCCGCGCAGCTGGAAACCACAACGCTCATAAAGACGACAGGCGGGGACATTGATATCCTGTGTCTCCAGTGTCAGGCCGGGAAGACTCTTTTCCTTTGCCCATTCGATGCAGCGCTGAATCAAGGCGCGCCCAACCCCCTGCCGCCGGAATTTTGGATCGACGACAAAATCGTCGAGGAGCCCATACTTGTTCCAGGAGGTTGTTATTCTCACCTCGCCCGCGATCTCGTCATTCACATAAGCCAGGAAGATCATCCGATCGTCAGCCTTGCCATACTCGGCATAATCGGTGCGGCGCGGACCATAGTTTTTGATGTAAGGAGGCGTAACGTCCCGAACTGTATAACGGATGTTCCCCTCCTCCGCAAACACTACCAGCCTGGAGTCGACCATAAACGACATGTGACAGGCTCCGAAATCAAACTGGTTTTCAAATGTGATCTCACAAATTTTGATCTGCATAAAGACCTACTTGACGACCATCGGGATGCCTGCCACCATGAAAATGACCTTATCCGCTTCGCGCGCCAGGCGCTGGTTTGCCCAGCCGAGCCAGTCACGGTAGACGCGTCCCATTTGGTAGGATGGAACGAGTCCAAGCCCGAGCTCATTGGAGACGATCAACCAATGCTGTTCCGAATCGCGGATGCATCTGATCAACTCATGAATTTCCTTTTGTACATCCTCCGCAAAGGGCGCTTCATCCACCAGGTCGTCTTTCACATGTTGCATGAGCAAATTGCTGACCAGCAGAGTGATACAGTCCAGGATCACCATATCTGTTTTGATCTGCTGGACATGCGATGCGATCCCAAAAGGATGCTCAAGGGTTTCCCAACCCGCAGGCCGTTCGAGACGATGTTTCTGAATGCGCCGCGCCATCTCTTCATCCAGCGCCTGCGCGGTGGCAAGAAAGGTGACTGATTTGCCTGTTTCCTCCGCCAGGGTTTGTGCATAAGATGATTTTCCACTGCGCGCTCCGCCCAGAATCAGGGTAAGGTTGCCTTTCGTGCTCATGATAATTCCTCGATAACACCCAGGGAAGAGAGGAAATCCTCTTCTGAAAATATCTCGAGCGTCAACACGCCTGTGTAATTTGCGCGCTTGAGCTCATCCCAGACTGCCTGCACTTGTTCCTGCGGCATAAATGCCAGCGAACGATGGTCGCGCTCGGCGATGCCATGGATATGAACGACGCGCGTGCGCGGCAACGCCGCCCGCAGATATGGAACCGGGTCGTGACCGTCCAGCCACAGGTGACCGATGTCCACGCAGCGGCTGACCGGGATGCGATCCAGCACGGGTTGGATGAAGTCCAGCGGGTAGGTCTCGAGGTTTTCCACCGCTAGTTTTTCCGCCCCGTCTGCCCATGTTGAGACAATCTCGAGTGCACGTACGGACTGGTCCTGCCAGCGCTTGATCGCGGGGGAATCTGTCGAAGTCCGCACGGATTTTCCATCCAGGTGCAGCACGTAAGCCCAGGGGTGGAGGTTGCGTGTGCAATCTATTACGCGCCTCGCTTTGACCAGAGATTGGTCCTGTTCCGAGCCATCCTCGCCGAGTTTCAGATCGAGCGGTAGATGAACAGTGAACGTCAGGTCACCGTCAATGGCAATCTGAGCAAGCTCCGCGATGGACTCCGGCGGAGGCAGGTTGTTGGGACCATCGTCCACTTCG
>DATHTH010000065.1:0-2603 GCA_035463495.1 Anaerolineales bacterium | reverse complement strand
TATGAGAAGTATTGTGAGGAGCGTTCGCAGTAATTTATGTCATTGCGAGGAAGTGACGCCCTTCACGACCGAAGCAATCTCCTCTTAAGCTGTATATCTTCCCGATAAACTTGAGATTGCTTCGCGACGTGCGCTCGCAATGACAGTTGAAAGGTAAAACATGACCTATATCCCCACTTCCCCTAAAGAACGGGATGCGATGCTGGAGGCTATCGGCGTCAAGTCGCTGGACGACTTGTTCGAGGCTGTCCCTGCAAAACATCGTTTTCCGCAGTTAAATCTGCCCCCTGCACTGACCGAAATGGAAGCATTGAATGAGCTTTCCGGTCTGGCGCAAGGCAATGAGAATGTGCGCTCAGACCTGATCTCCTTTTTGGGCGCAGGCATGTACAACCATTACATTCCTTCGGTGGTTGACCACATGTTACGGCGGGGCGAGTTCTATACGGCCTACACGCCCTACCAGCCGGAAATCTCACAGGGGACTCTGCAGGCGATCTTTGAGTATCAATCCCTGATGTCTGCCCTGACCGGCATGGATGTATCGAATGCCTCCCATTACGATGGCGCGACCGCCACAGCCGAAGCTGTGAGTTTGGCGTATGCGCAGTTCCGCGGTAAGCGTAAGAAGGTCGTCATCTCCCCCACCGTACACCCGCAATACCGCGCCGTCATCCGCACGTACACCCAGGGTATGGAACTGGAGCTTGATGGCGATAATCCCAATGCCGACCTCGATACCCAGCCGGGCGAGCTGGCAAATCTGGTCGATGACAACACAGCGCTGCTCATCGTCCAGTACCCCGATTTCTTCGGGCGGGTCTATGATTACACAAAGCTGATCGACGCCGCGCATGCCAGGGGCGCTCTGGTCTGTGTCGTTGCCAATCCCACTGCGCTGGCGCTTTTCAAGACGCCCGGCTCCATGGGCGCGGATATCGTCGTGGGCGACGGGCAGCCGCTGGGCATTCCGATGTGGTACGGCGGACCGAGCGTTGGCTTTTTCACGACCCGCAAGAGCCACGTCCATAAAATGGCGGGGCGCCTGGTTGGTGAGACGGTGGACAAAAAAGGTCAGCGGGCTTATGTGCTGACCCTGACAGCCCGCGAACAGCATATCAAACGCGAGCGCGCCACGTCCAATATCTGCACGAATCAGGGCTTGATCGCCCTGGGCACCGCTGTCTATCTGTCCGTGCTTGGCAAGAAGGGTCTGCGCCAGGTCGCCGAGCTGTGTTATCAAAAGGCGCATTATGCCGCGCAGCAGCTCAGCCAGATCGACGGCATGGGTCTGTGCTTCACCGAGCCCTTCTTCCATGAGTTCGCGCTGTGCGTCAATCGCCCGGTGGCGGAGGTGAACGCGCACCTGCTCGAGCACGGTATCCTCGGCGGCTACGACCTCGGTCAGGATTATCCCGCGCTCAAAGATCACATGCTGGTGGCGGTAACCGAGATGAACAGCAAGGAAGACATCGATAACCTCGTCCAGATCCTTTTGGAGGTGAGCCATGCTTAACACAGCCCCCGCGCCTGAAATCAACAAGAACGGGAAAGCCTCCCCGAAGATCGTAGAACCGACCATTTTTGATCTATCCTCCCCGGGCCGCACCGGCGTGACCATGCCCGCATCCGACGTGCCCGAAACGCCCCTGCCTCCCCAGGAGCTGCTCCGCTCAGACCTGCCGCTACCCGAGCTCGCCGAAGTGGACGTGGTGCGGCATTACATGCATCTGAGCAGCTTCAACTACAGCGTGGACAGCGGCTTCTATCCACTAGGCTCGTGCACGATGAAGTACAACCCAAAAATCAACGAAGATACCTGCCGCCTGCCAGGATTCTTACACACGCATCCTTTGCAGCCAATTGAGACGGCGCAGGGCAATCTGCTGTTGATGTACCAGCTGCAGGAATGGCTCAAAGAGATCGCCGGTTTTGCCGCGGTGACCCTGCAGCCTGCCGCGGGAGCCCATGGAGAATTCACCGGCGTGCTGATGATGCGCGCTTATCACAAATCACGCGGGGACACGAAGCGCACCAAGATGCTGATTCCCGATGCAGCCCATGGGACCAATCCCGCCTCGGTCGGCATGATGGGCATGACCGTCGTGACCATTCCCTCCGATGAACGCGGCAATGTGGACCTCAAAGCGCTCGAAGCCGCCTGCGACGATACCGTCGTCGGGATGATGCTCACGAACCCGAACACGCTCGGTCTTTTCGACGAGAACATCGAGCGAGTCATCGAGCTGGTGCACGGCTGCGGTGGCTTGATGTACGGCGATGGCGCGAACTTGAATGCCTTGCTCGGCATCGTCCGCCCCGGAGACCTGGGCTTCGATGTGATGCACTTCAACCTGCACAAGACCTTCTCCGTTCCGCACGGAGGAGGAGGACCGGGTGTGGGCCCGGTCGGTGTGGGTGAGCGCCTCGTAGATTTCCTCCCCGAGCCGCTGGTTGGCATTGTCGAGGAAGGCGATGACCGGACGCCTCCGCTGTATGGTTTCGTCAGACCCGCCCAATCGATCGGGCGCATGAAAGCTTTTCACGGACATTTCGGCGGCGGCTTTGTCCGTTCGTATACCTACATCGCCATGCACGGTCCC
>DATHTH010000064.1:0-4473 GCA_035463495.1 Anaerolineales bacterium | reverse complement strand
GGACCATTCATTTGGGTACTGGGTCAGACGCAGGCGCAAGTCTCTTGATCTCACGCAGGAGACGCTTGCCCAGCGCGTGGGCTGTTCGACTTCGTTGATCCTCAAGATAGAAGCAGATGAGCGCCGTCCTTCGCGCCAGATCGCCGAATTGCTCGTAGAGCATTTGGAGATTTCGTTGAACGAGCGCGGCCTGTTCCTGAAAGCGGCGCGGCAGGAAGCAATAATTGACTCATTGGCGCCTCTCTCCTTGACCAGCTCAGCGCCTATTTCCCAACCTCTTCAACAACCCAACTTGCCCCTACCCCTCACCTCCTTCATTGGGAGGGAACATGAACTGCACGCGATTATTCAGCAACTTCAGAATCCTGCCTGTCGTCTTCTCACGCTGACGGGCCCGGGAGGCGTAGGCAAGACGCGCCTCGCGCTGGAAGTGGCTCATCGACTAAACAATTCTTTCCATCACGGCGCGTGCTTCGTTTCTCTGGCCGGCACAGGCTCATCTGAGCTGATCATCCCTGCGATTGCAGATGCGCTGAGCTTTGCTTTTTCCGGCACGAACGAGTTGAAGTTGCAACTGTTCAACTACCTCAAAGAGAAACATGCCCTGCTCGTGTTAGACAATCTTGAACATTTGCTGAATGGCATCCAATTGTTGGATGAGCTTCTCAAACGCGCGCCCGGGGTCAAGGTACTCGCCACGTCCCGTGAGCAGCTCAACCTTCGAGCAGAGTGGATATTTGAGGTGCAGGGTTTTCCTATCCCCTTGACTGAGGGGAAGGACATAGAATCCAACAGTGCGGTTGCTCTGTTCCTTCAGCGCGCCCGGCAAACAACACTACACTTCAAGCCCACTGACGATGATGTTGCCTCTATCGTGCGCATCTGCCGGCTCGTGCAAGGTCTGCCACTGGGACTCGAACTTGCCGCGGGATGGTTAAGGATGATGCCGGCAAACGAAATCGAGCGCGAAATCGAGCGAAGTATAGATTTCCTTACCACCAGCATGCGTGATGTACCTGAGAGGCATCGCTCCCTCCACTCGGTCTTCGATCATTCATGGCGCCTGCTCTCGCTCGAAGAGCAAAACGTGCTGATGCGGCTATCTATCTTTCGCGTCGGCTTCACGCGCGAAGCGGCCGAGAAAGTTGCAGGTGCCAGGCTGCCTATCCTTTCCTCGCTGGTGGATAAATCCCTGATCCGCCGAAGCGGCGTGTACCCGGGTCGTTACGACCTTCACGAGTTGATCCGCCAATACGCGGCTACGCATTTGCAGACGGAAACAGAGCTCCAAGATACCGCAAATCAGAAACACGCCGAATACTATCTGACATTGCTTCAAACACGTGAGCCAGAGCTAAGAAGTCAACTACAAAAAGAAACTCTCGCAGAACTACGGCCCGAAATGGACAATTTCCGTGCTGCATGGGATTTTGCCGTGGCAAGCGCGGAGATCGACTTGTTACGTCGCGCAGCGGGACCGCTATTTTACTTTTACGAATTGCATCAATATTTCCAGGAGGCGGAAGCGCTTTATCGGCGCGGTGCCGAGATGGCGCGAGCTCGTATCGAGGCTCTGGATGCCAACCACAATGCGGCGCAATGCGCGAGGTTAAACGGCGCTCTGGGCGACATGCTGGTTCACCAGGCGTATTTTCTCGACCGTATGGGAAGAAATCGCGCCGCACTGGATCTTTACCGTGCCAGTATTGCATTGCTAAGACCGCTGAATGAACCTTACGCTCTGGCGTTTGCCCTGGTGCTGTATGGATCGTTGTGCTGGGCGACGGGCGATCTCAACGAAGCAGTGATTAATCTTCATGAAGGTCTACCCCTTAGCCGTACTCTCGAGCACCCATGGATGCAGGCGGTCGCTCTCGGCTTCCTCGGCGGTACCTGTCACGACCTGGGTCGGTACGATGTGGCATATCAACACTTCCAGGAAGCGATGGAAATATGCGAGAGGATGCAGGATCCTTACCTGATGCTATTGATCAGCACGCTGTTCAGCCGCACCGCACAGATGCTCGGGCGGTGGACGGAGGCGCAAGGCTTGTTGCAAGAAAGCTTACAAATCGCCAGAGAATCAGGGAACCGCTGGGGTATCGGGTTGGGTCTCGAACAACTGGCAGCGAATGCCCAGGCAATAGGCAATCCTGCCGAGGCGCAGCGGTTGCTCGGCGAGAGCATCGAAATGTATCGGGAGATTGGAGATCCGTGGAGTCTTTCGCGTGCGCTAAATTCCCTTAGTCAACTTGCGCTTGCCCAGTCTGATATCGCCGAAGCGGAGGATTTCGCGATCAAAGCGTTTAGGGCTGCCACGGAAATGGAGTACAACCTGAATGCTCTCGACGCTTTAGTTGCGCTTGCGGAAATTTATGTCGGGCAGGGAAGGATCGTTTCGGCGCTCGAGATGGCGCTGTTGGTTTTGAATCATTCCGCCAGCACCAAGGCAGCGAAGGACCGCGCTGAGAAACTGCGTATGAAATTGGAAGCGCAGCTTACCCCGGAACAGTTCGAAATGGCTCATTCCCGGGCGCTATCCCTGACTATCGAGTCGCTGGCGCGAGATTTGTCCGGTTAACGAATTACTGTCCCTCAAGATACAAATAAAACTCAATGGAGTGATCCCGAGAAATCTCGCTCTCCCGGGCTGGTTCCACCTTCTCAATGCGAAAGAAGCCTCAGGTTTGTACGTTTACGGGACGGCAGCGGGGAATGTAGATGAGAAAGTGCAAGTGTTGATGCTTTGTTACCGTCTCGGTCTGTAGGGCGCGCGCGGCCGCGACCTCTACTGACTTCAGGGCCTTATCTAAGAAGTCCATATGCAGTTGTAGCGGGGAGAGCACCTCCAAAAGCCAGGAACTGATCCTTGATTGGTTATCCACGCCGAGGAACAGCTCGAGTTCCGCTACTAACTGCCATTTGGAAACTGAATCGTTAACAGTGGGTTGGCCAGCTTTACTGTCTTGCTGCTGCATAACTCTTCACGTAAATTGAGATGAAGATCCAGGCAGGCAAAACTTCTTGTGCCCTGCCTGCCTGATCCATGTGACTTACCCTGCCTTTGGCGCGATGTTGTGATTGCGGCGGAACAGGTTGGTCGGGTCGTATTTTGCCTTGATCGCCGCGAGCCGGTTCCAGGTCGCGTTCGGATAGGCGTCATGCAACCGCGCTTCCCCCTCATTCCCGACAAAGTTGACGTACACGGCGCCATCACCCTGATCCAGTGCAGCAATACCGTCCATCGCCCACGCGTTATGGATGGCTGCCTGCGCGCGGTCCTCATACTGGACGATGAAGTTCGCCATGATACGACTCGAGCGGTGCGCGAATGCGGTCGCGTCCGCGGCGACACGGGCCATCGCGCCGCCCAGGATGCGGAACTCTGCCATGGGTGTCCCTGCCGTGGAGGCGTGAAGTCGATCCAGCATGATTTGCGCTGTGCGCTCGTCCACCCGCTCAATGAATTTTGAACGCACCGCAAAGACAGAGCGAGCGTTGGGGTCTGCCGGCCAATAGATTTCGGGATAAGGCATGGGTCCAAGCATATCCACGATGGGTTCTGCCAGCTGGCGGAAGGGGGCAATCACGCGCAGTCCTTCCTCCACATTACCCGTATAGGCAAGCATCGCCAGCGAGACAATCTGCCCGTGATATCTTTCGGGGATGAACGGCATGGGCGGCGCGGGCATGTTATAGACAATGGTCGAAAGCTCCTCTGGTGCGGCCTCGGCTGCAGCAGCAAACGCGGCCATTACCTTTGCTTCTGCGGGCAGGATGAGCATCCCGCCGACGATCGTATCGACTTCATGCAGGCGGAACTTGAAGTGCGTCACTACGCCAAAGTTGCCGCCGCCGCCCCGTATCGCCCAGAAGAGGTCCGGGTGGGTTTCCGCGTTGACATGTCGAATCTGACCATCAGCCGTCACTACAATGGCAGCCAGCAAATTATCAATGGTCAAGCCGTACTTGCGGACGAGATAGCCAATCCCGCCGCCAGTGGTCAGCCCACCGAGGCCGACCGAGGCAGTGTCCCCGAACCCGGTCGCCAGGCCGAATTTTGCTGTCTCCGCCGTATACTCGCCCGCTGTCAGACCTGCCCCGGCCCAGGCGGTACGCTCTTCCTCGTTGATCTTCAGATCCTTTATCTGTGAGAGATCGAGCACGATGCCGCCCTCAGATGTGCTGAATCCTGCTAGGCTATGACCGCCGCTGCGTATCGCCAGCTCCATACCCGTCTCGCGCGCAAGCAGCACAACCCGCGATACATCGCCTGCATCCAGGGGGCGGACAATCAACGCAGGGCGGCGCACAGCTTCGATGCTTAGACGGGTTCGCACGCCCTCGTAATCGGCGTCCCCTGGCATAATGACCTGCCCTTTCAGACTGGCAAGCAGCTTTGAGACGGACAGGCTATCCAGGCCGGGGTTTATATCCGCCAACATTCCCAACTGATTTACGGTTTGATTAAGA
>DATHTH010000063.1:0-12829 GCA_035463495.1 Anaerolineales bacterium | reverse complement strand
GAAAGCGCTGCGATGCAGGAAACGAACTTCGAATACGAGATCCTCATCAGCGAGGATTGCTCCACCGACCGCACGCGCCAGATCGTGAAGGAGTTCCAGCAAGAGCACCCTGATAAAGTGCGCTTGCTGCTCTCGGAGCAGAACATCCGCAGCAATGAGATCGTGGTGCGGGGGATCCGGGCGGCGCGTGGGGAATACATTGCTCTCCTGGATGGAGACGATTACTGGACATCGCCGTACAAACTGCAGAAGCAGGCGGACTTTCTGGATCGCCATCCCGAGTGTACACTGTGCTTCCATAATGCAAGGATCTTCCACGAAGCCGACAGCCGGGAAGGCCGCAACTGGACCCCTCTGGACCAGAAGGAAATCTCGACCCTCGAGGACCTCTGGATGGGCAACTTTATCGCGACCTGTTCGGCGATGTTCCGCGGGGGCGTGATCGGCGAGATCCCTGCCTGGTACAATGATTTCTTTCCGATCACCGACTGGCCCCTGCACATCCTGCATGCGGAGCGGGGCAAGATCGGCTATATCAATGAAGTGATGGGCGTTTACCGTTACCACCCGGGAGGACTGTACTCGCCCTTCAGTGAGACCAAAAAACAGCAGGAGACGCTCAAGTTCTACCGGACGATGAACCGGAATTTGAATTACCGGTACAACCGGATCGTCAATATTGCCATTTCCCGCTATTTCTTCGAATGGGCAGAGGAATATAGGAACCGGGGTGATCTCGAAAAGATGAGGGTGTGCCTCAAATCCTGTCTCTCAGCACGTCCATTCAACTCGTACATCCCGAAGAAAAAACTGCTCAAAATGTGGCTGGCGCGCTCATGAACAGACACAAACCTATCCTGGTCTCGGGCTCGCACCGCTCCGGTACCACCTGGATCGGGCGGATGCTCGCCGAGGCGCCGAACGTCTTCTATACCCACGAGCCGTTCAGCGTGACGGATCCTCCAGGTCGTGGGATCTGCAACGCGCAGTTCAAGCACTGGTTTACTTATATTACGCGTGAAAACGAAGCCAGCTTTTACAAGCCTCTCCATAATACGATCCGGCTGAAATATGACCTGGCAGGTGGGTTAAAAACCCATCCCGGGCGGGCGGGCTTGCGCGAGCTCCACCGCGAGTATATGTCCTTCCGGCGACACCGGCAAAGCGGCACAAGAGTCTTGCTCAAAGACCCGATGGCTTTCTTTTCAGCAGAGTGGCTGGCAGAGCGGTTCGACATGCAGGTCGTCATGGTCATCCGGCACCCGGCTGCATTTGTCAGCAGCATCAAGAAGCTCAAATGGCATCATCCGTTCTCGCATTTCCTCGAACAGCCCGCGCTGATGCGGGGTATGCTGCATCCGTTTGAGGACGAAATCAAACAGTACGCCTGCAAAGAAGAGGCGTTGCTCGATCAAGCCATCCTGCTCTGGAAGCTGATCCATCACACCATGCTCCAGTATCGGAAAGCACGCCCTGAATGGATTTTTGTGCGCCATGAGGATATTGCGCGCGATCCGGTTTCGGAATTCCGACAGCTCTATCATCAATTATCCCTGGAGTTTACGCCAAAGGTAGAAGGGGTGATCGAGAGCTTCAGCAGCTCCAGAAACCCCAGCGAAACAGATGCTCCCGTCGGTTCGGAAGAGATCCTCATGCGAGACAGCGCATCCAGTATCTGGAACTGGAAAAAAAGATTGAGTCCTTCAGAAATTGAAAAGATACGCTGCCATGTGGAAGGGATCTCGAGCGCCTTCTATTCTGCGGAAGAGTGGTGATGAACAGAACGCTGAACATGGTCACGGACCGCTCCTATCGAGCCGCTATCCCACCGGTCTCGGAGGGCCTGCCGCGTCCCTTCTGGTCGGTCATGATCCCCACCTACCACTGCGCGCGCTTTCTGCGCCAGACCCTGGAGAGCGTGCTGGCACAGGACCCCGGACCGGAACGAATGCAAATCGAAGTCGTTGACGATGGATCCACGCTCGATGACCCCGGCGCCGTAGTCGCTGAGATGGGTCGTGGTCGTGTCGAGTTTTATCGCCAGCCTCATAACGTGGGGCATACGAAAAACTTCGAGACCTGCCTGAAACGGGCGCGCGGGAAGGTCGTCCACTTGCTGCATGGTGACGATTACGTGCGGGACGGGTTCTACCACAAATTGCAGCGTGCCTTCGAGAGCCAGCCGGAGATTGGAGCCGCCTTCTGCCGGCAGATTTTTATGGACGATTCCGGGAACTGGGAAGCGTATTCATCTCTCGAACAGCCGGAAAGCGGAATCATCAAGGATGCGTTGGAGCACCTCGCACTCGAGCAGAGGATCATGACGCCCTCGATCGTCGTCCGCCGCGATGTCTATGAAGATCTGGGCGGGTTCGACAGCCGCCTGATCTGCACCGAGGACTGGGAAATGTGGGTCCGCATTGCTGCCCGGTATCCCATCTGGTATGAGACCGAGCCGCTGGCGGCGTACCGCATGCACTCAGCCTCCAATACCGGCCGGCATGTGCGCAGCGGGGATGATATCCGCTATACTCGCATGGCGATCGAAATCTTCAAATCCTATTTACCGGTGGAAAAGGCTGACCGGATCACAGAGAAGGCGCGCGAGACCTATGCCTTCTCCGCTCTTGAGACTGCCTATGCTATGTTCCTGAAGCGAGACCGCTCCGCGATGCTGGCACAGGCACGTGAAGCCCTGCATTTGAGCCGCTCGCCCAGGGTGCTGAAACAAATCGGTCGCCTTCTTTTGCGAGCCGGAAGGGTCGGGGCGCAGAGATCGATCAGGAAAGAAGGAGACGCATGACTGCTTTTCGGCGTTTGCAGGTGGCGCTGGTCGGCTGCGGCGCGGTATCCAGGCTCTACTATGTGCCCGCGTTGCAGGAACTTGAGCGGCTCGGGCAGGTCGGGGTGGCAGCCTTGTTCGATCCCAATCCGGAAAACCTGACGCCTGTGCAGAAGGCATTCCCTGCCGCACGGCACGTCCGGGATTTCGATGAGCTAAAGCGCATTGGCCTCGATCTGGCAATTGTCGCTTCTCCGCCGCAATATCATGCCGGGCAGGCAATCCGGCTCCTGGAGGCGGGGGCATCGGTCTTATGCGAAAAGCCCATGGCGCTCTCTGTCGCCGAAGGGGAAGCCATGCTGGCTGCGGCGGAGGATGCACGGCGTGTACTGGCGATCGGTCTTGTCCGGCGGTTTTTCCCTGCAGCGGAGACGATCCACCATCTGCTCTCGCGAAATATGCTGGGGGAAGTGAAGTCGTTTACCTTCTCCGAGGGGCGGGTCTTCAGGTGGCCGGTCCAGTCTGCATCCTATTTCCGAGACAACGGCGTCCTGCGCGATATCGGGGTCCATGTGCTGGACCTGCTGATCTGGTGGTGGGGCCAGCCGGAAGAAATCCTTTACGAGGACGACGCCATGGGAGGCGTGGATCTGAACTGCCGGATCCAGTTGCGATTTCGCCAGGGTTTCAAAGGAGAAGTGCGGTTAAGCCGCGAGGTTCGCCTGCAAAATACATTTTCAGTCCAGGCGGAACACGGACAGCTCCGCTGGGACATCGACGAAACAGACCAGCTCCAGATACGCTTCTCCGACTCAAATCGACCCCTGGCAGGGCAGCTTCATGCGATGAGAAACGTAGACGGGACCTCGAACCCTGGCCGCCCGGTCGCGGCGGACTTTCAGCAGTGTTTCCTCAGCCAGCTCAAAAACGTGATTGCCGCGGTGCACGGAGTCGAGCGCTTGATCGTACCCGGAGAGGCAGCCCTTGCCAGTTTGAGGGCAATCGAGCATTGCTATTCCCGCCCCGCTTTGATGGACATGCCCTGGCTGAGCGAGCAGGAAGCCCTGCGCGCCAGGGGGCTTGGAGAACGACTGTAAAGATGATAAGAATTGCTGTTCTGGGAGCCAACGGATTTATCGGGGCTCGGCTCACCGAAATGCTTACATTGAGAGATCTGGCTGAGATACGTCCCATCGTCCGGAGCTATTCGGGCCTGGCGCGCCTCTCCCGCTTCGATCTGGATGCGCGTGTGGCGGACGCCTTCGACGAAAAGGCTGTCGAGCCTGCCTTGCAGGGGTGCGATGTGCTGGTCCATGCGGTAGCAGGGGATATCAACACCGTGCTGGGCACGCTGACCCCCGTGTATCGTGCCGCGGAGAAAGCCGGAGTGAAGCGACTGGTGTATCTGAGTAGCGCCTCAGTCCACGGGCAGGCTCCGGAAGTCGGTACGGATGAGAGCAGTCCGCTGAGCGACCAGCAGGCCCTGCCTTATAACAACGCCAAAGTTCAGGCAGAGCATACGCTCACTCACTTGAGAAGTCAGGGAGACGTGGAGCTGGTCATTCTTCGACCGGGCATCGTCTTTGGTCCGCGTTCCATCTGGGTTACGCGTTTTGCAGACGATTTGCAGAACGGGCAGGCAGCTCTGCTCAACCGCGTTCAGGGGATCTGCAACAGCATCTACGTGGATAATCTCGTCCATGCGAGCTATCTGGCTGCCACGCATCCGCGAGCGGACAGCGAAGTCTTTCTGGTTGGAGACCGGGAGTGCATACGCTGGGCGGATCTCTATCAGCCTATCGCGGAAGCGCTTGGCGTCAATCTGTCCGACCTTCCGGAAGCTGATCTGCCAGAACAGCCCGGACACAACCAGCGTTCGTGGTGGGACCGGTTGGAGCCAGTCCGGGTTTCGAAACCTGTGCAGGGCTTGCTTTCCATCTTTCCTCACCGTGTGCGCCTGGCGGCTTATCGTGCTTACGAGACGCTGCTCGAGCCTGTGGCGGGTCTCTCCCCGTCAGCTTCGCGGACGCCAAAACCAGTCCTCTCTCGCGAAATGGCGATACTTTACACCTGTGCCTATAAGCTTCCTCATGAGAAAGCAACGCGGGTATTGGGCTACCAGCCTCCGGTTCCCTTTGCGGATGCGATGCGCCGTACGGTCGCCTGGCTTGCCTTCGCGGGTTATCCGGTCAAAGGGGAATCGCGAGAAATGAGTTATCAAGCATGAACCTGCTGCGCAGAGCAACCAATCGACTTAAGGGGCGACTCACAGCGCGTGGTCTGGTCCTGATGTATCACCGCATTGCCGAGCCGGGCCTGGATCCCTGGGGGCTGAGCGTCTCGCCATCTCACTTCGCCGAACAGCTCGAGGTGATCAAGAAATATTTCCAGCCCCTGAGCATGAAGGAGCTGCTCACGCAGCTGCAACGGGGAAAGATCCCTAACCGCTGTGTCGTGGTGACCTTTGACGATGGCTACCTGGATAACCTCCAGAATGCCAGACCGCTTCTCGAGAAGTACGGTATCCCTGCAACCGTCTTCCTCGTATCCGGTGCAATTGGGGAGGGGCGGAGCTTCTGGTGGGATGAGCTCGAGTGGCTTCTCCTACAGCCCGGGACGCTGCCCGACGTGCTCGAGCTCAACATCAATGGCAGACGGTATGAATGGCAGTTGGGCGAGGCGCGGAGTTATAGGAACGAGGATCGGCATAATGACCGTCAGCGCAGACCCTGGGTTGCACCTCCCGGTACCCGTCTCGCGTTCTTTTATCTGGTCTGGCAGCGCCTGCTCGAGCTGTCCAGGTCTGAACGGCTCGAAGCTCTGGATGCCATCCGCCTCTGGGCTAGATTGAGCGGCAACCGCCCGCGTGAGGACCGCGCTCTCACCGGGGAGGAAGCGCAGGCTCTGGGGAGTGGCAGTCTCATCGAGCTCGGCGCGCATACGGTGACTCATGCGGCGCTCAAGCGGTTGCCCGGCGCCCGACAAGTGGAAGAGATCCGTGGCAGCAAGTCCCAGCTGGAAGAGATCCTCGGCCGCCCGGTAACAAGTTTTTCCTATCCTCACGGGGAATATTCTGTCGAAACGGTAGACCTTGTCCGGAGAGCCGGTTTTCTGGGCGCCTCGACAACGAGCCTCACGTGTGTGCGCCCGGATGCAGACCCGTTCCAGCTACCGAGGTTCCAGGTGGACGATTGGAGCGGCGAGAGATTCTTGCGGCGGCTTGCAAGGTGGTATGCCTTCTCCTGAAACGGGTCGCCCCGTCAGAGATGCTATGAGAGAAAAGAACTCAATTTTTCCAATAGGGTGGACACAAATTCTATGCACGATCGCTGGACTATACGCGATGGCTGTGGCGGTTTACCTGTTCGTCGAAACAGCCAAGCCCTCCGGTTCGCGCGATTTCCACCAGTTCTGGTATGCGGGTCACTTTGTTCGCCAGGGCCAGGATCCCTATGAGGCGTTCTTCGCCCGGGAACAGCCGCAGCTACCCGTCCGATATCTGGACGGGGTCATCGTAGACCACTATCCGGTCGCGCAGTCGAATCTCGCCATGGCGCCCACCAACACGCCGATCATGGTGCTCTTGCTGACTCCCTTTTCGTTCTTTTCATGGAGCGTCGCGAAGTGGATGTTCCTGGCGGTCAATCTCATCCTGATGGCGGTGACAGGATGGCTGGTGCTGCGCCGTGTCCCATTCGCCGGGGTGCAACTGGCGAAGATCGATGAGCTCCTGCTCTTTCTGATCTACTTCGATCTCTCCGCGACGCGGATTGCCATCGAGAACGGCCAGACGACGCTGATCGTCTTTTTGTGCATGCTGCTTGCGATCTTGTATGCGAAACGATCCCGGCTGGTCGCCGGGCTGGCTCTGGGCCTTGCCCTCGCCAAGTATTCGCTTTCGTTACCCGTCTTTTTGTTCTTTATCTACAAGAGGAATGTCAGGCTGCTTTTGCTGGCAGTCATCCTTCAGGGCCTGGGTGTCCTTGCGCTGGCAGCTCTCACGCAATCCTCACCCGTGACAATTGCCATGGAGAATGTCCGCCTGTTTGTGGAGATCTTCAACCAGCCGGGTGTCTACATAAATCTTGCCAGCCAGTTCGACCTGTTGACTCAGAATCAGCTCGTCAGGCATATCCCCGTGCTATTCATGACATTGCTTGTCTTTCTTCTGGCGTTTCTCTGGCTACGCCGGCGAAAGGCCACCGTTTCATCCGGTGATGAGGTGATGGATTTCCACATCCTGACCATTCTCTTTATCTGGACGATGCTTGTCGGCTATCATCGCCTGTATGATACATTGATCCTGTTTTTCTTTCTCGTGCTTGTATTCAAAGGCCTTGCTTACCCCAACGTTTGGAAACTGGGTTCCCGGGAGCGAACGCTGCTCCTATTCCTGCTGGCAGCCATTCCCCCGATCCTGATTCTCCCGGAGCGTATTGTGGATCAGGTGTTTCCCTGGTATTACGGCCCGGTGAGTAACGGCGTCACGGCAGCGTTGTTCGTAGTAATGTTGATCTGT
Organism: Anaerolineales bacterium; assembly: GCA_035463495.1. Lineage (GTDB taxonomy): Bacteria > Chloroflexota > Anaerolineae > Anaerolineales > Villigracilaceae > Defluviilinea. The sequence continues at coordinate 5,528 of DATHTH010000063.1, read as the reverse complement.
TCCATGTACCTGCTGCGCCGGTATGTGCAAGCCAGGCGCATTGCCAGGGTAAGTGAGGCAGCAGACTCGACCCTGCGCCACATTCAACCCGGTTCCGTGGAACCGTAAGCTGGCTCCGCTGAACGTGGAGAATCAAAACCAGACAGCCTGGCTGTCTGGTTTTGATTCCGCCAGGTTTGTCGCTACGCAAGCGCAGGTGTGAGATTTGCAATCTCACTCAGCTTTACCGGGCGGTGCTCCAGGTAGGATCTCCTGGCAGCCATTCCTATCGCCACGGGGATGCGTCCATCGATTCCGGTGACCGGAGGCATCGTGTCTTCCCGGATACTGCGGATAAACTCCTGCATCTCCACGACGAAGGACTCCATGTAGCGCTCCAGGAAGAAATAGAGCGGCCTGGCAGCGTGGACGCCCTCTGCATTGAAATATACGTCGTTATCAGGCGTATTGTTGTGCGCCTGGACCATGCCCTCGGAGCCGAATACTTCCACCCGTTGGTCATACCCGTAGACCGCTTTGCGGCTGTTATCGATCGTGCCGATGGCACCGCTGGCAAACCGCAGCGTGATGACGGCGGTATCCACGTCGCCGGCTTCGCCGATGGCAGGGTCCACCATCACGCCAGCCGCAGTGTACACTTCTTCGACTTCACTTCCGCTCAGATAACGCGCCATATCGAAGTCATGGATCGTCATATCCAGGAACATGCCGCCGGAAACTTTGACATACGAAAGGGGTGGGGGAGCCGGGTCCCGGCTGGTGATGCGGATAATGTGCGGCGTACCGATCTTGCCCTCCGCAATCATGCTCCGGACCTTGCGGAAGTTCGGATCGAAGCGGCGGTTGAAGCCGATCTGCAGCTTGACCCCGGCTTTCTTCACCGCCTCCAGCGCGCCGTCGATCTTTGCGAGATCGAAATCGATCGGCTTCTCGCAGAAGATGTGCTTGCCAGCCCGGGCAGCTTCTATGACGATCCTGGCGTGCGTGTCGGTGGAAGAGCAGATCGCGACGGCGTCTATATCCGGATCCGCCAGGATGGTATGATAGTCAGCCGCGGCATTGGGGACACGCAGCCGGGTAGCGAGGTCTTGCGCTGCGCCCAGGTCGACATCGGCGATAGCGCTCACGTCCACGCCCGGGATGCGGGCCGCTAGATTTTGAGCGTGGATCTTCCCGATGCGCCCTGCGCCAATCACTCCGAATCGAAGATTGCTTTCTTGTGTCATGAGATTTTCCTTCTCCGGATGCCTCAGGCTCGCACTGCCCCTGACCGCAGCCCGATGCTTGCCAGATACTCCCGATTGCGGCGCGCTGACTCTTTCGGCTTGCCCATCCCGGGCAGGACGTCCTGTTCGACGACAATCCAGCCCTCATACCCCATCGATTCGAGCTCGCTCTTGATCAGCGGGAAATTGACCTCTCCCTTGCCCAGCTCGCAAAAGATTCCCCTTCTCACAGAAGTGAAATAGTCCCACGCCTCGCGGCGCGACTGTTCGGCGATCTCCGGATGGCAATCCTTGAAGTGCACGTGCCAGATGCGGTCCTTGTAGGTTCGCAGTCCCTCAACCGCATCTCCGCCGCCAAAACGATAGTGCCCGGTATCGAAACATAAGCCCAGGAGGGCGGGATCTGTCATGCGCATAAGCACCTCCACTTCCTGCGGGGTCTCGATGTAGCCCGCGCAGTGGTGGTGGAAGACCGTGCGCAAGCCGGATTCTTGCTTCACTGCTTCCGCAACTCTTTGGGCGCCCTCTGTAAAAATCTGCCACTCCGACTCACGCAAGCCATGCCGGGGAAGGATGCGCCCGGCATGCTGTGTCCGCTCGGGAGCTTTGCCGTTATCGTCCGCTAGCACAATGAAAGGAAGGTCGCCTTCGACAGCCGCGAGCAGGCGCGCGGTGCGAACTGCGACCTCGATGCCTGAAGCATGGGCGTCTGGATCTTTGAGCATTACGGGCACGAAAGCCCCTAACAGGGTGAGCCCGCGGGAGTGGATTTCCTGGCGCAGCCTGTCCGGGTCGGTGGGCATGAAGCCCCAGTCGCCCAGCTCTGTGCCCTGATAGCCGGTCTCGACCATCTCATCCAGTACCTGGACGTACCCGGCGGCTTCCCCGTCCAGCTCGAATTCCAGGATCCCCCAGGAACAGGGTGCATTTGCAATTTTGATCATAGTGTCTCCTTGTTGATTGCAAATCCGGGATCGCTTACAGAAAGTATCTTTCCTTCTTGAGCGCTTCTTCATAGTCTGCGCGCGCCTGCTTCACAGCATCCATGCTGGATGTTTCTGCCACGGCGACATCCCACCACGAATCATAGCCCGGCACGCGAACTTCGCGCTCCGTCTCCACAACGACGACTGTCGTCCTCGTCGCTCTGCGCGCTTCCTGCAGGGCTTGCCGGAATTCCCCGATGCTGCACGTGCTGATCGCCTCCGCGCCCAGGCTGCGGGCGTTGGCGGCGAAATCGACAGCCAGAGACTCGCCGTCCAGCTGCCCGCTTTCCGGATTTCTCATTCGATAACGCGTGCCAAACCCGCCGCTGCCCAACGATTGGCTCAGACCGCCGATGCTCGCAAAGCCGTGATTATTTACCAGCACGATGATTAGCTTGACGCCCTCCTGCACCGAGGTCACGATCTCAGAGGGCATCATGAGATACGTCCCATCGCCCACGAAGGCATATACTTCGCGTGACGGGTCCGCCATCTTGACGCCGATCGCCCCGGGGATCTCGTATCCCATGCACGAGTAACCGTATTCGAGATGATAGGTATTCGGCTCGTGCGTACGCCACAGCTTGTGCAGGTCACCGGGGTGGCTGCCTGCAGCCGAGACGAGCACGTCTTTCGGCTGTGCTGATTCCCAGAGCGCGCCGATCACCTCGCTTTGCGCAGGCAGGGGTTGGTTCCCCAGATGGAAGAGCCGGTCGACCTCCTGCTCCCATTTCTCCTTGAGCATCGAGATCGTCGACCGGTATGCGTTGTCCACTCCATATTCTCCCAGCGCACCAGCCAGCTCTTCAAGTGTGAGGCGCGCGTCCCCGGTCAGCGGGATGGCAGAATGCTTAAAGGAATCAAACTCGGCAACATTGATATTGATAAAACGCACATCGGGGTTCTGGAATGCCGTTTTCGAAGCGGTTGTGAAATCGGAATAGCGCGTGCCGATGCCGATCACCAGTTCGGCATCCGTGGCGATGAGATTGGCAGCCAGGGTGCCTGTCGCGCCCACCGCTCCCATGTTCTGAGGATGATCGTACGGAAGCGATCCCTTTCCCGCCTGCGTTTCGCCTACCGGGATCCCCGTCTGCTCGGCGAAGCGTGCCAGTGCGCCGCTGGCTTCGCTGTACAGCACGCCGCCGCCGGCGATGATCATGGGTCGCTTGCTTTTGCGGATCATGTCCACAGCTTGAGTAAAAAGAAAGCGGTCCGGGCTGAGGCGCGGGATGTGCCAGGTTCGGCGGGCAAACAATTCTTCCGGGAAGTCGTATGCCTCTGCCTGGACATCCTGCGGCAGGGCAAGTGTGACCGCGCCGGTGTCGGCTGGAGAGGTGAGAACGCGCATCGCTTCGGGCAATGAAGTGATGAGCTGCTCGGGACGATAGATGCGGTCCCAGTAGCGGCTGACCGGCTTGAACGCGTCGTTGACGCTGATGTCCTGTGTGGCTGCCGATTCGAGCTGCTGCAGCACAGGCGCGACATTGCGGCGGGCAAAGATGTCACCCGGCAGCAAAAGCACCGGCAGGCGGTTGATCGTCGCCAGCGCCGCGCCGGTGATCATATTCGTCGCCCCCGGCCCAATGGACGAGGTGCAGGCAAGGGTCTGCAGGCGGTTCTTCATCTTCGTGAACCCGCATGCCAGGTGCACACCCGACTGCTCGTTGCGGACCAGGATGTATGGAAAATCCGGGTTCTCCTGCAGCGCCTGACCGATCCCTGCGACGTTGCCGTGACCGAAGATACCCAGCATGCCTGCAAAGAAAGGCGACTCGCTTCCATCGCGCCGGACATACTGGTTCTTGAGAAATCTAATGATTGCTTGAGCGGCTGTCACTCGAACTGTCGCCATACGGTCTCCTTCAAATAAAACTTCGTCATTGTAGTTACGGCTTCAGCCGTATTTCTCCCTCAAAAGACGACTGAAGTCGCCACTACAAACTCAAGCCTGTACCGATTCGACCTTCTTCGCATCGGGATTCGGCAGCATGAGCTCGCGGATCTCCGCCATCAGGTCATGAACGGAAGCGATAAAGCTGCGCAGCGTCCGCACCGTTGCGCCGTAGTTGTCGAACTCCTGCACGCTCATGCCGTCCACGTCATACGCGCAGCGGAAATCGGGAATGTTCCGGTACAGCTCTTCCACGATCTGTGCGTCCACCGGCATGCTCATCCGCTCCTGCACCTCGATGTCGCTGGCATTGGCTTTCATCTGCCATTCATAAGGAAGCGAGACGACCAGCTCGCCGCCGATGAACTCCGCCCAGTGACCGAGATGCCTGTACGCTGCCGCTAATAAACGCGTCCGGTAGCCGCGCTCCTGGTAGAGCCGGTAGGCTTTTTTCATGCAGGCGATTCCCGCCCAGTCCAGATAGGAAGGATTGATCTCGATCCCATCGCGCTGCGTGACGACCTTCATCCAGTCGTCGGTGCGGCCGACCATAATGGTACAGACCGGAGCCATCGCCTCGACAGGCTTTCCCACCGCCTGGCGGCGGTCCAGCCCGCGCTCGACGGCTTCTGCGACCGCAATTGCCTGCGGCACGCTGAAGCTGACCGTGGCGTTGATAGAGACGCCGCGATAGGTCGCCTCTTCGATCGCGTTGACTCCCGCATGGGTGACCGGGATCTTGACGATCATATTCGGCGCCAGGCTGTCGAAGTGGACTGCCTGTTCGGCGATCGCCGCGGCATCCCGGTAAAGCGCCGGGTTCGTCTGGATGGACAGTCGTCCTTTCTTTCCTTGATATTTCTCAAATGTCGGCAGCAGGAAGTTTGCGCCGTAGACCGCCATCTCTTCAAACAGCTTCCATGTGACCTCTGTCTCGGACCATGTGGGGTTTTCCTGGATCAGCGCATGGATTCGGTCCTGCCACAGGTGCATCTCCTTCTTGAGGACGTTGTGCACGATGGTCGGATTCGAGGTCGCCCCGACTGCGCCGTGGTGGATGGCGTAGGTCAGCTCCTCTTCCGAGCAGGAATCGTTCCAGTACTCGGTGGGGTATTCCAGCGTCATCTGGTGTAATTTGCTGTGAAACGCGGACATGCTCAGCTCCTAATCTTTTCCATTTCCATAGACACCAGCGGCAGGCGCGGGTCTTTCTCTTTCCAGGTCTCCTTGACCCAGGTATGCTCCGGATCGTCGGTCGCCGCCAGGGATTGGGCGGAGCCCGCCAGCATGTTCAGGTAATAGCAGTGGTAGCCCGGCGCTGCCACGACCGGGTGATAGCCGCGCGGGGAAAGCACCAGGTGGCTGTCGCGTGCCAGGATCAGCTCATCGATGTCGCGGCCAGGCGTGTAGATGCGCTGGTAG
>DATHTH010000062.1:0-2598 GCA_035463495.1 Anaerolineales bacterium | reverse complement strand
CATTCTCCCGCACAAGTCGCCATTAACTGGGTTCGCCAGCAGCCGGGCAACATCATTCCCATTCTGGGCTGTCGCACGCTTGCCCAACTGCAGGATAATCTCTGCTGTTTGGAATTTCAATTGAGCAATGAGCAAATGAATGAGCTCAACCAGCTTGCCGATTTCAAATTGGGCTTCCCTCTCAGCTTCCTCAAGAGCGACCACGTCGGAAATCTGATATTCGGCGAGACCCTGCCACTGCTGGAGGATCGACCTGTTTAGCCTCGTTATCTGACAGCCCCGAGTTTCTCTCGGGGCTGTGCTCTGAGCAGTGTTTGAAATCAATTAAACGAGAGTGGGTGCCTGTCGGTGCAACACTATGGACCGCTCGAAAGCGTGACCGAGGTTCAAAACTTTGGACTCGCCCCAGGCACGTGAGACGATCTGCAAGCCGATGGGCAATCCGCCCTTGGTAAAGCCGCAGGGGACAGAGAGGGCGGGCAGCCCGCTGAGGTTAAACGGCGCGGTGAAGCGCGTCAGCCTGCCTGCCTGCTCGACCGCGTCGTGGCCTTCGATGGTCGGGGCTGCAATGGGCGTGGTTGGTGTCAGCAGGAAGTCATAGGATTCGAAGAATAGCTCAAGCCGCTTCCGGATCTCCGCCTGGGTGCGCCGGGCGAGGATGTAGTCCGTCGAAGAGGTGTTCGCGCCATCTTCCAGCCGGCGGCGGATGTCCTCGCCAAAGCCTTGGGGATGCTCCCTCAGTCGGTCACGGTGCACAGCCGCGCCGTCCGATTGGGTCATCAGCTTGTTGGCGAGTGCGGCCTCGCGCAGCCAGCTGACATCGACCTCCTCTACGTGGCATCCCAGAGACTCGAAAACCTTTATGGTCTGTCGAACCTTCTTCAATACCTCCGGATCCGAGGTCTCGATATACTCACCTACGCCAAAGGCGATCTTTCTGCCTTTGACATCATCCTCCAGATGATTCAGATAAGCCCCGGTCAGCATCTTAACAGAAGCGGGATCCGCCGGATCATAGACTGCGATCAGATGCATGAGCAACGCGGCATCCCGAACAGATTTTGTCAGGGGTCCTACATGATCCAGGTTCCATGAGAGGGGGAAGACACCGCGCAGGCTGACGCGTCCAAAAGTGGGCTTGAACCCGACCACGCCGCACAATGAGGCCGGGATGCGGATCGAGCCGCCCGTGTCGGTGCCAAGAGCACCGAGCGCCATACCGGTTGCCACCGCAATTGTCGATCCGCTCGAAGAGCCACCGGGGATGCGGCTGGGGTCCCACGGATTGCGCGACGTCCCATAATGAGGATTGTTCCCGGTCACACCAAGGGCAATCTCATGGGTGTTTGTTTTCCCCACGATGATGGCGCCTGCCTGCTTGAGCTTTTCGACGACGAAAGCATCCTCTTGAGGAACATTTTCTGAGAAGAAAGTAGAGCCAGCCGTTGTACGGATTCCTGCCGTATCGAAGAGGTCTTTGAGGGCGAAGGGGATCCCGCGCAAGGCGTTCGCAGCTCGGCTGTTATTTTCGGATACCTGGGCTTTTAGCGTCTCCTGCGGATCGATCACCGTAATGAATGCATTGAGCTGCGGGTTAAGCCGCTCGATTTGCCGGTAACAGGCTTCGGTCAGCTCACGGACGGAGACTTTCTTTTCCTGAAGCAGCGCCAGCGCATCGGAAATGGTGAGGGCCTGAATGTTGTCCATCCTGTCCATTATAATTGCCGCGTTTCAGTTATGAAGTCCACATCTGCATCGGCCCCAAAGAACTCATTCTGGATATTTCTTTCCGCCCTTTCTTTCGTCGCGATACTGCTGGGAGGGATAGCTACGTCCAGATACGGCGCGGGGGTTTCTTCTGACGCCACCAAATATCTTTCCGTGGCGCAGAATCTGCTGGACGGAAACGGCCTATTTGACCACAAAGGTGGACCTCTTCTTTCCTGGCCACCGCTGTATTCGATCCTCCTGGCAGCTCTCAGCTGGCTGAGTGGCCTGGATGTCTTTCTGGCTGGCTGGTATTTCAACGTCTTTTTACTCGGGTTGAATATTTTTCTAAGCGGGGTGATCTTTTCGCGCGTCTTTCCGGATAAGCCGTTGTATGCCTTCCTGGCAACCCTGTTTGTTTTCCTGTCCATTTCCTCGCTGCGTATCCATGCCAACATCAGCTCAGATCCGTTCTATCTGACCTTGACACTTGGCTTTCTGGTTGCCGTGCACGATTACATCACAAAACGCTCGTATGCTGCCTTTGCCTGGATGGTGTTGTTCAGTATGCTGGGTCCACTGCAGCGCTATGTAGGGCTGGCAATTACTGTCACAGCAGAGCTCGTGATCCTGATCGAGAATCGAAAATCCATTCGCACGCTCTTGCGAGACGGACTTGTACTTGGCATGGCGTCGCTCTTGCCAATCGCGTGGTGGCTATTTGTGCGTAATGTCATGACTTATGGATCCCTCTATGGCGTGGGGCCCCAGGTCGTGGACGTATGGGCGAATACCTCCGTGGCTTTTACAAAGATGCTGCACTGGTTCGTGCCCTACCTCTCGTTCCTGATGCCCATCCTGACCCGGCCCCTCATTCCGTTAGGTGTTCTG
>DATHTH010000061.1:0-5870 GCA_035463495.1 Anaerolineales bacterium | reverse complement strand
AAATCCATTGCAGCCTACGAACGTGTGTTGACGCCCGGTGAGTCACGATTTGATCAGTATGTAGAAGCCATTCTGAATGGGGAGTACACTGTTGCGGATCAGATCCTCACCGGGGAGGAGATTGCCGGCTTGAAGCTCTTTATCGGTGAAGCTAAATGCACAGACTGTCATAACGGCCCGTTGTTCACTAACAATGACTTTCACAACACGGGTGTCCCTGCCGCATCAGGCTTGCCCGACGATTACGGGCGTGCGCAAGGCGTCCAGCAGGTGATGACAGATGAGTTCAATTGCATGAGCATATACAGCGATGCAAATGAAAGCGATTGCAGCGAATTGCGGTACATGGTTGCGGATGGTCATCAGCTGGAACGCCAGTTCAAGCCGCCGTCCCTGCGCAACGTCGCCGACCGCGGACCCTATATGCATGCAGGACAGTTCGCGACGCTGGAGGAGGTACTGAATCACTACAATACCGCACCGGAAGCGCCTCGCGGTCACAGCGAATTGGAGGCGCTGAACTTAAGTCAAGAACAGATCGCGCAGATCGTCGCCTTCATAAAGACATTGAACAGCCCGGTTGCTGCGGAACCGCACTGGCTGGTTGCTCCCCCATAGTGACATTCAAACGCTCAACCGCTCTTGCTGACTGTCGAATCCGTCTTTGAGATTGGGCAGTTTTTATCAACAAAGGCTTCCGGTCTTGTGTAGATCATCTCAGAATTTCCGACCGAGAGGGAACCTTTCCCACCCAAAAGCCGTCATTGCTTTGGTCAAAAACCGGTCAGGACTCCGGGTGCAGCACAAGGAGAAGCTCATGATAAGCAAATTTCTGTTTGTTTTTTCCCTGTCAGGGATGTTAATGCTCAATGCCTGCTCACCATTTGTTATCACAGACTCATCCGGTGAACAACCAACGCCAGTCGTCGAAACTCTTCCTCCCACCGAATTGCCTGCCATCGGTTACGAACCCGTGCAGGTGGACCAGGTACAGGTGGAAATAGGAGTTGGCTCTCCCATTCCTGTTCAAGTGCTGGTGAGCGGCAACCTGCCAGATACCTGCGCGCAGATCGCGCTCCTCCAGCAAAAGCAAGTCGGCTCGAATTTTGAAATCAGCCTCTCCACCGTGCCTTCAAATGCAGAAGAATGCATTCAAGATTCACTACCCTTCCGGATGATGATCCCGTTGAATATCACGAATTTGCCAGCCGGTTCCTACTCGGTGGAAGTCAACGGAACGCCCGCAAGCTTCGAATTGAGTACGGGAAATACAACCTCTTCCCAGCCCGCTGTCGATACTATCATCACCAAGGACGATATTGAGGTTCCCAATGTGGCTGTAGAAGTCGGCGTGGGTTCCCCCATTCCTGTCCGCGCGATCATCGATGTGAACCTGCCGAGCTCCTGCGCCCAGTTGGGAGAGATGCGCCTGCACCGTGAAGGGACGACGTTCTACGTGCGCTTGATTGCGGATGTCTCTGAACGCGCCGACTGCCAGGCAGACAGCATCCCCTTCCGGCTCGAGATCCCACTGAATATCGTCAACCTAGCGGAAGGCCCTTATGGAGTCAATGTGAACGGCGCCACCACGAGCTTCGACCCGCGTTCCAAGCCTCTGATTCAGGCATGCACAGAGCCTGTTCAGATACCGGCCGTGGACGGCCAGGTAGCGTACAACGGCATCGCTTTCCGTATCGATCCCTCCCTGGCGGATGCCCTCACGGCGCGAACTTGCCCGGCAACAACAGCCGCAGAACAGCAGATGGTCAACGAGGCGCACCCGCCCTTTACCGAATTTACGTTCCCAGGCTACAGCCGTCCACATACCGACTATCAGCCGTCAATACGCGTGTACGAGTTGATAGGCAATCTGGAGAATTATCTCTACCCGATCAATGTGATTGAGGATCTCAGCTCAACGATAGAGCAGCGCCCTGAGCCGGTGACCTGGTTCCAGCACTCGCCTCTGCACGCCCGCCAGGCTTATCTGGATTTCGCCAGCGGATCGGGCGTGCGCGGATTAGTACAGTATATGCAAGATTTCTTCTTCTTTACAAATAACGGCCTGATCTACGAGTTCTATGGCCTGTCAGACGATGGCCGTTACCTGGTCCATGTGCGCTATCCGGTGAGTGTGCCGTTCCTGATGGAGCTGGAGGGATTCAGCCTGCCGCCTGTCAACTTGAACCCGCAGGCGATCCCCGTCCCGGAATGGCCGAGCGACTTCGATGCACAACGTCAGGTGATTGAGGCATATAACACGGAGGCACTCCAGCGCTTCGAGCAACTGTCGGATAGCGACGTCTCTCCGAATCTGGCGTTGCTTGATCAGCTAGTACAATCCATCGAAGTCAACCAGCCATAAAAGGCAATGCAGCTTAACTGGAACCGAATATGAAAACAAAAACGCCCTGTCATGACAGGGCGTTTTTCACTTAATGAGGCTGCGGAGTCTTGAGCCATTCGTTCAAACACTGTCCCGTGTACGACTCAGCCATCTTCGCCACATCCTCAGGTCTGCCTTCTGCGATCAGCCGGCCGCCTCCCACACCGCCCTCGGGACCGAGGTCGATGATCCAGTCGGCGGCTTTCACCAGATCGAGGTTGTGCTCCACCACGATCACGCTGTTCCCAGCATCCACCAACCGCTGGAGGAGGATTAGCAAACGTGAGACATCGGCAGGGTGCAGACCGGTGGTGGGCTCGTCAAGCAGGTAAAGAGTCCGTCCGGTGGACCGTCGTCCCAGCTCCTTGGCAAGCTTGACGCGCTGCGCCTCACCGCCGGAGAGGGTGGTGGCAGGTTGCCCGAGCTGCAGGTACCCCAACCCCACATCCGACATGACTTTGAGGCGTGAAGCCGCCGCGGGCACGTCGGTAAATAGCGCCAGGGCTTCTTCGACTGTCATATCGAGGACCTGTGAGATATCGTATCCGCGATACTTGATCGCAAGCGTCTCGCGCTTGAAGCGGCGCCCGTGACAGGCCGGGCAGCGGACCTCGACATCCGGGAGAAAGTGCATCTTCACGGTCAGTGTGCCCGCACCCTCACAACGTTCACAACGCCCGCCTGGCACATTAAAGGAAAAATGGCGCGCGGTGATCTTGTGCTTTTTCGCTTCGTCTGTGGCGGCAAAGGCTTCCCGGATGGGCGTGAACGTATCGGAGTAGGTGGCCGCGTTCGAACGCGGGATGCGCCCGATGTGCGCCTGGTCAATGGTGATGACTTTGTCGATGTGCTCCCAGCCTTCGATTGAATCATGCTCACCTGGAATGTCCGTGGTGCCGCTCAACTGTTGACGGGCCGCCACGTCGAGAACATCGAAGATGAGGGACGACTTGCCCGAGCCGGATACGCCCGTCACTGCCACCAACAAACCCAGGGGTATTCGTACAGTCAGGTTCTGCAGGTTGAACTGGCGCGCGCCATGGATGCTCAGCGCCTTGCGATCGGGCAGGCGGCGTTGTTCAGGAATCGGCACCTTTGCGGTTCCGGCGATAAACGCACCGGTAAGCGAGCCTTCCGTACTGGCAACTTCCATTGGCGACCCCGCGGCGACAACCTGACCTCCGTGTTTGCCGGCGCCAGGACCAATGTCGATCAGATAATCGGCGGCACCGATGAGGTCGAGGTCATGTTCTACCACGAGCACGGTGTTACCCAGATCACGCAGGCGGCGCATGACATTGATGAGCCGATGCGTATCGCGCGAGTGCAGCCCGATCGTGGGCTCGTCGAGAACATAGAGCACCCCCGTCAACCCGGATCCGAGTAAAGCTGCCAGCCGCAGGCGTTGGGCTTCACCGGCAGAAAGGGTCGGGGAGGAGCGCTCGAGGGACAGGTAGCCTACGCCCACCTCCAACAGGCGTCCAATCCGCTCGTACAAATCATCAAGAATGGGTTGGGCAATCCGCATTTCTTCTGAAGTAAAGTGCGGCGGCAAGCTGCGCACCCAGCGATCCAGGTCGTTGAGCGAGAGCTGCGAGACGGTCACGATGGTCTCGCCCGCCACGGTTACTGCGCGGCTTTCGGGGCGCAGGCGCGTCCCTTCACAATCCCGGCAATCCTGAATGGTGAACAAGCGGTCGAGCTTTTCGCGGTAGGCGGCATTGTTGGCATGCTCGTCGTACCGGCGCTGCAGGTTGGTGACCACGCCTTCAAAACGACCTTTGCCAACCGTGGCAGGCGGCTTGACCTTTGGAAAGTGACGCAGAAACTGCGGGCTCTCGGTGCCGTACAGGAAGAGGTCTCGTTCGATGGGGCTGTAATCTTTGATCGCTTTCGAGGTGTCAAATCGGAAGCCGAAATGTTTTCCCGCGTTTTGCAGTATCTGGCTGTAATAATTGACATGGAACTCGATCCAGCCCTCTACGGCGTTTTCGGCAATACTCTTGCTCTCATCGACCAGGCGGCTGACGATCACCTGCCGCACCTCGCCCAACCCTGTGCAGGTCGGACAGGCGCCCGCCGGTTTGTTGAACGAGAAATTTGCCATGCCCATCTCGGGAATCGCCGCGCCGCAATGTGGACAGGGAAATGTGTCCTCCGGGCTCTCTTCCGAGGCAACGTCAAACGCAACTTGCTCCCCTTCCTCGGCAAACTCAGAGGTCGGCGGCGGGACATCCTTGCCACAGCTCGGGCAGGGACGATGTCCGAGGCGGGCGTACAGGACTCGCAAGTACGTGAAGACCTCCGTAACAGTTCCCACAGTGGAGCGGGGGCTGTGATTCGTCAGATGCTGGTCCACGCTGATGGAGGGCGACAGCCCGGTGATGGAGTCCACCGGCGGTTTGCCGGTCCAAGTCACCAGTCCAAGCGATTCCATATACTGACGCTTGCCTTCCTGATTCAAGATGTCAAACGCGAGGGTGGATTTCCCCGAGCCTGAAAGTCCGGTGACCACGACAAGCTGGTTCTTGGGTATATCAAGACTGATATTCTTGAGATTGTGCAGGCGGGCATTGCGGATGCTGATCGTGGGATTCATGGGTTCTCCAAATGAAATTGTGTCTTCTTCATTCTAAAGAGAAGGCAACAAAGCCTCCCCTCTCGATAGGAGGGTTCGAGCTAGCCGAACGGACAGGCTCTCCCATCCTTCACAATTCCATTGTACAACCCTGGTGTAGCAGTGGAGGGTTTAAATAGCTCACATTTCCAATGTGACGTTACTGGTCATCCTCACGCTGTAGGCGTGTTTATGCTCTGCAGATCATTTCCTGGCAAAAAACACAATCACATCATGGTCGGCGGTTGCATTCTGATCCGTCCAGTCGCCTTTTTCTGCCTCGATCTTAAACCCGGCTCGATCCAGCAGCATACGCATTTCATTTCGAAAGTAATAGTTTGAGGTGAGTGGATATATCTTATCTTCCATAACCTGCCTGTCTTTATAGAGAAGCATACGCATCTCCCCTATTGTCTGCTGCGCAAGGGGATCCACAGCCGCCAACCGGTAGATGAGATCATATTCCCGGTCATCCTCGGGAGCTTTCCCAATGTGCTCGGGCCATGGTTCGGGCAGGTCCGCACGGGCATCCTTACGCCATAAAGGCCATACTTTGGTATCTGCATAAGGAACATAGATTTCGAGCGCTAAGATCCCGCCAGGCAACAGATGTTGATGGAAACGCTGTAACGCAATGAAATCCTGTTCACGACTCACGCCGATGCCAAAGGCGCCGCAGACAACGATCGTTTGGTATTGACGCGGTAAGTCCAATTGATGCAGGGCCTGCCTGTACAATCGGGGAGATAATCCTTCACGACGCGCGGTCTGTTCACAGTAAGCCAGCATATCGCCCGAGACATCCACACCATCGACCTCCAGGCCTGCTCGCAGGAAAGGGATGAGTAGGCGCCCTGTCCCGCAGCC
>DATHTH010000060.1:0-5482 GCA_035463495.1 Anaerolineales bacterium | reverse complement strand
TGCCCGAGCGGCTGTCGAGAACCGCATCATCGCCGGCGGGCCCGCCGCGGACGATGTAGAAGCCAGCCGGCCCGGCATATACGTTGAGGCGCGTCATGCCGAGGGCATGGTCGTGGTACCAGATGGTGGAGGCGCGATTGTCGTTTGGATATTCAAAGGTGGCAAATCCCGGCCCCCAGGCGGCGCCATAACTACTCGCGGCTTTGTTCTTGAAGAAGCCGTACCATGTGCCTTCGGTGACATAGCCGGTAGGGATGTTATTAGCATCTGGCAGATACCAGGCTTCGGCATAGCCGTCCGACTCATCGCCGACACCGACCGCCCCGTGCACGTGCGTGACGATGGGGACGGGACCGGTATAGGAGCCGGGCGTCTCCTCGAAATGTGGACGAGTATCGCGTCCATGCATACCCCCGGGTGGGTTTGCCCAGTGCAGGGTTTGATCGACGGGCAACAGGTGGGGCAGGTAGTTTCCGCTCGCATCAACAAGATCATTGATCCACTTAATTTGCACCGGTCTGCCCGCCTGCGCTTCGATGGTGAGGGATGGCGCATTGTGGAGCAGCAAGCCTTTTTTGCTCGCGGACCTCACCGCGCCATAACCCCAGACCGTTGTCGGGGGCAAGCCAGCCGGCAAGATTTGCTGGGCGAACTGCTTCATCGAGATCTCGTAGTAATCGGCGTTCTTGCCCCTCCTTTTTCTGATCGTCCCGGCTCTGGGCATGACCGGCGGAATCAACAGAGGGCTGACGAACTTGGGAACATCGTGCGGGTCCAATGTCCCGCCGGGGATCTGCGCTTGCGCTCGAAGTGTGAGCTTGCCGCGTGAAGTGGCATACAGAGAAAGCAAGCCGGCCCCTGAGAGTTTCAAAAAATCTCGTCTGGAAAGCATTCTGTCCTCCTGGCTATGATAGTCCGATCTTCTTCTGTGGGTAATCATGGAACGTTAGGGCGATAGCGTATATGAGCGAATGCCAACATCCATTCTGCTTGATCCAAAATGGAAAAAACCGACTCGACAAATCGGGTCGGTTTCGCTATTGCTCGCCGGAGACTACACCCCAGAGGGGCTGTGCGACCAGATTTCACCTCCGGGTCCAGGCATCCCTGACTTCGCGACTCTATACGAGTCGCGAATCCATCGTTATGTGGTCTATTTGATTTTCTATATCCATATTAGTCTGCCGCGAGGGATTTGCCCAAGTGCTTTTTGTCACACATTCGTGTGATTAAGCTCAAATTCCCACCTTCAAACCACGAATCTTGTTACGGGTGGAGAAAGCAAAAGACTGGCAATTGCCAGCCTTTTTGTCATGTGAGCCCGGGTTCCCTAAAAAGAAGCCACCGCCCCATCCACCGAATCGTAAATCTCAATCGCTTGAGTCACGCCGGCGATATCCAACATCTCACGGATGTAAGGCATAGCATTGGCGATCTTCAGGTGTTTTTCGCCATCGGACGAAAGCATCTTATGGATGATCACAATGGCGCGGATGCCGATGCTGGTGAGGGAAGGAGTCTGGCTCAGGTCGAGGACCAGGTCACGCGTGCCGTTGTTATACGCTTCCCTGGCTGCCTCTTCCAGCTGGTTAAAGTTCCCCAGGTTGACGCGGTCCTGCAAATGGAATACCGTCACCGGGACGCGCCCTTGGGCTTGCGAGATTTTGACAAGGCTCATGACTCTCCTCCGTTGTATGTAGGGAAATGATAGGAGCAATCATACACCAAAATAGAGGGCCCGGCAGCGGTGGTCCGCAGGCATGAATCTATACCTGTGTGCTTGTTTCCGTGCATACCGCTAACCAGAGTATACTTCTCTACATGATGGAAAATCAGCCCCGGTTGGACCGCAACACGCTGATCGCCTTTATTGGGGCTGTCATCTTCCTGGGGGTGAACTTCGTGGCAGTCCGGTTTAGCAATCAGGAGCTGCCCCCCTTCTGGGGCGCGTCCCTTCGTTTTATCATCGCCTCTTCCCTGCTGTTTGGCATCGTCCGCCTTCGGGGCATTTCCCTGCCTCGGGGCAGGGCGCTGACCGGGGCGGCGTTGTTCGGCATCTTTTCCTTTGCCCTCAATTTCGGGTTTCTCTACTGGGCGCTGACCCGGGTGAGCGCCGGGACAGCCTCGGTGATGTTCGCGACCATCCCGCTGTTCACCCAGCTGATCGCGGCATTGATCGGTCAGGAAAAACTAACGTTTAGAGGCTTGCTTGGGGCTTTCATCGTGATTGCCGGGATCAGCGTGGTGTTTCTCGAGCAGCTCCGCTTCGATGTCCCACTTGTTTATCTGGGTGCGGTGCTGGGGGGAGTGATCTGCGCGGCACTGTCCGGGATCATCGTCAGGCATTACCCGAGGAGCAATCCCATGGCGACCAACGTCGTGGGGATGGGGCTCGCGGCGGCCCTTTTGCTGCTTCTTTCCTTTTTGGCGGGGGAGACGCGCGGCCTGCCCTCGCTGACCCCCACCTGGCTGGCGCTGGGCTGGCTGATCCTGAGCTCGATCGTTGGCTTTGTGCTGATCGTCTGGCTGCTTTCGCGCTGGAGCGCGACCGCCACCTCCTATATAGGTGTGCTCACGCCGCTGGTGACCGTGGTGACCGCAGCCCTGCTCGGCGGTGAAACCCCGACCCTCACGTTCCTTGCCGGATCTGTGCTGGTGTTGATTGGCGTATATGTTGGGGCCCTGGCTCCTCATGACTCAGGGCGGGCACGCTCAGTCCGCGCTGACGGGTGAGGGCCCGCGTTCGCGCTGCTGATCAGTCAGTTCTCTGCGCGGCGTAAAGAGCACACTCACCATCGCCAACGCGGCTGCCGCAAAGGCGATCACAAACACGAGGTGGATCGCGTCAGCCATTGCCGCCCGCGCCCCCTCGGCGATGACGACCTCCGCGCGTCGCAGCGGATCGAGCAGCTGCCGGACCATGTCAGGATTCAGGCGGGCTTCGACGAGGTTCGAGGCCAGCCGGGTGCTCAGGGCTGCGCCCATCACACTGACCCCCAGCGTCCCGCCGATCGAGCGGCTGAACTGAAGCGTGGCTGTTGCCGTGCCGAGCTGGGGCCGGCTGACGGTGCTCTGCACCGCGATCAGGAAGGAGGGGACCGAGAGTCCCATGCCGATGCCCATCAGCGTGGCGAATGCCATCAAGATCGGCTGGCTAGTATTCATGCCTGCCTGCGACATCAAGAACGCGCCGACCGTGAACACGGCGGTGCCGATCAGTCCCAGCCGTCGATAGCCAGCGACGAGAATTAAACGTGTGCCGATAATGCTTGCCAGCACCCAGCCCAGGAGCAGCGGGGTCAGCGTGATGCCGGCCTGCGTCGCGGACGTCCTCAGCACCGCCTGCACAAACAGCGGAATAAAGGAAACACTGCCGAACAGTGCCCAGCCCGTCAGCACACCGTGAGCCGTGGCGGTCGCAAACAACCGGTCGCCGAACAGGGCTATCGGCAGGACAGGGTCCGCGGCGCGGCGCTCCACCCACCACAGGGCAATGAACAGGAGCAACGCCCCGGCGATCAAGACCAACCTGGAAGTTCCGCTTCCCATCAAGCCAAGCAGCAGCATCACAACACCGGCTGTCAGCAGCGCCGCGCCGGCATAATCGATGGCTGGCCGCTCCTGCCCGTGTCCGTGCTGGTCGCGCCATGCCAGGGCGACCAGCGCCCCGGCGAGCAAACCAGGGACAATGTTGATATAGAAGATCCAGTGCCAGGAAAGCCGGTCCACGATGAAACCGCCGAGCAGCGGTCCCACGATGGACGAAACTCCCCAGACGCCCGAAAACAGACCCTGCATCCTGGCGCGCTGCTCGAGCGTGAACATTTCCCCGATCAGGATGAACGCCAGCGGCATAATCCCGCCTGCACCGATGCCCTGCACGGCACGCGCAAAGATGAGCGTGGTCATGCTGGTCGCCATGCCACACCAGACCGAGCCTACCAGGAATAGAACCATGGCAGAGACATATAATCTGCGACGGCCATACAGGTCCGAGAGCTTTCCATAGAGAGGGACCGCCGTGGTAGAGGCCAGCATGAACGCCGAAAAGACCCACGAGTAGTGCTCCAGCCCGCCCAGCTGCCCGACAATTGTCGGCATGGCGGTCGTGACCACCGTGGATTCCATCGAGGCTAAAAACAGGCTGAGCATGATCCCAGCCGTGACAAGAATAATTCTCTTACGTGACAAACCGGTCTTCCTTTCCAACGTCGTTCTGATCGAGACATCCCCTTGGATGGTCTCGAACCTGCCAATCATACCCCAAAACAAAAAGAGACTGGTCTCACCAGTCTCTCTGTCGTTTGCGGTGCGTTTGTGGCTTATACAGGCACGGTTTCAGACCTGTTAAGCCGTGTGAGCGGCGCCTTGCCAATCGGATAGACATTGAACCCGATCTCATACAGCTTCCGGTGGTCGAGCAGGTTCCGTCCATCGAAGATGAACGCTGGCTTGACCATGGATTGATAGATGCGCTCGAAGTCCAGCTCGGTGTACTGCGGCCATTCCGTCAGAATGGCGATGGCATGCGCCCGGTTTGCAGCCGTGTATGGATCCGGCTCGAAGATGACCCGGCTGGCGAGCTCGCGCAGGTCATAGCACGCATTCTCGAGGGCGTGCGGATCCGTCATCACGATACTCGCCTGTTCCTCCAGCAGCGCCCGGCAGACCTCCAGGGCGGGTGATTCGCGTGTGTCATTCGTGTGCGCTTTGAATGCCGCCCCGAATAAGGCGATGCGCTTGCCTGCGACGGTATTGAACATGGACGTGACCATGTTCGACGCAAAACGCGCTTCCTGGAACTCGTTCATCCTGACGACCTGTTCCCAGTAGCGAGCGACTTCGGGCAAGCCGTAGTACTCACACAGATAGACCAGGTTCAGGATATCCTTCTTGAAGCACGAGCCGCCGAAGCCGACGCTGGCGCGCAGGAAGTACTTGCCGATGCGCGCGTCCCGCCCGATGGCATTCGCTACCTCGCTGACGTCCGCTTCGGTCTTCTCGCAGAGGGCCGAGATGGCGTTAATCGAGGAGATGCGCTGAGCCAGGAAGGCGTTCGCCACCAGCTTGGACAGCTCACTCGACCAGAGATTAGTCGTAATGATGCGGTCGCGCGGGACCCAGTTGGCATAGATCTCCACCAGCTTTTGCACTGCCTTTTGACCGGATGCCGTCTCGCGGCCGCCGATCAGGACGCGGTCGGGGTTCTCCATGTCGCGCACAGCCGTCCCCTCGGCTAAGAATTCGGGGTTGGAGAGCACATCAAAATGCAGACCGTTTCCGTTCGAGTTGAGGATGCGCTCCATCGCCTCGGCGGTCCGCACGGGAAGTGTGCTCTTTTCCACCACAATCTTGGAAGAGGTGGAGTTTTCCAGGATCTGGCGGGCGGTCTTCTCCCAGAATTGCAGGTCGGCTGCGCGCCCGGCGCCCTGGCCGAAGGTCTTAGTCGGTGTGTTCACGCTGACGAAGATGATATCCGCTT
>DATHTH010000059.1:0-3471 GCA_035463495.1 Anaerolineales bacterium | reverse complement strand
GCTATGCTTTCAGATACAAAACATGATCACATACTTTCGGTAAAAACGCTCCGCCGGTCAAGGCCGGGAACTTGGTTCTTCAACCACCCTGATCAGGAACCGGATGCCTGCCTTTTCATTCCCGTCTACGTCAGGCTCGATTATCCTGTACTTGTAGGCAATTTTAATGCCCTCCATATCCAGGAGAGTCGCCGCCCTAGCGATGGCCTGCTCGGCGCGCCGGATGGAAAAACGGCCAAGGGCCTGGACTTCGGCATGGTTATGTTTATGGATCATCCCAGCGATCGTTCTGGTTGTGATGAGTAGGTTCGTTTTTGCGGAAATTCGTAATACAGCCACAGCGCGTGTCCCTCGATCAAGTTTCGTTGTAATTCTGTGATGCTTTGACCTGGTGAAGGAAATGCTACCTGAACTTAGCCAGACAAAGCCATACGGAATGCGTGGGGACAGTGTACCTGTATTTGGGTAAATTTGACTTTACAATCTAATTAGGCCGATGAATTGTGGCGGATCGAAGACTACCGGGCGCGATCTATTCGGCCTTTGCCCAGAACCTGATGTCGATCCTGTTCATCATCATACGTGGCTGCGTTGGGACGACCCAACGCAGATCATCTGGTGAAGAGGACGACCTCTTCAAAAGGAGCATATCGCATGGCGTGGGTTCTTCTTTTCATTGCGGGGCTGCTCGAAATGGTGTGGGCCCTCCTGTTGAAGCAATCCGAAGGCTTTACACGGCCGGTTCCGACAGTCGGGTTTGTGATCAGCTTACTGCTGAGCATGTTCTTACTTGCACAGTCACTCAGGACACTTCCTGTAGGCTCTGCCTATGCGGTCTGGACAGGCATCGGCGCTGCCGGGACAGCCATTGTGGGGATGCTGTGGCTGGGTGAGTCACGGGATGCCGTCAAGCTCGTTTCCCTGGTCATGCTGATCGCCGGCATTGTCGGATTGCGCCTAACAAGTACACACTAGGGCATAAGATTAAGCTGTAGGAACCAAAGGCAGGATCCTGGTAGCCTGATCCTCGCCCTGTGGTTCCGTGCTCGGTGCAGAGCGACCCAAGAGGGGCCTCCAACCTGGCGCGAGCCCGGTTACGCTTGAGGACGCGTTCGCATGGTTATTGCTCTTCGGGGAATATAGGGGGAAACGATTCGAAAATACTCAGTCTGCTGAATGCCCCTATCTGAAATGATCCTTGCGGTCAGCTCCATCGTAGATGCCGTCTGAGCACCTGGTGAGCAGCGGCTGTATTCATGGAAGATGATTCCTTATGGAAACGTGAGACTCAAAACCATGGGTCAAATTCTCGGGTATACTTTTCTGCCCCAGGTATTTCTCCGCTCAAGCAACCGAGGAATTCTCGAATGAGCGACGGAGCAGCCGTGATCCATGTATCTGCTCTCAAAATTGGGCATTGTCTTTGTCACCTATTTTTGACATAAGCACCCCGGATGATTATGAAGAGGAAAAATTTCTATATTCTTGCAGTCATTGTTTTTCTGAGCGTTGGAATTTTCATAAGCTTTTACGTTCTCAATCTTCGGAGTCCCTCTACCAATATCGCGAGCAGCGACGTGACGAGGACGCCATCCCCCACGATGCTGGTGGAAGCCACATTGCCTCCAGCGGCAGATATAGGACCGGTTGACCTCGCCTATGAACAGGGCGGCATCTGGCTGACGCCTGCCGAAATTGCTCAGATCCCTACCAATAACCCCGGATGGGATTCATTGGTGGAATGGGCAAATAAACCTATGGATATTGTAGGTGAGCTGCCCTGTACTGCCGGCGGTGATACCCGCGAAGCAGATTGCAGCGGCGATATTCAGACCACACGCGTCATGTTTGCAAAAGCGATCGTCGGCATGAGAACAGACGATCAAGCCATGATCGATGAGGCAAAAGCCGAGCTGGACAGAGTCCCTGAAGCCGTTGAGACATGGACCGAAGTCACGCCAAGCAAAGACCGGAAATGGGGAGAACGAAATATACCGCTGATCGCGGTGACCGCGAATATCCTCGATTACCGCCCCGCCGAATTACTGGCAGCGCTGAACAAAGTCGTAAGAGAATATGGGTGGGAGGATGGCAATACAGTCGAAGACCAGGCGCTCCTGGGTATGGCGAACCTGCCCTCGCATGGGAGATGGGCGCTCATGAGCGTCGCGTATCTTGATGAAGATTTTGAGACGGTCAATGAAGTCGTAAAAGTCCAGGCGAAGTTTTGGGGTGAGGAAAACTGGGGTGGTGCTCCAAACGATCACCGCTTTCAATTAAGCAGCTCGGGCAGCGAAGACGACTGGCAAAGACTGCAGCCGGGCAGAAAACGGAATCCGGTTGGGATTATGCCGGCAGGCATCACCTGGAACGGTCACGGCTTGGGAGGTCTTTACCTGGCGGATCAATATCGAGCCGAGCCCGGACCTGTCTGGCCTCCGTCCTATACAAATTACATCTACGAGGGATTGGCGCCGAACGTGACGATTGCTTTTGCAGCCGACCATCTCGGGTTCGAAAGCGTATTCGCGTTAGGGAACTACGCCCTTCTCAGGACCCTGCTCTTCCAATATTCAACGCACGACGGAAAAGAGAGTTGGCCTCCATCGGGGAATGATGAATGGATCGTTGCGGCGGTCATGACCTGGGCGCAGCCTGTTTTTGGGGACTCCCTGCCTGCTTCCCTTTTGCCCGAGCCCGATGCGCCGGTTCCCTGGCCGCTTCCTGTTTCCCCGGGCGGAAATCCCGGCCGTAGCATGGGGTTCATGTATGCAACCCACTACGCCCGCCTGGTGGAGTGAGTCGCCAATTCTCACCGGCCCGGAGCAGAGATTATGACCTTTTCCTGGGTCCGAAAAACCTTGTCAGCACTCCTGCGAGAAAGGAGGCGGCGATCACCCCGAGGAGAATACGCGCGGTCTCCCGGTTCTCTTTTTCCAGCTGCCGTTCTCCCGCGAAAAGGGTCGTCGACGCGGCAGCTGGCAGGACCGGTCGAAAAACTTGATCTTTGCTTTCTCCCCCTTCCAAAAGCATCTTCGATCCATACCGGTTTGCATAGACTTGCGTGAATTCTGCGCCAAAGAACAGGATCTGTGCGGAGTAATAGATCCAGAGCAGCAGTAGCACCAGTGACCCGGCCGCGCCAAACGTGGAGGCCGCGGCGCTGTTCCCCAGATAGATGCCGATCAGGGTCTTGCCGAGCGAGAAGAGCACGGACGTGACGAACGCTCCCATCCAGACATCGCGCCAGGCGAGCCGAACGTCCGGGAGAAACTTGAAGATGAGCGCAAACAGGACCGTGATCACTCCCAGCGAGATGACCAGGTTGACGAGCTGCAGGACAAATTCCGGGATGGGAAAGGCATCCCCCAGGGTCTCCTGAACTGCGGACAGCCCGGCGGTCACCACCAGGGAAACGAGCAATAAAAATCCAATCCCCACGATCATGCTGAAAGAGAGGAGACGGTCGAG
>DATHTH010000058.1:0-21285 GCA_035463495.1 Anaerolineales bacterium | reverse complement strand
ACATGTTCCTCCTGATAAGCCGACGGACGGACCATGGTTACATGAGGATCACGAATTCCGCTGGGTCGCTGCGATGGGACATTTCAGCATCCTCATATTTCTCTGGGGCATGCTCGCGCCGCTGACAGCATGGACTTTCCAGGGGGGACGTAGCGCTTTCTTGAAACTACAGTCTATTCAGACGCTTCTTTATCAGGCAGGCACAACAGTTCTTTCCTTTATGGCGTTTTTCTTCTATTTGATCGGCTTGGCTCTCTTGATCGTCGGGATCGAGACAATGGAAACGCAAAGCTTCGATGCGCCTATCGGAGTATTAGGACTACTGCTTTTCGGTATGGTGCTGTTGGTGTCCACCCTCCTGATCTTGCTGGTGCCTCTTTTGCACATCCTGGGACAGTGGGCTGGCTACCGCCTCTTAAAAGGAGACGACTACCGTTATCCCTTGCTCGGCAGGCTGGCTGAGCGTTGGACGGCAAAATCCTCGCTCAGGGAAACAGATGATTTAACTCGACAAGGAAATAGATGATGAAAATTCTAATTGCAACCGATATGGAAGGAGTGACCGGCGTCACGACCTGGGACCAGGTAACGCCAGGCCACGCAGAATATGCACGCTTTCGAAGGCTGATGACTCAGGACGTCAATGCCGCGATCCGCGGCGCGTACGACGCCGGTGCGCAGGAGGTCATCGTGGCGGACGGGCACTGGAATGGGTCGAATATTCTGATCGAGGAGCTTGATCCGCGCGCCCGCCTGAACACCGGCAGCCCTTCTCCGTTCTCGATGATGCAGGGCATCGGCGAGACAGTTGACGGGGTAATGTTCATCGGCTATCACGCCCGCAACGGATCGCCGGATGCGATCCTTGACCACACCTGGTCGTCGCGTACGGTGGCGAACGTCTGGCTTAATGAGCTTTTGACGGGTGAATACGGTCTCAACGCAGCCGTCGCCGGACATTTTGGGGCGCCGGTCATTATGGTATCCGGAGATCAAACCGCATGCGCACAGGTTGTCGAACTCCTCGGGAATGTGGAGACAGCCATCGTCAAACAGGCAACAGGCCGTTTTGCCGCGGAATGTCTTGCCCCACCTGTCGCGCATGAGGCGATATGTATAGGCGCAGAACGTGCCGTCGGGCGGCTCGCGCGCGGCGATGTCCCCGAGCCGTTTGTGCTTGATATGCCCGTTACCGTCACTATCGAATTCTTTACTTCCGATATGGCCGACCGCGCCACGCGCATCCCCTTTACAAAACGGGATGGCACACGCGTGTCTCTTACGGTAGAGGAAATGGCGTCAGCGTACAACGGATTCCGTGCCATGGTTATGCTGGCTTCCGGATGAGCCACAGGAGTCTTCAACGAACCAACTCTCAGCCCTTCGGGAGAAGAGTTGTCTAGAAGACATCTTTTGTCACTATCGGAAATTCCCGATTGCTTGCGGTGCATCTGCTACTTATAATCAAGAGTGAACGCATCCAATTGCAGCTCGCGGTGTATTCTTCATCATGAGAGAAGGAGGTGGTCTGGCTATATAGCACTGTAGAGCTTTTTTGTTCGTGTTGATTCCAATTCAATTTACCAAGGAGAGAGAGAGTTATGAAGACCAAATGGTCTATTCTAGTATCGTTGATCGTTCTGACCAGCCTGGTGCTTTCCGCCTGCGGCGCCACCGCAGCCACCCCGGAGGCTGGCGGGCCTTTGCAGGAAATTGGCGAGGGGGAAGGAGAGCTTTCGATCATCTCTTGGGCTGGTTACATCGAGCGAGGGGAGACCGATCCTAACTTTGACTGGGTCACCCAATTCGAGGAGGAGACCCAGTGCATGGTTACCAACAAGACCGCCGCAACCTCCGACGAGATGGTGGCGCTGATGAACGAGGGTGGTTTCGATCTGGTCACCGCTTCCGGCGATGCTTCGAACCGTCTGATCTCCGGCGGGCGCGTGCAGGAAATCAACATTGACCTGATCCCCAGCTACAGTGAAATCGATCCTCGTTTGCAGAACGCACCCTGGCATACGGTCGACACCGATGGGGATGGCACTGCGGAGCACTATGGCGTTCCATACTCATCCGGTCAGAATATTCTAATGTACAACACGGAAGTTTTTGGCGATGAACCGCCCACGAGCTGGAACGTGGTTTTTGAAGAGATGAACCTGCCCGATGGCGAGTCGAACGCAGGACGCATTCAAGCCTACGATGGTCCCATCTATGTCGCAGATGCGGCTCTTTACCTGAAGTATCACAATCCCGAACTGGGAATCGAGGATCCCTATGCCTTGAACCGTGAGCAGTTCGATGCTGCGATCAATCTTCTGCGCGAGCAGCGTCAATTGATCAACCGTTACTGGCACGATGCCTTCGTTCAGATGGACGATTTCACTAATGAAGGCGTGGCTGCCTCCGGCTCCTGGCCCTTCCAGGCAAACCTCCTGAAGGCAGGAGGCGCTCCGATCGAGAAGGTCGTTCCCGTGGAAGGTGCGACAGGGTGGGCAGATACAACCATGTTACACGTCGACGCTCCGCATCCAAATTGCGCATACAAGTGGATGGAATGGTCGCTTAATCCGAAAGTACAGGGTGACCTGGCTGCCTGGTTCCAGAACATCCCTGTCCGTTTGGATGCATGCGAGGGCAATGAACTGCTGGGACCCGACGGTTGTGTCAACAATGGGTTGAACAATTTCGATCAGATCGTGTGGTGGCGTACGCCCAGCGGTGATTGTGGCGACACCGATCCTAATACGCAATGTGTTCCGTACCATGAATGGGTCACGCAGTATGTAGCCGTGATCGGTGGTCGTTAATTCGAAACTTTAGATTGAACATCAGGCGAGGCAGGACAGCGCCTCGCCTGATGTCCTTAACGAGAATAAGTCAAAACCTCAAGCGAGCAATTTTAGATGACAAATTCAGCAACGCCTGCCATCCGCTTTGACAATGTCAGTCGCTATTTTGGGGAGGTGAAGGCCGTGGATCAGGTCGACCTGGAGATCCGTGACGGCGAGTTCTTTTCCATGCTGGGTCCCTCCGGTTCCGGGAAAACCACCTGCCTCCGCATGATCGCAGGCTTCGACAACCCCACCGCCGGGCGCATTTTTTTATACGGGCAGGATGTTTCCAACCTGCCGCCGTACGAGCGAAACGTAAACACCGTTTTTCAGGATTATGCCTTGTTCCCGCATATGACCATTGCGGACAATATCGCCTATGGATTGATGGTCAAGGGGATTGCCAGGGCACAGCGGTACCAGCAGGTCGAAGAAATGCTGGACCTGGTGCGCCTGCCCGGTTTTGGTCAACGCAAGCCCTCGCAGCTCTCCGGCGGACAGCGCCAGAGAGTTGCCCTGGCGCGAGCCCTGATCAATCATCCCAGGGTGCTCCTGCTGGATGAGCCGCTCGGCGCGCTGGACTTAAAACTTCGGCAACAGATGCAGGTCGAGCTGAAGTCCATCCAGCAGCGGGTTGGAATTACCTTTATCTTCGTGACACACGATCAGGAGGAAGCGCTGACCATGAGCGATCGCATGGCTGTGTTCAATGAAGGAAGGATTGTGCAGGTGGGCACGCCATCCGAAATCTATGAGCGACCTGCTTCGCCTTTTGTAGCCGGGTTTGTGGGCACATCCAATCTGGTCAGCGGAGAGGTCGCCAGGCGCATGACGGGCTCCACCGAGATGTTCTCCATCCGGCCGGAGAAAATTTATTTAGATGCCGCCAATCGGGAGCCGGAAAAAGACATGCTTTGCATAGATGGTATCGTGCGAGATGTGGTGTACCTTGGCCTGTTCACCCGTTACCTGGTCGAGATCGAGGGCGGCGCCGACCTTGTTGTCGTGGAGCAAAACCTGAAGACCACGTCCATGGATGTGCTGGCAGCCAGGGGGCAAAAAGTTCGTCTGCACTGGCACCGGGACCATATGAATCGCGTGGGAGGCTGAGAATGTTGACCCGGGTTTCGACGTATCTCTATCAGCGTCCCTGGTTTGTACTATTACTCTTGTTGGGACCGCCGATGCTTTTCATGCTGGTTGTGTATCTCGGCTCCCTGTTTGCACTTCTTATCAATAGTTTTTATTATCTCGAAGAGTTCACCGGACTGGTGGTCCGCGAGTTTACACTTCGGACCTATGCCCAGCTCTTTGAGCCTGCCAACCTGGAGATCTTTGCCCGGACGGCAACCATGGCCGCTGCTGTGACGGTTGCCGATGCAATCGTCGCATTTCCCCTCGCTTATTACATTGCGAAATTTGCCTCTCCCCGCATGAAGACCTGGTTGATCATTGCTGTGACCATCCCGCTCTGGTCCAGCTATCTGGTGCGCGTCTATGCCTGGAAGCTGATCCTGGCGAAAGAAGGGATCCTGTCCTGGTTTATCAACCTTCTGCATTTGGACGGCGTCTTGAACTGGCTACTCAGTTTTGAGAGCATTGGCGGCTCCTCCCTGGCACTCTCTCCCATTGGAATGTTCATTGTGTTTGCCTATATCTGGCTGCCGTACATGATCATCCCCATCCAGACCTCGCTCGAGCGTGTGCCGGCATCGCTGTTGGAAGCCTCCAGCGATCTGGGCGCAAAGCCGTTTCAAACCTTCCGTACGGTGATTCTGCCTCTGGCGTTTCCTGGCGTCGTCGCCGGTTCGATCTTTACGTTCTCATTGACCCTGGGTGACTTTATTGTGCCGCTTTCACTGGGGAACTCAAAGTTCTTCATTGGTCAGGCAGTGTATTCGTACCAGGGGACGGCAGGTAACATTCCACTTGCCGCGGCGATGACGATGGGGCCTGTGCTGATAATGATCGTCTATCTGCTGATTGCCCGCAGACTGGGAGCGTTCGATGCCATCTAAGACGTACTCCAGACCACGAGCCTCGTGGGGATTAAAAATTGCTGCCATCGGCACGCTTCTATTTTTGCATTTCCCCATTTTCATCATTTTCCTTTATACCCTGACGCCCGACGAGACCACATACACGTTTCCGCTGCCGGGAATTACGTTCCAGTGGTTCGGCGCGGCGCTGAGGCGCCCCGATCTGTGGCGAGCGCTGACGCTCTCTCTTCAAGTGGCAGCGGTGGCGACCCTGTCGGCGCTTGTGCTGGGTACGCTTGCTGCAGCCGCCGTCTACCGCAGCAAATTCTTCGGGCGGGAAGCGATTTCCTTCCTGCTGGTGCTGCCCATCGCCCTGCCCGGAATCGTAACCGGCATTGCCCTGCGCACGGCGATCGGCGGCTTGGACATTCCGTTCTCCTACTGGACCATCGTGATCGGTCATGCCACGTTCTGTGTCGTGGTGGTCTATAACAACGTGCTGGCGCGTTTCCGCCGCATGCAGGGTTCGCAGATCGAAGCCTCGATGGACCTGGGCGCGAATGGATTCCAGACGTTCCGGTATGTTGTCTTCCCCAACATCGCCACCGCGCTGCTCGCCGGAGGGATGCTGGCATTCGCCCTTTCCTTCGACGAAGTGATCGTGACCACCTTTACAGCCGGCCAGCAGACCACGCTGCCGATCTGGATCTTTTCGCAGCTGACCCGGCCGCGAGACCGCCCCGTGACGAATGTGGTGGCTATGTTCGTCATCCTGATCACGTTCCTGCCGATCGTCCTGGCGCAGCGATTTTCCTCGCAGAGCTCGGATACGGAAGGTGAAAATAAATAGAGGCGACTTCGGGGTTTCCATAAATTTCTTAGCTGTTTCTCAGAATCGGCTCGCGCTCCT
This sequence comes from Anaerolineales bacterium, assembly GCA_035463495.1. Lineage (GTDB taxonomy): Bacteria > Chloroflexota > Anaerolineae > Anaerolineales > Villigracilaceae > Defluviilinea. The sequence goes on along the minus strand of DATHTH010000058.1, from coordinate 15,559 downwards.
ATAAAAAAGGCTTATGGAAATGATAATACGCTCCAAAATTGATGACTCTGAAAAGATTGACATCATGACTTAACCCGTTACAATTGCGTCCACCTTACAAAGGAGATTTTATCGGATAGACTCGCACGAGTGTGAATGAAGAAATGCTTGTGCCCATTTACTAATTTACGCCACGAATAAAATCTGGCTTCCGCCGCCCTCCAACTACTACTTGGTGAGGCGGCGGGACTGCTTAAGGTACGTGCAGTCAACACAGTGGTTCAGAGCTGTTGTGCTTTGACTGTTTTTGTTTGCATGAACGTGGAGTTAACCACTCCAGTCCAGGCAAAGTTTGGAGACTTTGACTCCTCCATCACTATGGGCGAGATGCCTTCACCAAGACGAAAGGACAGAATGACCGGTCAGTATTATTCTCATCTAAATCCGAAATGTGACTCGGGCGAATTCGAGGAAAAAGGCGGCTGCGGCGTGTTTGCACGCGAGCCGATCAAGAAAGGCGAGCTGATCTGCATGTGGGGCGGACGGATCGTTGCAGAACATGAACTCGACCCGAATATGCCGTATTTCACCCAGCGCATCCTTCAAATTGAGGAGGGCTTATACCTGGAAGCGCCCCTGCCGCTCGAGCCCACCGATTGTTTCAACCACTCGTGTGAACCCAACGTTGGCTTCACCGGGCAGATCGGATTGATTGCTATGCGCGACATTATGGCAGGCGAAGAGCTCACATTCGATTACGCCATGTGTGACGGCACTCCCTACGATGAGTTTGATTGCTATTGTGGCAGCCCCAAGTGCCGCGGCCGTGTCTCCGGTTTGGACTGGATGCGGCCTGAGCTCTGGGAAAAATATCAGGGCTATTTCATGCCCTACCTGGCGCGGCGAATAGAAAAGCTCAAAGCAAAAATACACCAGCCGGCATGACCCTCTTCAGCCACAGAGCACGGATTGCGTGGATACATGTACAATCGACGCAATCCGTTTTTCTGTTTACCATATCCGTGCAATCGACTTGACATGAGACATTCACCGATAGCTGAGACAGGCAGTAAGTCCTTTGCACTGCGCATTTTTATCTTCGCGCTGATCCTGAGAGTGATCCCCGTACTGCTGGCGCGCGGTCTGGGGATTGGGCTCGACGACATGTTCCAGTACGATATGCTGGCACGCAGTCTTGCTTCGGGCAATGGCTTCCGCTGGTACGCGCAGGAGGACTTGAACCAGCTTGCCGCTTTCGTGGATTTCGATCTCTCCAGCGTGGAGTCATACGATCCGGACCTTGGCATTCAGACCTCGTTCCGTGCGCCGCTTTATCCCACCTTTCTTGCGATTGTTTATTTTTTCAACGGGTTGGACTTCTCACGGTTCTTCGCCGCTCGCCTGGCGCAGGCAGCCCTGCTCGGCGCGCCGCTGGCACCGCTGACCTACTGGATTGCCCGCCGCCTCTTTCCTCTTTCTTCTCTCAAGCAGAGCAACAAAGAAGAAAGAGAAAAGAACACGGATAGAGCTGCGCGCCTGGCTGCCTGGGTGGTCGCTTGCTATCCCATGCTGCTCGTCTATCCGCTCGGTCTCGGAACCGAAAACCCATTTTTCGTTCTGCTTCTTACGTCTTTTTTCTTTCTCCTCCGAGCCAGCGAGCAATCAAACCCGGCTCACTTTCTGCTTGCCGGTCTTTTCCTTGGTCTCACGACCCTCACCCGCTCGGTGATCCTGCCGTTTGCAGGACTGGCGATTCTTTGGGCATGGTTCGTATTGAAGAACAAACGGGGAGCGGTATTGCTCGGTGTCGCATCCGTGCTGACGGTTGCGCCGTGGATGATCAGAAATTCATTGCTGCACCAGAAATTGACCGGGATCGAGACATCCATGGGCTATAACCTGTATCTCGGTTACCACCCGCAGGGAAACGGATCTTTTGTCTTCGGTCCCTCTCTGGACCTTCTGCCGATTCTGGATGACGCCGAGCGTGACCGAATCGGAACCGAAAAAGCACTTGAATTCATCCGGGCGCAGCCACAGCGAGTTATCCCGCTCGCCATCAAGCGGCTTGGATTCTTCTTCGGGCTGGAAAAACGCGTGCTGATCTATTTTTATTCCAATAATCTGCTTGGATATATTGCATTGCCCTTTCTCCTGAGCATTGCAGGAATTCTGCTCCTTCCGTTCGTAATCATTTCTATTCTTTCGGCACTCGGTCTGGCATACCTTCGCCCGAGACCGGCGCATATTTTGTTGCTGTGTTTGTTTGGCGGGTATATCCTGCCGCACGTTTTCATTCTTTCGGAGGACCGTTTCCATCTCGCGCTGGTGCCTTTTATTGCAATCCTTGCCGCGCAAGTATGGGTGAATGGCTGGACGCCGCTCCGCGTGCGCTGGGATGAATCCTCAACCGGGAGGTTAATCGTTTCGCTGGCGCTATGCACAGCGTTGCTGCTCATTGCCAACTGGGGATTTGAGCTCATCCGTGACGCTGATAAAATAGCCCTACTACTGGGACCCAATGGAAATCAATCTGGCTTTCCCTACTAATGCTTCACTGTGGCTTCTATGAGATATCTCCTTGGCGAAAAGCTGACCTTCGACTGGAAGGTCGTCACCATCACGATCGCCAGCACTCTATTATTGATGGTAGATTATTATCACCATCTAACCGCTGCGAAGTACTGGGATCGAGTCCTCCTCTATCTGGTGATCCCATTGCTCATCATCCTGCTGGTGTTCCGCGAGAACCCGAAGCAGTTTGGATTTTCGCTGGGGGATTGGAAGGCGGGGCTTCTCATTACGGCGATCGGCATTCTGTTCATGGCGCCCATCATCTATGCTCTGGGCAGGGGCGACGCCTCTATGCAGAAATACTACGAGCCCTACACCGTTGGCTTGCCCTGGACAACGTTTCTTGATCTCATCGGATGGGAATTTCTCTTCCGCGGCTGGATCCTGTTTGGCTATGTCCGCAAATTCGGACATGAGGCCCTGTGGTTGCAGGCGGTTCCTTTTGCGATCGCACACATCGGCAAGCCGGAAATCGAAACATTGTCCACCATCTTTGGAGGCTTCGCGTTCGGCTGGATTGCTTTCCGGACCCGATCATTCGTCTGGCCGTTTTTAATCCACTGGTTTATCGCCACCTTCATCATCATCGTCGCTGCAGGATTGATATGAAAAGCCCCGGGAAGGCTTCCCTTGAGACGGGGACAGGACCAGCTTAACGCTCGCAAGGCTATAAAGTGATATGACTACCGTTCGTCTCGCGCGTGAATCGGAATCCGATCTCATACGGGACCTGATCCATTCGGTCGGAATCAATCCGCTGGGTCTGGACTGGAGGCGCTTTGTGGTGGCAGTCAATGACCAGGATGAAATGGTCGGGTGTGGGCAGATAAAGCCTCATGCAGGAAATGTCCTGGAGCTGGCTTCGATTGCCGTGTATCCCGAACATCGCGGAAAGGGTGTTGCACGAGCGATCATTGAACACCTTTTGACCAACAGTCCGCGCCCACTTTATCTCATGTGCGAGTCGTCACTGGGTCGCCTTTACGAAAGGTTTGGCTTTCGGGCAATTTCCTATGAAGATATGCCACGCTACTTCCAACGGATCAGCAAGCTGGCGGGGCTCGCCGCGACTCTTGCGCACCGCGAAGAGCGCCTGCTTCTTATGAAGTTGCAGTAAAATTGCTCCAATGCAGAATCTGAAATTAATTTTATATCTTGCTTCGGGGATAATGTTTGGATTATTTCTTGCGGCGCTGGTCTGGGTCGTATCACGCAACCCGAGCGGCGAGCCGGTGATCCTGCGCCCCGCCCCGACCGAAAGACCGCTCATCGTGCATATCACGGGCGCCGTGCCACGTCCGGGTGTGTATGCGCTTCCCAAGAACGCCCGGGTGCAGGATGCCATCGCAGCCGCAGGAGGCTTCCTCGCAGATGCTGAAAAGTCGCAGATCAATCTGGCAGCGTTGCTGGAGGACGGTGAAAAATTGGAAGTCCCCTTCCTTGAAGGTGCCCTGCCAGTTGTGGGAACCCCGGGCCCCACGGTAGTTGCCATCACGACGGAGCTCATCAACATCAACACCGCCTCTGCTGAAGAGCTGGAGACGTTGCCGGGCATTGGTCCATCTCTCGCGCAGAGGATCATAGAATATCGCGAACAGAATGGCCCCTTCCCGACAGTCGAGGATCTCGACAACGTCTCAGGCATTGGGCTCGGCTTGATCGAGCGTTTTAGAGACCAGGTCACCGTTGGACCGTAACGCCGTTCGGATAGAAATATTCCGGTTTGATCGTCAAAACAGCCCGGCATTTCTGGCACCGGGCTGTTTTCTTATTGCTTCCTTCCATCCCAGGTGGACCATTTGTGGCCCTCTCTGGCAAGTAATTCATCCGCCTCAGCGGGTCCCCACGAATTAGGCTCGTAAAAGGCGAGCAACTGCGTGCCCGACGGATCTTCCCAGACCTGCAGAATGGGATCAATCAGCCCCCAGGCGGTCTCCACCTCGTCGGCGCGGGTGAACAGGGAGGCGTCGCCGCTCAAGACATCCAGAAGCAAACGCTCGTAGGCTTCGGGGATGGCTGTCTTCCCAAACGAATCTGCGTAATGAAATTCCATATCTACGGAACGCATCTGCGAGCCGGTGTCCGGCACCTTGGCTTCGAACCGCAGGTGCATCCCCTCGTCAGGCTGCAGGTAGAGCACGAGCATGTTAGGCGTCAGGTGCTCTTTGGACTTAGGAAACAACAGGTGGGGTGGTTCCTTGAACTCGATTGTGATCTGGGAAAGCTTTTCCTTGAGACATTTTCCCGAACGCAGATAGAAAGGCACACCCTGCCAGCGCCAGTTGTCGATCTGAAGGCGGACCGCGGCATACGTGGGCGTCATGGAATTGGGATCAACGCCTTTCTCTTCACGATAGCCCTGATATTGGGCACGGACAGTCTTCTCTGGGACATCCTGGGCTGTCATCGGTTGGATGGCGCTCAAGACCTTGACCTTCTCGTTGCGCAAAGCGGTAGCATCGAAGGAAACAGGCGGCTCCATGGCGACCAGCGAGAGTAGCTGCAGCAGATGATTCTGGAACATATCTCGCAGCACTCCCACCTGATCATAGAAGCGGGCGCGGTGCTCCACACCGACCTGCTCCGCCACGGTGATCTCCACGTGGTCGATGTAATTCCGGTTCCAGAGGGGCTCGAAGATGGTGTTTGCAAAACGCGAGACCAGGATGTTCTGCACCGTTTCTTTGCCCAGATAATGATCGATGCGATAGATCTGCCTCTCGTGCAGCGCTTTGTGGATTTGCTGGTTCAAACTCCGCGCCGATTCCAGATCCGTACCAAAAGGCTTTTCGATCACCACCCGCCGCCAGCCATTCTGCTCGGCGAGCTGGTCTGTCAATCCCAGAAGGTCAACGATGTTGGGAAAAACCCCTGGCGGAGTTGCCATATAGTAAATCCGATTCCCCGCGCCGTTTTCCCCATTTTTGAGCAGTGTCCCAAGCTTTTTGAAATCGGCCAGGTCGGTATATCGCCCCTGTTGATAGGCAAGGTTGGAGCCGAACTTTTCCCACTCCTCTTCCGCATATTCGTACGAGGCGAATTCTTGCATTCCTTCTTTCAAGTGCGCCCGAAACTGTTCATCGGTAAAGGCGGTGTTACCATACCCGATAATGCGGAACTGCTTTGGCATCCGTTCCTTGCGGTACAGATTGAACAGCGACGGCACGAGCTTCCGTTGCGTTAGATCGCCAGAGGCGCCAAAGATGACGATGGAAACCGGTAAATTGTTGTTCATAGCACTACTTTCATAGAGTCGACATCTCGAAATGTTTACTTCGCTCAGTCTGCCTTCTTGATAGCATGACCACCAAACTGGTTGCGTAACGCTGCCAGCATGCGTGCGGTGTAGTTCTCTTCATCGCGGCTGAGGAAACGCATCTGCAGAGCTAATGTGATGACCGGCGCAGCCACGTCCAGATCGATGGATTCGAACACCGTCCAGCGGCCTTCGCCGGAATCGGCAACCCACGGCTTGACATCGGCCAGCCCGGAATCTTCATCCAGCGCCCGGGCAGCCAGGTCTAACAGCCACGAGCGCACGACGCTGCCGTGCTGCCAGATGTGCGAGATTTGAGCGAGGTCCAGCCCGAATTCTTCCTTCGCTTTCATGATGCTGAATCCCTCGGCAAACGCCTGCATCATTCCATACTCGATCCCGTTATGGACCATCTTGACGAAATGCCCCGCGCCATGTGGACCGACATGGCCCCAGCCCTGGTCTGCTCCGGGCGCCAGGGTTTCAAAAATGGGCCGGAGCCTTTCCACGACCTCGGCCTTGCCGCCGATCATCAGACTATATCCCTCCGTCAGTCCCCAGATCCCGCCGCTCGTCCCGCAATCCACGAACTCGATGCCGTTCGGTTCCAGCATGGCAGCATGCCGGACAGAGTCTTTGTAATTGGAATTTCCGCCATCGACGATGATGTCGCCTTCGCTCAAAAGAGTGGACAATTGCTCGACCGCATCGTCTGTGACTTTACCGGCGGGGATCATCAGCCAGACCACGCGCGGCGCGCTGAGCTTGCCCACTGCTTCTTCCAGTGTATGGGCGCCTTCCGCACCAAGGCTGATGGCCTCTTTCACAGTTGCATCAGTGCGGGCAAAGCCGATCACGCGGTGACCGCCCCGCGCCAACCGGGTTGCCATGTTCAATCCCATCTTGCCCAGACCGATCATTGCTACTTCCATAGCTCCTCCATCGTCAAGCTGTATTCGGGGTAATCTAGCCTTCACAAAATCTTCTTAATAGGCTGCCCGGCAGCCTGCTCGCTGCCTCTTCGTCCACGAGCCAGATCAGCTTCCCGTCTTTTGGATCGATCCGCTGCGCAGGATATAGCTCTGGATTATATCTGTCACTTAACACCTCTGCGACTGTATGGGCTTTTTTCTCACCGCTTACCATAAACAACACCATGCGCGCGCTGTTAAGCACTATTGGTGTCAACGTGACCCGGTTGGCGGGCCGGTCCTGGTAATGGGCGGTGACAGGCAGGGCCGGCTCGGATTCGTCCAGGGGTGAGCCAGGGAAGAGCGAGGCGGTGTGACCATCCTCACCCATGCCGAGATAGACCAGATCGAAGCGCGGCCATTCGAGCGGAGGGAGGGCAAATCTTCGTAAGAGGTCTGCGTACTCCCTTGCAGCTTCAGACGGTCCCAGCTCGCCCCGAATGCGGTGAATGTTCTCCTCTGGAATCGGAACATGCTTCAGCAGGAGCTCACGCGCCTGCCCGTAACTGCTGCCCGGGTCCTCCGGCGGCACACAGCGCTCGTCGCCCCAGAAAACATGGACCCGTGACCAATCTACCTTCTCGCGAAAGTCACTTGCAAGAATTTGAAAAAGACGATTCGGAGTGCTTCCACCGTTGAGCGCAACCAGAAAGCGGTCTCGTTCGGAAGCAGACAGCTTCGCCTGTTCGGCAAACAACTCAGCCGCTGCAAGGCTGAGTTCCTCCATATCATGGAAGAGACGAATGCGGGGTTTCATACGCTTGCCATGTGAAGCTTTAGAGTGCGGCGCGCGGAAGACGTGATGGTCTCAATCATATAAGCCCGATCCCTTGTCACTTTCCCATCCATGCTGATCAACTCGCCAAACGTAACCCGCGGTGTGAGCCCGAAGACCTCGTTTCCCGCCATCATCTGGCGTATGAATTGATAAATGAACGCCAGTCGCTGCCGGTCCGGCCGGGCTCTACGGCACCAGGTAATGGGATGCCGCATTGCCCGCCTGGCGATCACGCCGCCGACAATCGTGACCAGGACCTGTGTCCGCGGAACATGCTTCAAGAATATCTCCAGGCTCCGTGACCAGTGACTGAATTCCCTGTCCGGTTGAGGCATCCAGGCTGGATCCGGCTCGATGCCCCCACGCGGGAAAATCAGGATCGCGCCATCATTTTTCAAGTGGCGGATCACTTCTCGCACAACCTGCATCCGCCCCATTGCGTCGACATGTGCAGGAGCAAAAATTGCGTTTCTACTGATATTTGGGAGGTTCTTGAAAAACGGGATCTCACCGATGATCACCTTGTAATCCCGGCGCGGGACGTATGCTGAGATCAACACAGAATCGATGAAGGCTGGATGATTCGCGGCAATGACCAGTGGTCCGGTCGAGGGAATATTCTCAACGCCTTGCGCCGAGTGCTCTTTTACAAACCGGGGCAGGAGCCAGCGCGCCCCTCCGGGGAGTCCATGCTGCTCGACTACGCCGTCAAGATCGGATGCCAGGGTGATAAAACGCTGCATTGCGCTACCGGTCAGCGTAGCAATCAATTTTCTGACTCCATCTATTTGTGGGAGGGCCAGCGCTTTGGTCATTTCATAGATGAGACTTTCGGTCAGACTGTGTGAGTGTGCGATGTGGTCATTCATGCCAGCCTCTCACGGATTGAAGATGCCGTACTTGTGAGGGTGTCCTGAAACCGCCGGTCAACCTGCTTGAAAGAGGAACCAGGCGGAGGCCCTGGCTCTGCCCGTGTCCATTCCCTCGCGGCGTGAGAGCATGTTCAATTGACGGGCAATCTGGTCGATGTCTGCTTCTGTTACTCCGGTCACGTCCTGACCGGGCGACCTCAAAAAGGCATATAGCAGCCAGAAGCCATGCGGAGCAAGGACGCGCTTAAGCTGTTCAAGGTAATTTCTCTGGCCCGCAGCCGGAATGCCATGAAAGCAGCCCAGGTCCAGGGCTAGGTCAAAGGGACCATCGATGCCGTGCAGCATGGTTGCATCTATGACGAGCAGCTCGACGTTGACTCCTGCCTGGCGTGCCTTCCGCCTGGCAATCTTGATAGCACGAGGTGCAAAATCGATGCCGGTCACACTCCAGCCTGCCCGGGCGAGTGTGATCACGTTGGTGCCCGTGCCACATCCAATGTCGATCGCGCGACCTGGTCCGTGCTCCTGGATGAATTCGAGCAGTTCCGGCGGGCTCACGCCCGTATCCCAGGGCGGGTGGCGAAAATACCAGGATTGAAACTCGAGGCGGCGGAGTAGATTTTGCACTTTTCGCTAGGAAAGGGGTCTTACGTGTCACTTCAGGGATGTGAAGGTTCGCACTTTGACAATTCAATTGAGTTCTTTTACAATCACACGGCTACCGCAAAAAACATCCATGATTAGGAAGGGCTGATTCATGAAAGAGTATACCACCGAGTTTCTTCGCAACATCGCTCTGGTCTCGCATGGAGGCGCGGGAAAGACGATGCTGGCGGAGGCTTTCCTGCACGCGACCGGGGCAACGACACGGCTTGGCAAAGTGGAGGATGGAACAACGGCCTCTGACTATGATGAAGAGGAGACGCGCCGCAAGATTTCGCTCTATGCGAGCATGATCCCAGTTGAATACCGCGACCATAAAGTAAACATTATCGACGCGCCCGGTTACACGGATTTTGTAGGCGAAGCCATCTCCGCCCTGAGTGTTGCCGATGGCGCGGTTATTTTAGTGGATGCCGTCGCCGGGGTGGAAGTCGGCACAGAGCTTGCCTGGCGCTACGCAAACGAGTTCAACCTGCCGCGCTTTTTCCTGATCAATAAGATGGATCGCGACAATGCCGACTTCGAAAAGACGTATGCAGCCCTGGAGGAGTTCGTCCGTGGGCACGGCAAACGGACTGTCAAGGTTCATCTGCCGATCGGCGAGAAGCAGAATTTCAAGGGCGTGGTTGATATCATCGGCATGAAGGCATACATGGGTGATGGTAAGACAACCGTCGAGATCCCGGCAGAGCTGAAGGAAGAAGCAGAAAAGGCACACTTCAACCTCGTGGAGGCGGCTGCGGAGGGGGAAGATGAGCTGATGGAGAAATATCTCGAGAATGGCTCGCTCTCCGACGAGGAAATGGTGCGAGGGCTGACCGATGTCGTCTGCGCTGGCGAGTTCATCCCGGTCTTCTGCGCGGCTGGCGGGCGGGAGATCGGCACGCTTGCCCTGCTCAACGATATCATCGACCTGATGCCCTCTCCGCTAAACGCAACCAAGCGCATGGCACAGGGCAGGAACGGTGAGGAAGAATTGAAACCGTCAGACACCGAGCCGCTGGCAGCGTATGTCTGGAAGACGACCGCCGACCCCTTCGTCGGCAAGATGACTTACTTCCGTATCTTCTCCGGCTCCATCCAGGCGGATGCCCATGTCTGGAACCAGAACAAGGGCGTAGACGAGCGCATGTCGGGTTTGCACTTCCAGCGGGGGAAAGAACAGATCCCTACAAAGATTGTCCATGCAGGTGATATCGCCTCGGTTTCGAAACTGACTGCCACCTCAACCGGTGACACATTCTGTGAGAAGAACCACCCCCTGACGATCGCAAAACCGAAGTTCCCGGCGGCTCTGTATAAGGTGGCCGTGACTCCGAAAACCCAGGCGGATGCGGCGAAGATCTCCCCCACCCTCACTCGTCTGGTCGAGGAGGATATGACCCTCACCTGGCAGAACGACCCCATCACACACGAGACTGTGCTGCAGGGCATGGGAGATCAACATATCGATGTAGCTCTCCACCGTGCGCAGTCGAAATTCCAGGTGGGGCTCGCGACTCATGAGCCAAAGATCCCTTACCGCGAGGGAATTACCCGCAAGGCGACCGCCCAGTACCGTCACAAGAAACAGACCGGCGGGGCGGGTCAATTTGGCGAGGTCCATCTGCGGATCGAGCCCTATCACGATGGCGACTTTGAATTTACGGATGAGCTGGTCGGTATGAACCTATCCCGCTCCTACCTGCCGCCGATCGAAAAAGGAATCAAGTCCACAATGGAGCGCGGCGCTTTTGCTGGCTACCCGATGAACAACGTGAGGGTGATCGTCTATGATGGCAAAGAACACGAAGTGGACTCCAAGCCGGTCGCGTTCGAGATCGCAGGGCGTGAAGCCTTTAAGCTGGCGGTCCAAAGCGCCGGCCCGGTGTTGTTCGAGCCGATCATGGAAGTGCGCGTGACTGTGCCGGATGGGAATATGGGCGACGTGATGAGTGACCTGAACACCCGCCGCGGGCGCGTCCAGGGCACAGAAACAGAGCGTGGCTACACGACAATTATTGCTCACGTCCCGATGGCGGAGATGACACACTATACAACCCAGGTCCGGTCCATGACCGGCGGACGCGGCTACTTCACGATGGATCTGCATCACTATGATGTCGTGCCTAATCATGTGGCCACGCCGATTATCGAGGCGCACAAGAAGGAAATGGAAGCAAAGAAGGAAGAGTAGGTTAGAAAGTAATAGCAAAAATTATCAGGAAGACGGTCTTTCGACCGCCTTCCCTTTTTATCTCAGATTTCCAAACGACTGAAGTCGTGATTACAGCCTCAAATATTAACTTGACAATTCAGGTAAGAACTGTAAAATTGCCGTCATCATACTAAGGTACTATGAAAAAGATCACCTATTGCTTGTGTCTACGGCGGGGCTCGTAACCACCGCCTGAGACACCCACTTCGTGGCAGTCAACAGATAGTCTCAGAACGGTGGACGACTCCCGCGTGTCGTAGATGGCGCGTTTTCGCGGCGCCGCTCAAATCTCGCGAGGCGTTTGGTCGCCGTTCTTTTATTTCTGCTGTTGGCTGCTTTTGATTTACCGCCTGTCTCATTCATAGTTAAACGATTGAAGGCAAATTGTTGGCTCAGTTCCAAGATTCGAGTGTAAATAGGTAGGCGGCACCCTGTAAGGATTACATGACGTTACTTGACTATAAGGTTTACCAATCGGCTCTGGATTCTGCGGGCGACTTAACCGCCCACGTGGGCAATACTCCGCTGCTCCCGCTTCGGCGGCTCAGCCGGGACTTGCCCCCGCGCGTCCAGGTCTTTGCCAAGGCGGAATGGTTCAACCCCGGAGGCTCGGTCAAGGATCGGCCTGCCCTGAATATCCTCCGTACGGCGCTGGCAAACGGCGATCTGGGTAATGGCAAGCGCCTGCTGGATTCGACCTCCGGCAACATGGGGATTTCCTATGCTACTTTTGGAGCCGTACTCGGTATCCCGGTGACCCTGGCCGTGCCAGCCAGCGCCAGCGCCGAGCGGATTACGATCCTGCGTGCCCTGGGCGCTGAGATCATTTTGACCGACCCTACAGAGGGCTCAGATGGCGCCATTCTGATGGCGCGCCAGCTCGCGGCTGAACACTCGGAGCGTTACTGGTACGCCAACCAGTACAACAACGACGCCAACTGGCAGGCGCATTATAAGTCCACGGGACCCGAGATCCTCTGCCAGACGGATGAGCGCGTCACGCACTTTGTCGCGGGACTCGGCACATCGGGGACGTTGATCGGCACAGGCAGGTATTTGCGAGAGCAGCTTCCTCAGGTCAAGATCGTCGGCTTCCAACCCGACGCCTCTTTTCACGGATTGGAAGGTCTCAAGCACATGCCGACCGCCATCAAACCGGGGATCTACGACGCTTCCTTCGCCGACGAGACCCGCGAGGTGCGGACGGAAGACGCCCACGAGATGGTCCTGCGCCTGGCGCGCGAAGAGGGCTTGTTCGTCGGTATCTCGTCCGGCGCGGCGGCGGTGACGGCTTTACACGTGGCTGCGGAATTGGACGAAGGCATCGTCGTAACCCTTTTCCCCGACGCGGGCTACAAGTATCTGAGTGACAAGTCGCTGTGGGAGGCAAAGTGACGCTTGCCATCTCAAAGGAGCTGCTCGATCAGATCCATGCCTACGGGGAACAGGCTTATCCCGAGGAAGGGGCTGGTTTTTTGATCGGCAGTGACGGCAAGGTGAAAACCATCCTGCCCCTGGAGAATGCTCGCGAAGATGGAGCGCGTCACAACCGCTTTCTGATCACCCCCGAGGCATATCTCAATGCCGAACTCACGGCAGACAGGCTCGGGTTGAATCTGATCGGCGTCTTTCATTCCCACCCTGACCATCCCAACCAGCCCTCTGAATATGATCGTGAGTGGGCGCAACCTTTTTTTTCTTACATTATCACAACCGTTAATCAGGGCAGGGCTATCGAGAGTCGCTCATGGCGCCTGCTCGAAGACCGCTCGAAATTCGTGGAAGAAGTTATCAACACAAACTAATTTTAGAGTCAGCCAGCTTGCTGGTGGTGCTCTCCAAAGGGAAGAACCATGACCGCTCAACCTCTGCAAAAAGTAGATCACTCTGCACTAAAGACGAATCAGAGCATCATCATCTCGCTCAACCTGCTAGCGTTTATTTTAGATCTGCCGGTGCTGGCAGTGCTGGTTGCCGCAGTGATGGGATTCGGGACGGCATTGAAGGTGCCCGGCTTTGGCTTTGTATACCGATACGTGCTCAAGCCACGCGGCTGGATGAAGCCCGATATCCTTGACGATAACCCCGAGCCGCACCGCTTTGCGCAATTCCTGGGTTTTCTCTTCATGACCGCCGGTGCTATCGCACTGTATCTGGGCGCTGCAGTCCTCGGCTGGAGCCTGGTCTGGCTCGTGGCGGCGTTGGCGGCCCTGAATGCGTTCGGCGGCTTCTGCGTCGGATGCGCGGTGTATTACTGGCTTAATCGTTTCAACCTCCCCGGTTTCAGCAAACAGCCGCCTGCCGGCACCTTTCCCGGGATGAAGCCCAAAGTCGGAGCCAGCCGATGAGTTCTGATATCCTGTTGCGATTGGGATTGGCAATCAGTATTATTGCCCTGGGTGCCTTCTCTTACTGGCTATGGAACCAGCGTTTATTGCTGCGGGCCCGCAACCAGGTCCTGACGTTGTTCCGCAAGCTTCCGGAGAAACCGGTGCTGGTCTACTTCACGACGCCCGATTGCGCGCCCTGCAAAACCATCCAGCGCCCTGCCATTAATCAAGTCGCGAAGCTGCTCGGCGAAAATCTGGAAGTTGTCGAGATCAACGCCTATGAGCGGCCGGACCTGGCAAAGACCTGGGGCGTAATGAGCGTCCCGACCACATTTGTGCTGGATGCGCGCGGCGAAGCCCGGTATGTCAATAACGGGCTCGCTCGTGCGGAGAAGTTATTGGAACAAATCAAAGCCTTATAGATAAACATGCGGGTCGAACGCAAGCCCTAGAGAACAAAAGAGCCTTGTGGTCTCGATACGGGCGAGACAAACACTCGCCCTACTCGACCACCGACTCTGACAAAATTGAGGAGAGAATTTACATGCCCGTTTTACGAATCCCGACACCCTTGCGCGCCTATACCAGCGGACAAAGCGAAGTAACAGTCAGCGGCGCGAACATTTCCGATGCGCTGGCAGACCTGACCGGACAATATCCTGCCCTCAAGCCGCACCTGTTCAATGAGGGCGGCGAGCTGCGCCCGTTCGTCAATCTGTTTGTCGGCGAGAACAACATCAAGGATTTGCAGGGAGTGGACACGCCGATCAAGGATGGCGAGAAGATCATGCTGATCCCGTCTATTGCAGGCGGATGTCGTTGCGAGGGCGCAGCCCGAAGCAAGCTGCTCTTACCCGGAGAACAATATGTCACTCCCTGAACTTTCACGCGACGAAATCTTGCGGTACTCACGCCATCTCTTGATTCCCGAAGTGGGACTCGAAGGACAGCGTAAGCTTAAGAACTCTTCCGTCCTGATCATCGGCACAGGTGGGCTCGGCTCACCGGTTGCCCTGTACTTGGCAGCCGCTGGTATTGGACGTATTGGGCTCGTGGACTACGATACAGTCGATTCATCGAATCTGCAGCGTCAGGTGATCCATGGGACCTCTACGGTTGGGAAGTTGAAAGTGGAGAGCGCGCGAGCAAAGCTGCTGGATCTCAATCCCGATATCCAGATCGATGTCTTTAACGAGCCCTATACTTCGGAGAATGCGCTGCGCATCGCGGCGGACTACGATATCATCCTTGACGGGACAGATAACTTCCCGACCCGCTATCTCACCAACGACGTGGCGGTCTTTCTCGGCAAGCCGAACGTATATGCCTCTATCTACCGCTTCGATGGACAGGTAAGCGTCTTCTACGCCAAAGAGGGACCGTGCTACCGCTGTCTCTTCCCCGAGCCGCCGCCGCCCGGGCTGGTCCCCTCCTGCGCGGAGGGAGGCGTTCTCGGTGTGCTGCCGGGCACGATCGGCACTCTTCAGGCAACTGAAGCGTTAAAGGTGCTGCTCGGCATTGGCGAGCCGCTGATCGGCAAGCTTCTGCTCTACAACGCCCTGGACATGACGTTCGATTTCGTAAAATTGAAAAAGAATCCCAACTGCCGCGTCTGCGGACCGAACGCCGACATCAAGGAACTGATAGATTATGAAGAGTTTTGCGGCGTCCCCAGCCACGACCATGAAGAAGGCTCCGCCGGCGACAGCTGGGATATCAGCGTGACGGAATTAGCGGAACGGGTGAAAACCAATCATCTCAAGCTGATCGACGTGCGTGAGCCGCATGAGCTGGAAATTTCTCGCCTGCCTGATGCGGCGAACATCCCGCTCGGTCAGCTCGCCGCTCGACTCTCTGAGCTGGACAGCGCCGAGGATATGGTCCTGTTCTGCAAGAGCGGCGCCCGCTCGGCGCGGGCGCTCGAGCTGCTCACCAGCGC
>DATHTH010000057.1:0-26898 GCA_035463495.1 Anaerolineales bacterium | reverse complement strand
GGGTCAAAATCAAGCTCTGGATGGTCGGTCAGGCGGCGGCGATCCGAGCCATCCGCGTCCATCGTGTACACATCCCCTTCATGCGAAAACACAATCCGGCCGGTCAGAAGGTCTGAATCCAGACTCGCAGGTACGATAACTGTGGGAGTCACGGTTGCCCTGCTCTCAGGGGTTGGCGAGGGAGTGGCGGAAATTTCCGGGAGGGGAGATGGTCGCGTCGGAAGGGAGGTGATTGCCCCCGGAAAATCGGGCTGGCAGGCGCTAAGCACGATCAGAAATATAATGATGCGCAATAAGGAAATGTTCACGGCCCAGTCTCCCTGAGAGAACGAAAAGCTACTGCACCTCCTGGAGGCTATCCTCCGCCAACCAGGCAGGCCACAGGGTAGATACACCCCCCAGATGAAAAACGTTCCCTCTAAAGGACCGGCAGGGAAACAGATATTGTGCTCCCCTGCGGGGATGTGGATTGCACACTCACCGCGCCCCCGTGGGCATTGACAATGGCCTTCACAATCGCGAGCCCTAGCCCATTGCCGGGATACTCAGCGGCATTCCGGCCGCGATGGAATCGCTCGAATAAATGAGGCAGATCTTCGGACGGGATGCCGATACCCGAATCGGAAACGGTCAGGACAAGCTGACCGGAGGATCGCTCGACGTTCAACGAGATCCATCCACCCGTGGGAGTGAATTTGAGCGCGTTCTCGAGCAGATTGACCGCGACCTGCCGCAATTGCGTTTCATTCCCCAGTACATGTAAGACGTCTTCAGGAACATTCATCGTGAAGGAACGATCTGCCTGTTCAGCGCGGGAGGCAAATTGCTCGCCCGCTTCACGCACGAGCTGGGTGAAACTCAGAGGTGTGAAGCTTAATTTGGACTCTGCTGCCTCGATCCGCGAAAGGTCGAGAAGGCTTTGCACCAGTGCCTCGAGCCGCCTGCCCTGCTCGTGGGCGCGCGTCAGGTAGCGAGACCGCTCCGCAGGGTTCTTTTCATCACGCGCCAGCTCGATGTTGGCTTGCAACGCCGTCAGCGGCGTGTGCAATTCGTGCGCGGCGTCCGCCACAAAGGAACGCAGCGTCCCGACCGTTTCCTCGACGCGGGCAGCCATCTCGTTGAACGAGCGGCCGAGGGTCCCGATCTCATCCTTGCTCTGCACAGCCGCCCGCGCCGATAAGTCGCCCTGTGACATCCGCGAAGTAATCCTCGTCAGCTCGGTGAGTGGGGTCGCGATCCGCGTGCTCACCAACCAGCCGGCAAGGGCAGCCAGCAATACCGCGGCCACGCCGGCAATCACCCAACCGTTCATCACATTGTTGAGAATTTCATCGCCATAAGCGGGTCCATCCGATAAGATGACTTTGCCCAGCATGTTTCCGGCACGGTCTGTGACCTGCTGCTCGACGACCTGCGAGGAACGGCGCGTCGAGGCGCTTGCGCTGGGGTCAAGCAAGCCATACATGGATGCATCCGCCGGCAGTGCCACGCCCACAGACCCCGGACTGAACATGATCACATCTTCCTGTGTGTCGATCCCGTTCGTGGTCTCGCTTCTCAAAACCTGGATCTGAAAGAATTGACCCGGGCTGGCGGGCAATGCCCCTGCCCAGACCTCGCCTGCCGGCTCGACAACCGACTGTCCCAGAGGAATCTCGAAGGGCTGTTCACTTGCAATGAAGAATACCTGCTGCGCTTCGGGTACGCCCGAATCTGCAAGCTGCTCGCCGTCCGCACCGAGGATCTGCACGCGCGCCTGGAGCATAAAGGACCAGCTTTTCGATAGCTCCTCGATCATGCGCGGAGGCAAATCTGCTTCAAGGAGCTGTGAGGCAATCGAACCGATCTCCATGGCACGCGTCTGCAGGTAACGAGCCTCCTGCCGGTCGTAATAGTTGCGCAGAATGCTGCGCAGCACCAAGCCCAGTGAAAATGCCGCCAGCAATGCGATCAGGGCATAGCTCAGCGTCAGTCGCCATCGGATCGAGTCGAATTGCATATGAAATACCTTCAGGGCTGAACGTTTATAACCACGAAGGACAGAAGGACACTAAAGTTATGTCGTTTGTCTCTGTGTTCCTTAGTGCCCTTCGTGATCAATAATTTTGCTAGCTTTACAGAGCTAGGGAGCTCCCGGCGCACGGATCATGAACGGCGAACTGAAGACGATGGTGTCTGCAATGACGCGGTCACCGGCTTTCCGGCCCCACACCGTAATGGAACTTTGCTCGGTAATGTCATCAATTGTACTCAGTTCCACCGTCTGCTGGACCTCGGCGCCAGGGTTCTCGGGGTCGAGCTCGGTTGTATCTTTGTAGATGACCGTATCTGAGGAGACCACGACTTCTACTTTAGGACCACTGAAGCTCGAATCCATTTGCGGTTCCTCGCCCGGCTGGGCTTCGACAATCATATTGATCTCGCCGGTACCAACAAAGATGCTATTGTCTTTTCGCTCCACGAACATGCCGAGCGCATCGGGCTGTGTCGCCGGCAATTCCTCGGCAGGCTTGATATCGAGGGCAAAGGTCTGGGCGACGCCGCCTGGACCTTCCACCGAAATAATGTTCCCGCCAGGACCGTAGCCTCCTGCGGTCCCTGGCTGGACGAAGTACCGAACAGCCATAAACGTCGCTGCTGCCAGAAAAATCACAAGTCCGACCGCGACGATATACGGCAATGCAGACTTACGAGGAGTAGGGGTAGGTGTTTCCTGGACTTCCATTTTTCAAATCTCCTTTGTATAAATTTTTGTCTACTATCGTTGGTCTTGACTGCTTGCGCTCGACCACCGTTGTTACTCATACCTCAGCGCCTCAATCGGATCGAGACGCGCCGCCCGCAGCGCCGGGTAAATACCGAAGAGGATTCCAACGATCACGGAGACAACCAGAGCCAGGGGGATGCTGCCGGGCTCGAGCAATGCCAGTCCGCTATTCAGCGAAGCCGCCAGCGGGATGGAGAGAATGCCCAGCGCCGCGCCCAGCACACCGCCGCCTACGCTGATCAGGATCGCTTCCAGCAGGAATTGCAGCACGATATCCCTCGAGCGCGCGCCCACCGCCATGCGGACCCCAACCTCGCGCGTCCGCTCGGTCACGCTAACCAGCATCACGTTCATGATACCGATGCCACCCACGATCAGCGAGACGATCGCCATTGCCGCCAGCAGAAGTGAAAAGGTGTTGGCAGCTTCCTGCTGGGCGCCCAGGATGTCTTTGCGCGTGGTCAGATTGAAGTCATCCTGGTATTCACCGTTGGCATCGGGTTGAATATCGTGCCGCTGGCGGAGATACGACCGGATTTGATCCTTGGCTTCCTCCATGCGGCTCTCCTCGGTCACAAAAGCTGTCATCATCACGGAGGGCTCTTCTTCGTAAAACATCTCGATCACAGTGCTGATCGGCATAAACAGATTCAGATTGGGGTTGCTCCGGTAGCGCTGCGATTCGTCGACGTATTCCAATTCGCTAAGTACGCCAATGACCTCGCAGCGCTCCCGGTTGACCCAGATGGTCTGCCCGATGGGATCATCCCCGCCGAACAGGTCGGCTGCGGTCTGATAGCCGAGCACACAGACCGGACCTCTTTCCAGGACTTCGCTGGGGGTGAAAAAGCGACCATCCGCAAGATAACTGTCAAGTATCAAGACCTCACCATCCTGTCTGCCCACCGGTTGTACTTCCCCCGCGCTGACGATGCCCTCCAGGGCGGTCGCCGTTACACCGGAGATCGTCAGGTCCAGCGTGGCGCGTCCATACCGGGCTTTTGCACCGGCGTTGATGGCCATATCGACCCGGTCAACGAGTTCCACCCCTTCCGGCATCAGCAAGCCATCCTCATAGGTTAATTGTTTCCCTGCTGTCACGAGCTCATCGTTCTCAAATGCCATCTGTGTGCTGATCTGTACCTGGTTTGCACCCAGGAAGCGAAAGCGGCTTTCCACCGCAGCGCGGGCGCCATTTCCCAGCGCCAGCATGGCAATGACCGATGCCACACCGATAATGATCCCTAACATGGTCAGTGCGGCGCGTAATTTGTTCGCCGAGACCCCGCGCAAGGATGTCCGTAGAAGGTCAGCCAGCGACATAAGCTCTCTCACTTTCCATCAACATACCGTCGCGCATCGTACAAATCCGGCTGGCGTAGCGGGCGATGTTCATATCATGCGTGACCATAATGATGGTCTTTCCTTCGGCATGTAACTCGGCTAAGAGAGCCATGATCTCCTTGCCAGTTGCACTATCCAGGTTACCTGTTGGCTCGTCGGCTAGAAGTACGGCAGGCTCGGTCACGAGAGCGCGAGCAATGGCAACGCGTTGCCTTTCACCGCCCGAAAGCTCCATTGGCTGGTGACCCGCCCGCTGACCCAACCCGACACGTGCAAGTATTTGCATCGCTTTCTTGTATTGTTGTTCGCCCCGAAACTGACCATTCCGGTAGGCAAGCGGCAAGGCAACGTTTTCCCAGGTGGAATAGCGCGGCAACAGGTTGAAGTTTTGAAAGATAAATCCGATGCGCCTGCCCCGTAGCGCTGCCAGTTCATCGCGGCTGAGGGAAAAGACTTCCAGTCCCTCAAGCTGGTACTGTCCTGCGGTTGGCCGGTCCAGTAAACCGATCATGTTCAACAGCGTAGACTTCCCGCTGCCGGAGGCGCCCATCAACGCCACGAACTCACCTTTCTGCACACGGAGGTCTACGCCGCGTAGCGCATGTACAACGGTCTTCCCCATCATGTATTGCCGCGTCAGGTTCGCGATCTGGATAACGACTTCGGGCGTTGCACTCATTGGATGATCACCTGCTCCCCTTCGCTCAGACCGGAGAGGATCTCGACATCCGAATCGCCTCGCAGTCCGATGGTGACATCCCTTATTTCCACAGCCTGATTCGTCCAGACCTTGAGCGAGACCTCATTCACGCCGGAGGCGCGCACCACAGAGCGAGGCAGGCATAAAACACCCTCACGTTTTTCGATGGTGATCGCCGCATCAGCCGTCATGCCATCCGCCAGGCCATCAGGGACTTCATCTAATGTGATGTAGACGTGATAGCGAGGGCGGTCGCCTTCAATTCGCAGCGGAATGATGCGATCCACCTTTCCTTGAATTGTGACCTCCGGACGGGCATCGAAATACACTTCCACACTCTGACCGGGCGTCATCAGCGGATAATCTTCTTCGGTGACGTTCGCGAGGACTTCCAACGCTTTCGGATCGCCGATGGTGAACAATGCCGTTTCTGCCTGATAGGTCTGCCCCGCCTCCGCGTTGACAGCGAACACGATTCCTTCAAGGGATGACTTGATCTGCAAGCTGTCCAGGACGGCTTTTGCCGCATCGTACTTCGCCTGAGCGAGCGCCAGCTCTGAGTCAGCAGCGATGATATCGGTTTCGGTCGGATTGCTGGTATACCAGCTCAGCTTTGACTCCAGCGATTTTAGATTTTCCTTCGCCGTCGTCAAACTCATCAGGAGTTGAGACTTCATCATGGGGTCTTCGGCGTTTTTCGCTGCGCCATCCAGCTCAGAAACAGCCTGCTTCGCCGCTTTGACCTGTCTGCGCAGATCCTTGATGAAATCATCTGTCGCGCGCGGATAATCCAGGGCCGTTCGCCTTTTTTGAAGTTTTTCCAGCTCTTCCTGTGCTTCCAACAGATCGAGCTGTGCCTGTGTAGTGGTAACCGGATCGAGTTCTGCGAGGATGTGCCCAGCCTGAACTCGCTCTCCCACACGTACGTTTACCTGTGCGAGTCTGCCTGTCGCAGGCATCTGTACATTGGTCTGATGCACATTGATCAGGTTTCCCGGTGCCGTCACAGATTGCTCGACATCACATGTCGTCACAGACACCGTTTGCAGCGTGGGTGTGGCTGTCGGGGGTGTGGATGTCGAGAACCCCAGATATCCCGCGGTGGAAATGATTAGCAGACCGACAAGTACGAACATGAATATGGCGCGTTTGCTCACGTTGAATCTCCAAGAAAAAAATCAGACAAGGGTTTGTGCTACCCTTGTCTGAAAGTATAGATATGACGAATTTCAATCAGGTTGTGGTCTGATTAAGGTTTTGTAATCACCCCCAGGTGGAACTCCCCGAAATCAAAGAGCTGATCTGGGGCAGGGAAATAGTCACTTCGCCATGCGATAGCCGATCCCGGGCACGGTCAGGATTAGCGACGGCTCATCGGGTTTTAGTTCGATCTTTTCCCGGAGCCGGCGGATGTGCACGTTGACGGTTTTCTCACTCTCGATATCGGGCGCATAACCCCAGACCGCCTCCACGATCTGTGCACGCGTCACTGCCTGGCCGCGATTCCGCCCCAGATACGTTAGCAAACGAAACTCGGTGGGAGTCAAATTGATGACCTCTTCCCCACGCTGCACCTGGCCCTTCGCCTGGTCCAGGACCAGGTCATTGATCACCAGCCTGGAGGTTTCCGCTGATGAGTAATCGCCATACGCTCGTCTCAATTGCGCCCGGACGCGCGAGACCAGCTCGCGCAGGCTGAACGGCTTGGTCATGTAATCGTCGGCGCCCATCTCCAGGCCAAGTACTTTATCCACTTCGTCGTGCTGTGCCGTCAGCACAATAATAGGCTGGTGCAATCCAAGGCTTCGCATCCGGCGGCAGAGGTCAAAGCCTGAGCCGTCCGGCAAGCGGATATCCAATATGATTAAATGAGGGGAATGCTTCTGAGCATGTTCAACCCCGCTCGAGCCCGTTTTGCACAGTTCTGCTTTGAACCCATGTTGCTTAAATCCATCTAACAGGCTCTGACCAATCGCAGGGTCATCTTCAATCACCAGGATGCGCTGTGCCTCCATAGATAAAAGAATTATAGCATTGGCATATCCTGCCACTATCGCCCGAGATCAGCCGGCAGGATTGGACAACCTTGCTATCGCCTGGGTTAGATTCAGACGTGCCTGTTCTTCGAACCTCGTTCTGAATTCTTGATGATGATAGAGATATGCGCGGCTCAGGAAGCCGCTCAAGATCTCTATTCTCTTTTGTCTGAAGATACCGTCCGGCACCCAGGCATATTCTTTCCTGATGTGTTTCTCATACTGCCAAAAAACATCCTGCTCACTCCCCAGGATCGAAAGATCGACGTCCACCATCACTTGCTCATCCTGATCTGTCACGGTCTCGTTGTGACGAGTAGCCAGAATGAGCTGAGAGACGCGTCTGGAAATACCACCGGGAAGACTTGCTTGCTGAGCCACCATCCTCGCCCACTCGGCACTTCTCGACTCATTATCAGTCCGTCTGGAGTCATAAATGGCGTCATGAAACCAGATACCCAGTTCCACCTCTTCCGGGTGGAGAGCTAGAGATCGGGTTTGGTCAAATATCCGAAGACAATCCTCAATGTGAGTGAGGTTATGATAGAAGCGATCTGGCGAAGAGTAGGCTTCGACGAGCCGGTCAAAGGTATCCTGCGGCGCGGTCTGAGCATCCAATTTCTGCCAGAGGCCTTCCCAACGATCTCTCAAGGGTTTGCTCATAATGACTCCATCGTGTCCCACAGTTCTCAAGATGAGGGCACAGATATTGGCTTTAAGTATATCCAGGGTTACTTTTGTTTGTTCCCACTTTCGGTTCTGCGCAACTCTTTCCTGTTAAGCAGGTTGTACAATAAAATAATACAAACCATGTCAAGAGAGTAGTAGAAAGCTTATGTCACCCAGCCTGGCTGACCGGCTCCATCAGGCACGACACGCTCGCTTCGTCGGACGCGAAGGCGAGCTGTCCGTATTCAAGTCTGCACTGAGCGCAGAAACTCTTCCCTTCTTTATCCTTCACATTTTTGGTCCCGGCGGTGTGGGCAAGACAACCCTGCTGCAGGAATTCGCGTTGCTCAGCGAGCACCAGGGTGCGCGCCCGGTCTATATCGATGCCCGCCACATTGATCTTTCTCCCGATGCTTTCGTCAAAACCCTCAGTGCAGCGCTTGGGCACAATAACGGTATTCCGCTGCCCGATCTGTTGGATGCTGCGGCTCAACGCACAGTGATCCTTGTCGATACCTATGAAGTGCTCACTCCGCTCGATAGCTGGCTGCGCACTGTGTTTCTCCCACAGCTGCCCGATACCGTGCTCACGGTTCTGGCGGGCCGCAATCCACCGGACCCGGCCTGGCAAGGGGATGCCGGCTGGCAAGACCTGGTCCGGGTGATTTCCCTGCGCAATCTGAGTCAGGGGGAGAGTCGGACGTACCTGCGCAAACGCGGGCTGCCCGAGGACCAGCAGCAGAGCGCGCTGGAATTCACACATGGACATCCACTGGCCCTCTCCCTGGTAGCAGAGGTCTTCTCGCAGCGCGGACAGG
The DNA here is from genome assembly GCA_035463495.1 of Anaerolineales bacterium. Classification (GTDB taxonomy): domain Bacteria; phylum Chloroflexota; class Anaerolineae; order Anaerolineales; family Villigracilaceae; genus Defluviilinea. The sequence continues at coordinate 18,564 of DATHTH010000057.1, read as the reverse complement.
TCGGCTTCCGGCCCGAGGAATCTCCCGATGTGGTGAAAACCCTCATGGAGCGTTTCGTACAGCAGGTGCCGGGACCTGCCCATCGTGCAGCGCTGGAAGCTTGTGCCCTCGTACGGATCACAACAGAAGCCCTGCTGGGAGAGATGCTGGCGATGCCTGCCACAGGAGCCGCCTCGGATGGAGTGCATGCCTTGTTCGAGTGGCTGCGGTCCCTTTCGTTTATCGAATCGAGCGCCGAGGGGATCTTTCCGCACGACCTGGCTCGCGAGACCCTGGCTGCCGAGCTGCGCTGGCGCAACCCCGATTGGTATGTGGAGCTGCACAACCGTGCCCGTAAATACTATACAGACCGTCTCAGCCAGACGGGCGGACTGGCTCAACAGCGCCTCATGCTCGACACAGTATTCCTGCACCGTGAGAACGCGGTGATACGCTCCTTCTTTGACTGGCAGACCACAGGCAGCCTGATTCCTTATAGCATGGAACCCGACGATATCGCCGCCCTCAAGAAAATGGTTGCGACTCACGAGGGCGCGGAATCTGCCGATATTGCAGCTCACTGGTTCGAGCGCTACCCCCAGCATGTAACGGTGTGGCGCGACACCGAACAGCAGCCGATTGGATTTATGTCCTCGTTGCCCCTTCACGAGCTCAACCGGCAGGATGAGATTGTCGATTCGGCTGTTAAAGCCGGGCGGGCGTTTCTGGCAAACCGTGCCGCGTTGCGATCGAACCAGGTGGCAACCCTGTTCCGGTTCTGGATGGCGAGGGATGCTTATCAGGGGATCTCACCCATTCAAAGTCTGATCTTTATCCAGGTTGCCAAACATTACCTGACCACGCCCGGCCTGGCGTTCACATTCTTCCCGTGCGCCGATCCGGACTTCTGGACCGCCATCCTGAGCTATGCGGAGCTCACTCGCTGCCCCGAAGCCGATTTCGAGGTGGGCGGCAGGCGGTATGGTGTGTATGGTCACGACTGGCGCCTGATGCCGCCTGCCGTCTGGATCGCACGGCTGGCAGAGAAGGAAATTGGCGCGACCGGGCAAGCCTCCGCGCCGCCAGTTGTGGAGCCGCTGATCTTCTTGAGTCGGGATGCCTTCACCGAGGCGGTGAAACAAGCTTTGCAGGATTTTGCCCGGCCGGGCGGATTGGCGGGGAATCCGCTTCTGCGCTCAAGGCTGGTCGCTGTGGGATCAGGTAAGGGTGACCGGGAGAAAAGCGAGATCCTGAAATCAAAGATCAAAGAGGTTGCCGAAACACTGCGCATTCATCCCCGGGATGACAAGCTGTTTCGGGCGATCGACCAGACGTACTTTCATCCTGCCGCGAACCAGGAAGCAGCGGCTGAGCGGCTCGATTTGCCTTTTAGCACGTATCGCCGCCATCTGACAGCCGGCATACAAAGATTGATCGAGCTGCTCTGGCAGCAGGAGATCGGCGAAAAATAAATTGAGCAAAAAGTGAGCATTGTTCGGACTGGAAAATGAGCAGTCCCCGAGCCTACACTGTGTTTGTCAGTCAGACAACCACAGTGTTTGTTTTAAGGAGAACTCTTGACTGCCCACCTTTCCGCATACGCCCATACCATCAACGAAGCCTGGAATTCCCATAATATCGAGAATGTCCTGCGTTTCTACTCGCATGAGTGCATCGGTGATGATGTAGGGCAAGCCTCGCCGCTACGTGGACACGATGGATTGCGCAAGCTGCTGCAAACCTACTGGCAGGCGTTCCCTGACCTGACGTTCCAGGTCACCGGCACCATTGTGGAAGGCCGCCGCCTGGTGATCATCTGGATCGCGAAAGGGACTCACCAGGGTCCGATCATGAATATTCCCCCGACGGGACGCAAGCTGGAAATCCGAGGCGTGTCGATCCTCGATGTGCAGGATGGGCTGATCGTACGCAGCAAATATATATGGGATGTGGCAGGCATGCTGCGGCACATGGGACTTCTGCCCAAGCTTTAAATAACCGGGTATCAATTGAACAGGAAATGGACTGGAAAATGAGCAATGCAGTGCCGTAAAGTATTCGTAGTCATCTTTCAGAAGGAGTGAGACACCAGAATGGATATGCACTCTTTGCAGGTGTTCGCCGGCTTCACGTCGACGCTGGTGTTCATGAGCAGCAACCTGCCCATGCTTTTGAAAGCGTACCGAACCAAGAACCTGAAATCCTACAGCCTGGGGCATATTGCCCTTAGCAACTTCGGGAACCTGATCTACTGGCTGTATATCGCCAGCCTTCCGTTCGGGCCGATCTGGATCCTGCAAGCCTTTTTCACGGTGTCCACCGCTCTGATGCTTTTCTGGTACCTGCGCTATGAGAAGGGCTGGGGACGGAAAGTACATTCTCTGGAGGGAAGATGAACTCCTCATTGGTTTTTTATCTCTGCCCGACCTGCTTCTATGCCAGCGACAGCACCGACAACGACCATGAACATCCCCTTCTGCGGGTGGACCCGGGCCCGCCTGGCGATGAACGCCGTAGACCTATTACCAGTCGTAATGGGCGCATCCTTTCTCCGGCGCCGCGCTGGTTCCATGAAGCCGTTCTGCAAGCGCAGGCGAGCCTGCAGAATTCATAAGCTATTCTCTCCATCGCGAGGAGGTGCGAATTCTATAAAGACAGACACTCCCAGATTTAGCTCGCTCAATAAAGGTTTCACATTCGAAATCTATCCATATTAAATAAGGAGTAAATGATCATGTCCGGAACGAATAGAACCATTGCCCTGCAGACCATGGAAGCGCTGGACCAGCGCGACCTTGATCGCGTGCGCCTCAACGTTGCCTCGGAGGCCCGCTTCTACGGCTGGGCGGCCGAGCCGCTGGACCCCGACGGACACCGGGCGTTCATGTCCGCCCTGCTGACAGCATTCCCCGATTCGCGCTTCGTCGTGGATGATGTCATTGCCGAAGGCGATAAGGTTGCCGTACGGCACCGGCTACAGGGGACACACCAGGCTGAGTTGCAGGGGGTCCCGGCGACTGGAAGACAAGTGGAGATCGGCGGGATGGTGATTTTCCGCATTGAGAACGGGAAGGTCGAGGAAGCCTGGTTGAACGCAGACATCATGGGTATGATGCAGCAGTTGGGGGTCGTACCCGCGTAGGAGTCTGGAAAAGAACAAGGAGAGAAAACATGTCTGAGCAATATAAATCCGCTGCTCAAAACCTGATCGAAAAAGGCTTCAATCAAAAGGACCTGACTGCTTTCGAAGCCTACTTCAGTGCTAATCTGAAAGACCATGCACTCCCGCCAAATGTGCCGGAAGGATTTGAGGGACGCAAGATATTCTACTCTGCCATGCTGGCTGCCTTCCCGGATATGCAGGTCAACCTTGAGGATGTGTTCGTTGAGGGCAACAAGGTCGTGACACGCTGGTCCGCTCGCGGCACACATAACGGGGACATGATGGGCATACCACCCACAGGAAGACAAATTTCGGTTGGCGGTATTGCTATCGATCGCTTTGAGAATGGCCAGTCAGTCGAACACTGGGAGATTTTTGATCAGGTTGGTTTGATGCAGCAGTTGGGCGTCATTCCATCGTGAGAAATCATACATGGGCAACAGTCCAGACCGGAATTGTTGCCCATGCTCTCGATCCAGTCACAGGCCCGAAGGTATTGTCCCTGCGAGCCGGACACCATGGTAAGCATGCAAGATCCCGGGCAGACTCAAAACGCCATATCTATTGAAGAGCAAGGAGTTCTCTCGTGAGACGTAAAGATATTATGAATGAAATTCGAGGGCTCGACCCGGTAAAAGATCACCAGCGCATCGCTTTTCTGACAGCCAATTACGAATTTCCCTGGGATACGGTTCGTTCCCTGGAGCTGGCTCTTTTTCGTACCTTCGCCGTAGCCAAGGGCACGCGATTATTAGCCGGAACGGGCGAATTTACGCAGCGCCCGCAAAAGCGCTACGACGATACAGTCCTGCTCCTGGCAGAAATCCTGGAAAATGGATACCACAGCGAGCGCGGCCGGGCAGCCTTACGCCGAATGAACCAGCTACACGGCCGTTTCAACATCCCCAACGACGAGTTTATCTACGTGCTTTCTACGTTCGTCTTTGAACCGATCCGGTGGAACGAACGCTTTGGCTGGCGGTCACTGCTGGTGCAGGAAAAGCTGGCTGCCTATTATTACTGGCGCGAGGTCGGCCGTCGGATGAATATCAAAGAAATCCCACCAGATTACGAATCGCTGGAGCGTTATAACGTGGAATATGAAGAGACTCACTTTCGGTTTGCAGAACCTAACTATCGTCTAGCCGAAGCCACCCGCGACCTGTTCCTGGGCTGGTTCCTTCCCAAACCGCTCTGGCGTCTCGGCGAGCCGTTCATCTACGCCATTATGGACGACCGTCTACTGGCGGCTGTAGGGTTTCCAAAACCCGCGCCCTGGATCCGCCGGTTTGTGGAAGGCGCCCTGAAAATACGCGCCCGCCTGCTGCGTTTCCTGCCTGCCCGGCGCCGGCCTCTTCTGATTACGCAACAAAAACATCCCACCTATCCCAATGGCTACCAGATCGAACGGTTAGGGCCGCGCTAAGCAGGTAAACAAACCACAGAAAAGGAGATTCTCATGACCACAACATCTTTATTCAAACTCGGAGGGATTGCTATTCTGTTCTCCGCTGTTGTAGCCGCCATGGGCAACCTGATGTACTTTCTATCCGGGCAGCCAGACGCGCCGACAACGCCAGGGCTCTGGCTTGGAATCGTTGGAGATTTCCTGCTCGTGCTGGGATTGGGCGCGCTGTTTGCCCGGCAGGCACAGCGGGCGGGGATTCTCGGGTTGGTTGGCTATGTTTTCCTTGTGCTGGCTCTCCTGCACTTTGTCGGGAGCGCCGCCATTGGACTGGGCATGGCAGCAGGCGCAATTTCGAACGAACAAATCGCTCAGGTACCCGCCTATGCCGTGGCAGATTCTATCTTTCCCTGGTTTTGGACCGCGGGTCTCATCCTCCTGGGGATATCGATTTACCGTGCCCAAGTGTTTCCAAAATTTGCCGGGGTGCTGCTGGTTCTGCTGTCTCTCGTTCAACAGCTCACAGGACCCCTGGCTTTTACCCGCCCAATTTTTGCAGTGATCGCGGTCACCTCATGGGCCTGGCTCGGCTGGGAACTTTACTCCAAAACAGGCATGCAGAAGGATGAACAGCAGACTGCCCGCCAGGGCGCGACTGCTACCCCTCTCGGGTAGGCTCCTTAGGGCGCTATGAAGATTTCAGCCATCACGATAAAGGATAGACACAACGGCAATCTGAACAGGTACCAGCATAATTCGAACCAAACAGGAGATGGACATGTTCGCTGAAAAGATGATCCGATGGAGTGGACTTGCATTGGCTCTTGGTGGAGTTCTCGCCGCCCTGTTCTGGATACTGCACCCCGAAGAATCCGTCCTGCTGACCGATCCCGCCGGTTACCGGAGGGAGCATATCCTGGACTTTGTAGGCTTGATGCTATTTATTCCGGGCTTGATGGGACTCTATGCCCGTCTGGTCAACCGGACAGGCTGGCTCGGTTTCGGCGGTTTTATGCTCACGCTGCTGTCCATACTTGTGCTCATGGGAATCAGCGTTGTGGACATGCTGATCTGGCCCTCGATCGCTCAAACGCAACCGGACCTGATCCTTACCGTGCTCCTCTCTTAATGTTTGGAGAAAATATCTTATGACCGCAGAGATGGCTCTTCCTCCTTCTGAAACGACCAGGCCCCAAAAAGTTTTACTGGGCAGCGTGACCGCCCTGGCACAAAGCGCCTGGATGGGATTTGCCCTGGCATCGGATGTCCTCGAACAGCTGCGGATGTCCCCATCGGGAATTTTGCGGCGGGTGCAGGTGATCCGGCCTGCCATTCCTCGAAATATCAGTCTAAAAAATTTGTTGACACGTGAGTACAGTGTCGGCGAAGCCAGCTTTATTCTGATGGCGTCGTTCTTTCTATCTGCGGCGCTTGGTGCGGTGAGACAGGTGCTCTTCAATGCCCACTTTGGGGTCAGCCCGGAGGCAAACGCTTACTATGCAGCGTTCCGCCTGCCCGATACGCTCTTCAGTCTGATCGCGGGCGGAGCGCTTTCCAGTGCCATGATCCCCGTGCTGCTAAATGCCCGCCAGAGGGATGGTGAAGCCTCCGGCTGGCGACTGATCAGCATTGTGCTGACGTCCTTATTGTCGGTATTTGCCTTGCTGATCATCGCCGTAGAGATCTTCGCGCCGGCGCTTGTCACCCGTTTGCTGGCTCCGGGCTTCGACGCGCAGACCTCAGACCTGACCGTGACGCTGACGCGCATCATGCTGATCCAGCCGGTGATCTTGCTGCTGGGGAGCGTGGCAACTGCTGTGCTAAACAGCCGTAATCAGTTCTTACTGACCGGGCTTTCTATTGTCAGCCATAACATCAGCCTGATCGCTTCCATCCTGCTGCTAAAGTTTTTCCCGGGTCTGGGCATTTTCGCGCCCACCGCGGGCGTGATCGGCGGCGCGTTATTGCAGGCGCTGATCCTGTCCCCGGGCTTGCGAGGCGGGGGATATCGCGTCGGTTTGCTCTTCGACAGGGCAGACACGCGTCTGCGCGAAGTGGTGCGGCTGCTCATTCCCAACGGGCTTTCGGTCAGCGTCAATTATGCCGGCTTCATCGTGGATACATCGTACGCCACGCGAGCCGCCGATCCCGCGGGACTGGCAGCTATTTACAATGCCTTTCTGCTCGTCGGATTACCGATCGCGCTGCTGGGGCAAGCCATCGGGCAGGCTGCCTTTCCGAGGCTGGCTGCTCAGGCGGAGGCAGGGAATTGGAGCGAGATGCGCCGTATGCTGTTCCGATCTTTGGGCGCCTCCATTGCCCTTGCCCTGCCTGCCGTCGGCGCGTTGCTGCTGCTTGGACGGTCCACGATCCGGATCCTCTTCGAACGCGGTGAATTTACCAGCGCAGCGGGAGACCTGACGTTCAATGTGCTTATTGCTTATGCCGTCGCCCTCCCCGCCTACGTTGCCACGGAAGTGATCACCCGCGGGCTGATCTCACTGCGCGATACTCGCACACCATTGCTGACGAACAGCGGTCAATTAATCGCCCGCATTCTCCTGATCTCCATCCTGTTGCCCCGTATGGATGTAGTTGCGATCCCGGCTGCTTTTGCCATTTCGGCCACCATTGAGACACTCACGTTGGCGACTGTCTTGTTTCTGAAGTTACGCAGCCGCTTGCAACTACAGCAGACAGTAACGGGCCTATTTGTCGAAAGATGAGTGAATCGATGAAATCTGATAACCCTATCCGTAATCTGGATCCGCGCAAACTGGCGCACTATGAAAAAGAGAACTACGTCGCCTACTACGAAAAGGACTGGCTGAAATTACTGCGTGTGTCGGTCGGGATGGTCAAGGAATCCTTTGGTCTTTCGTGGCTACAGGCAGTCTACGGCGCTTATTTGATCGCTCGGGCAGAGGTGGCGTTTGCACCGTTTCCAGCCAACAATGTCCCACTCACTGAAGCCTACGTGAGGCGTTTTTACCAATTTATCAAAAATGTCCACCGCGAAGATTTCGACGTGGAACGAGCCGCGCAATTAGAAGTGAACTGGTGGGGCATTCACCGCAGGCTGTTCGGAAATGCGGAGAACCATGAACTCGTAGAAGCATTGATGTGCCTGTATGAGGAAATTTATGACGTCGAGGCAGAGAAATTCCGTGAGGCGGCTCACAGGCGCGCCATGGGAATGCTTTATTCCGATCTCTGGGTGAATCAGGGTAAGCCCCCTGGCAGTCCATTACTTGTCCAAGAAGAACAAGCCCTATTCCAGGGATATCAGGCGTTGAAAGCTGCAATTAACTCCTGAGCCGTGTAGTATCCACGTGAGGCTTTCGTTCTTATTTATGAAGGATGTACATGATACAAGAGCCTGTACTTACGAAATCAAAGGCTGACACAGACAGCGCTCAAACCGCACGACACAAATTGCAAGCTGCTCATGAGTTAGTAAAAAGGCATCGGAGCCAGGGACTAGCCGAATTGAATACCCTCTTTCGTAACGGCACCCTACCGGATCCGGCGCTGGATGGTCGTTACCAGGGTGCATTTCTGGCACTCGATCTCGGACCTGGCTTTACCCGGTTGTTCGAAGGGCTAGCCGATCTGTGGATGCCATGGCTAGGCAAAACATTGGATGCCTCTCAGCAATCAGGTGACAATATCCTTTCAAAGGATTCGTATCTCCTGGCTCGCTTTTTCAACCCACGCTATAAAGGCTTCGTCATGGAGGGGCGTGCTTCCTATCGCGCCTTCGCGTTCCACACGTACACAGGACCCGGCGTGGCTGATCCAGACCGGATCGTATTCAAAATCGACTACAACCTCAAGGAAAACCCTGCCCTGACGGTCCGGCGGGTTTTAGATGAGCTCGTGCAGCTGGCTGACGGCGTATATCTGGGAAAGGCACATGTACGCTGGTGGTGGCATCGCGTGGGCAGCTGGCAGACGGTTGCCTACTTTGCCCTGACCCGCTAATCCCTCTGATTGGTGATCTGTAAAAACAACTGGACAACTCGGGCGTCGAACTGTTTGCCAGCCTGTTCCTTGATGTATTCGATCGCCTGTACATGCGACCAGGCCGGGCGATATGGCCGGTCGGACGTCAGTGCATCGAACACGTCTACAACGGCAAACAGACGGGCAACCAGTGGGATCTGCTCACCGATCAGGCCATATGGGTAGCCGGAACCGTCCCAGCGCTCATGGTGATACAGTGCAATATCCAGCGTTGGTCTCAAGTTAATGATGGGCGCCAGCACGTTGTAGCCGTAGACGGCATGTTGCTGCATCACCTGTCTCTCCTGCGGCGTCAGACTGCCCGGCTTGAGCAAGATGGCATCCGGGATTCCCAATTTGCCAATGTCATGCAAGAGAGCGCCCTGCCGGATCGCATCCCACTGTTCAGCGGGGATCTGCATATGTTCGACAAAGCGCATCATGAGTACGCTGACGCGGCGGGTGTGCCCCTCCGTCTCCAGGTCGCGCAATTCAAGGGCTCGCGAAAGCCCCTCGATCATTGCATTGTACGTGGAGGCGAGCTCCTTATTACGCTGCCTCAAGTCTTTTACTATGGAAGTGCGTTCCATGGTAAAGGCAATGTGCTCTGCCATCCGCTCGAGAAAATCCAATTGGGAGGGCTGGACCTCCTGGGGGGCCCGCCATACCACCTCCAGAATGCCAAGATAATCGTTATGCCCGATCAACGGCAGCGCCAGGTAACTCCGAAAACCGTCCTGCATCAAGGGGCTCACCGGCCGCAGGAGCAGATTCGAGTCTTGCATATCCTGGATCCAGATGGACCTGCGCTCCTCGGACGGCTTTCCGGCAAGGCCGGTCTCGAAGTAAAGCTTAAGCTTGGCGATCACACGCGCGTCCAGCTTATACGTTGCCAGCAGGTCGAGCCGCTGGGTGCGCTCGTTATAGGTTAGAGTTGTCATCGCATCTGCCTGAACGACAGGAGCTAACAATTCCAGTACAGACGGGAGGGGACCCTTCACGTCCATGCTGGATTGTAAGAGTTGGCAGATCGAATTTTCGATCAATCTCTGACCGACGCTGACAGTTTCGGCTTGAAAGAAATTCTCGGAGACAATGGTAACGAGAGCGTCGACCCAGGCGATGGTGCGGGAAGTGAAATAATCAGTCTGGGTGCTTAATAGACCGAGCAGACCTGCCACCCGGCCCTGATGGACGAGCGGGAAGATCCCGCCCGCGATCAACTCATCGTGGTCATGAAATGTTACAGGTTCCCGGCAACGGATGGCTGATTCTACGATTTGACTGGGAAAGGGATGGAGAATGGGATGCAGCGGCCAGTGAGCAATCCACTGAACCGACATATCCTGATCAACCTGAGCCATCCAGGCTTGTGACACACCACCCAATTCAACACAAATGCGCGTCCAGCGGGTCCCCAATTCCACAGCTTCTGCGGAGATTTCGAAAGGCTGATCGGTTTGTTTCGACAATTCGTCGGTGGAGGGGCCTCTGTATTTTGGCAGCATTCTTCAAACAGGCAATATTGATATCAACTTGGCCGAGAATGATTGGATAATATCTCGTTTAATTTTAGAGCGAGTTCTGATAATGTCGCAGCGCGTATCGACCCCACGGCATCCAGGGTTCCTCTGGATAGCGGAAAACCTTCTCCACCAAAGCCAGATTGGAGGGCCTGGTGAGGATTACTGAGCAACTTGCTACAAAAATTCGGATTGATGGCCGCCGCAACCAGCAGGCGGCTGATGGAATCTGCGTCTTTGGATACATCTATTGTGGTGATGGAATGACGAGTAAGCGGTTTGGTAAACATTAACTATCTCCTGATTCGTTTGTTCGGGTGACCGGTCGTCCAACAAAGAGCAGCCAGAATGTCCCGGCTGCTATCAATACGTCGCCAAAGCTGAAAGCAAAACGATACGGCGAAGGAGGCGGAACGACAAAGCGATCCGCAAGCCAGGGCAAAAGAATTTCTGATTCCGGTAACAAGACGTCCTTGCTGGCGCTGCTTATGCGGGCACCAACCGTCAGGCTCTCCAGGACGCTTCGGTCTACCAGGCGGGCAGCCGCCTCAACGGGTAAGGGCATAAAACCGCCGTTTGCCAGGATGACTGCCAGGTTACACGCCAGCCCTAGCATTAGGACGGGCATACCCGGAAGGCGCAGGTTTACAAATGTGAAAGCCAGCAGCATCAATTGTGAAACAATCAAACCCGTCGACGCCAGTCCATCAGGCAGCAGCCTGCGCGTAGATGGCAAATAAAACGCCAGCAACTGGGGTAAAAAGCCCAAAGCCACCAACCAGGTGGCTCTGAACACAGGAGGCTGCCAGGTTTTTCCGGTCCACCTGGCGTATCCCCAGCCCGCTAACGTGCCGGCTGCGATAGCTGTCAGCAGAATCACTTCCCGCGAGCACTACCGCCGACATCCTCAGGCGCACCCGCACCAAGTACGAGCATAACCAGAGTGAGGAGCATCAGAGCAAATTGTAAATGTGTCTTGTTGATGCTGGTAACGGCGAGAACGAGCTGGTTGAATTTAGCTTCCATGGGGCACCTTTTCTGAAAACGAGATTTGATGCCCAACTTTACCCCAGCCTCGGTTACAAGGGTGGCCTCAAATTTCAGCCATTAATTGCCGATAAAGATCACTAATTTCCGATGACGGAGTTAACCCCAGCTCATTCTCGAGCGTTTCCTCGTATTGCCTGTACTGAAGAGTCATATTGGCAGGGTCATGCAGGCTGGCATACGCCTGGATGATCAACCGGTGGGCTGCTTCGAGCAATGCATCGGATTGCAGAACCCGGCGCGCTATATCCAGACATTCATATACCCGGCCATCTCGCAGGTGCATCTCCGCCAGCTCAAGCATTAAGTGGCGATATATCTCCTGATACTTCAGGCGGTCGTGGATCACCCAGTCGGCATGCAGATCCGCAAGATAGTCACCTTTCACCAAGTCAACCGCTTGTTCAAGGAGCCTGCATCTCTCAGATGTGGGTAGATCCTTCTGTAATGTCGCGTGCAACTGCTCGAATTCTTCACGGTCCCATCTGTAGTTAATCGCTCTGTTAAAACGGTAACGGTCATCTTCAAATAGTACGGCATCCGTCCCAACCGCCTGCCGGATCCGGTAAATATTGATCTTGAAGCGCACCTTGAGACGTCCCGGCGAAATATCCGGCCAGAATACCAGTGCAATCTGTTCCTTGGTCAATGGCTGAGATTGGAGCAGAAAGAAAAAGAGGTCACGTGCTTCGCGTGTCTGCCAATCGGAAAGCTCGACAACTCTCTGATTATGACGGACCCGGACATCTCCAAAGGAGAGGATCTCTAATCGTGGACCTGTTGACTGCATGCCCTGGCTTGCACTTCCTACTGATTGATAGAGCATAGGAATGGCATCTCGTATGCGTTCTGCCTGCTCAAAAAACAACTTGAGGAATGGGTCCTTAAGGAGACGACTACTTCGTTTTCTCAAAAAGCGAAGGGCACGACCGGCATGGATCATCAAAGGGGTTGGCTTCTGCCATTCTCGCTGTGCCGGAAGCAATTGTTTGAGACGTTCAATCGATTGAGATGGATTTTTAGTTGATGAGGCAACTTCTAGCCATAGCTGAGCCACAGATTGCTCCATCTGATTACCTCCCTGTTCAAAGAGTGTGGCTGCTTGACCAAATAAATCGAGGCTCAATTCCAGTTTATTATCATCCAGCCAACAACACCCCAGTTCGAGGTTATAGATCGCTCTTTCAAACAGCCCCAGGTTCACCTGGGACAACTCCGCCCTTTTAAGTTCTTCGATTGCAAGTGGGTGATCGCCCATTAATCGTTTCAGGCGAGCCTGTCCAAGGGATGCATAAAAAATATAAAGGGAGTGTCCCAGGTTTGTGGCAAGTGTAAGGGCTTGATCGTAACAATTATAGGCGCTGCCGTAATCTGAGAGATCTGTCAACAGATCACCGAGGCTGAGCAGAACATTCGTCTGAATCTTTACATATCCACTGCGCTCAGACGTTTTTAGTGCCTGTTGCAGGAGCGGGTATGCCTCATCCAATCTGCCGGTCATATGGTACAGCAAACCAAGGTTGTTAAGTAGGCGAGCTTTCCAGCCTGTGTTCCCTGCGTTCTCCCAGGCGCGCAGCGCACTGGCATAGTACCTAGCTGTAATCTCGGGTTCGCCCAGGCGGCGGTGAACGACTCCCAGTTCAGTCTCGAGGATGGGAATATTTTTCGCGATACCTAGCTTGAGGGAAACGTTTAATGCATCCTGCAAGCGCGACAAGGCTTCAGGCATGTGGCCCAAACCAAATAAGGTGAGGCCTTTGATTCGTTGCGCCTCAGCATATATATGCTGTAAATCACTAATCTCGGAGTCTTTGGTAATTTTTAATACTTCCTCAGTGTCTTGAAGCGCATGCTCAAACCGCCCGAGCTGACGGTACACCTCGGCTCGGCGAACTAAAGTAACCATCCACTCTGTTTTATCTGAATTTCGAAGGCCCGTTTCTGCAAGATTGTACAGTTCCAAAGCCTGAAGCATATGCCCCCGTGTGGCATGGACGATACCCAAGAGGGAGACCAGGGCAGGTTGAGAATAAACGATGTCTGCAGGCAGCTTATCCAGCCAGCTTGCCAGCGTAAGCACACGACCGGCTAGAATAAAATTTATCCCGGTTTGAGTCAACAGGCGTATCTGGTTCTCGAAATCTTCCAGCCTGGCATACATCTCCAGCGCTTCCTCCCAGGCTTCCTGCTCCTCATAGGCGCGGGCAAGATTCTGCTGGATGTGCCATGCCAGGACCGGCTGCTCATACTGCAATTGGGATCTCAGGAAGTGTTGGAACAGGTGGTGGTAGCGCATCCAGCGCCCTTCGTTGTCGAGCGGGACGCTGAAAAGGTTCCCCGTCCGGACGCTCTCAAACACAACGGGCCAATCGATGGGCGTTCCTTCTACGAGCGGTTCCAGAACCTTTTTGCAAAGGGAAACATCGAAGGTTTCGAAGACAGAGGTCATCAGCATAAAGCGACGCACCTCGTCTGGCTGGCGCAACAGGACTTCCTTGGAAAAGAAGTCGAACAGTTCACGCGTGGACTCCAGAGGGTGCATCTGAGGCAGCGCGCCCGGACGACCGTTTGTGAGATGGATGGCGGCGATCCAGCCTTCGGTCTGCTGCACCAGCGCCTGGGCATCCTCCTGGCTGAGATGGATGCCTTTATTCTGTTGAAAGAGCTGTTGAATCTCTTCCGGGTGAAAGGAGAGCTGCTCAAAACTGAGTCCGCCAATCTGGTTGCGGGCGATCATCAACGGCGTGCCCGGCAAGTTGGGGAGATTGCGCGTGGCTAGAATGAGATGAACCTGCTCGCCGGTTAATTGCAGGAATCGGCTGATAACGTGATTGATAAATGTGACGTTCGATACCAGGTGGTAATCATCCAGGATAAGAATGAAGTGCTCATTGATCTGTGCATTGATCTCATTGGTGATCGTAACGAGCAATCTTTCTTCATCTTGTTCGATCGAGGTCATGCTTTCAAGGGCTGCCAGCGAGTCCCGTCCATATTTCGGAAAGCGGTCATTGATCGCAGCAATCAGATAGTGTAAGAATCGTTGAGGCTCCTGGTCGAGCGCGTCCAGTGAGAGCCAGGAGACCGGCAATTCACTTTGCTGCGCCAGATCGACCAACAACGAGGTTTTTCCATAGCCCGCCGGGGCTACGAGGAACAGCAAACGTTTTTCGAGCTGTTCGTAGATCTCGTCGATCAGGCGCGGTCGGGTAATCAGTTCGCGTCGCCGGTAGGGGATGCGAATTTTCGTTTTACTGATGGGAAGCCCGGATGAAGATGGCATCGTCACATTCTGCGGGGAAGGTCTCCCGATTCTACAGCCTTTCTCGACCTATTGTATAACATTTGTTAGATTACTTGAGCGCTGAATCTCCCTCTGATCTTCAACGCACATTTGCGCCAAGTATAAAGCCATGAGGCGGGAGAGGCAACCACGGTATGCAAGATGTTAAATAAAACAGACCGGCGCCTACACCGGTCTGCTCCTTATGTCTTTAAATGACGAACACCAAGGTGAGGGGGGCACCCTAGTGTTCGTCGACGCAAATAATACTATAAGTCAGGGAAGAGTGCAAGAGTGCAGCATTAGACTTTTCTAAGAAGAGCCTGTGCCCCGGGCAGGAATCGAACCTACATCTAAGCCTTAGGAGTGCCTTGTTCTGTCCATTGAACTACCGGGGCGCGGACAGAATTATACAACAAGTTCATCTGTCATTGCGAGCGCCTTGCAATGATATTTCTTAAGCCCCGTCATCCTTCGGAGGCGCCGTAGGACCATAGTCGAGGATCTGGCGCATCTGGCTGGTTCCTTCCGGTGGACCGACGATCCCTTTATCTTCCATCATGTCCACAATCCGCGCGGCACGCGTGTAACCGATGCGCATGCGGCGCTGCAACATGGAGACCGAGGCGCGCCCCTCGCGTCGTACCAGATCAATGGCTTCTGCCAGCAGTGGATCCGAGTTGGATGAACCGATCTCTCCAAACATTGCACCTTGCTTAAGCGGAACACCCGGTGACATACTCATGGCCACAGTTGTCGATGTGCCGGGAACAACGGAAGAACCTGTTTCATGATTTTGCGCTCGCCAGAAGTCCACGAGGCGCTGGATCTCTGTATCAGAGACAAAGACCCCTTGAAGGCGCAAAGCTGACGCCGCATCGGGCGCCTGGAAGAGCATATCGCCGCGCCCCAGCAATCGTTCCGCTCCGGGTTGGTCCAGAATAACCCGGCTGTCCGTGTTGGATGCAACTGCAAACGCGACCCGCGCCGGGAAATTCGCCTTGATCAGACCGGTCACCACGTCCACAGAGGGCCGTTGCGTGGCAAGGATCATGTGGATACCCGTTGCACGGGCAAGCTGCGCCAGACGGGTAATCTTCTGTTCGGTTTCGCCCGGTGCGATCATCATGAGGTCTGCCAGTTCATCGATAACGATCACGAGGAAGGGAAGTTTTTTCTGCCCCTGCAATTTCATCTTGGCGTTGTAATCGGCGATATTGCGGGAACCCGCCTGGGCAAATTTGTGATAACGCCTGTCCATCTCCTCTGTCATCCACTGCAATGCGCCAATGACTCGGTCTATTTCGACGACAACAGGCGATAGCAGATGCGGAACACCGTTATAACCGGTGAGCTCTACGCGCTTTGGGTCGACCAGGATCAGGCGTAAGTCATCCGGCGTGTTGTGCAGTAAGAAGCAAGTCAGGATCGCGTTGACGCAGACAGATTTACCAGAACCGGTCGTACCTGCGATTAGCAGGTGGGGCATTGACTCCAGACTGGTGTTAATCGGGTTTCCTGTGACATCCTTTCCCAGGGCAAACTTCAACGCATGTTTATTGCGCTGAAAGGAATCGCTTTCTACCAGGTCGCGAAGTGCGACGAGCGCCATCTCGTCATTGGGAACCTCAATTCCCACATAACTGTGACCCGGCACCGGCGCCTGGATGCGGATCCGTGGCGCAGCCAGCGCAAGAGCCAGGTCATCCGCCAGGGAGGCGATCTTATTGACGCGCACTTTCGTGCGACCGCTCCGTGTTTCCACAAAGAGCGGTTCAACACCAAACTGGGTAATCGTCGGTCCCCGGTTGGTGGCTACCACCTGGACCGGGGCCCCAAAGGAGGCTAAGGTCTCCTCAATCAGATGAGAGCGCTGCTCGATAAATTCATCGTTGATCGCCGGCGCGCTGCCTGAATCCAGGATGGTTTTCAAGTCTGGCACATGCCAGTGGATGACTGCCTCAGCAGTTTTGATTGTCCTTATTGGCACACCAGGCGCTTCGACGCTCATGATCGGTTCGGGACGTTGTAACGGCGTAAATCCATCAGGCGAGGCGTCTGCTCTTTCAGGCATGAACGGACTCTCGCGACGGGTAAACAATCGTGCCAGCGAAGTGCGTATGCGGAGAGCCAGCGGATTGACCCAGCGGAACAGATCGCCGACCGTAATGTCAAAGATCATAATTATGCTAATGAGAAGCCAGGCCAGCAGAGCGATTATCGCTCCCCATGCGCCAAATCCATTGAAAAGAACCCGGGCAAAGAGATCCCCAATATATCCACCGCCCCTGCCTTCCAGGACAATCTGCGTAACATCTCCCACCGGTATAAGCATCAGCGTTGCCGAATGCAGGACAGCCAGCAGCCAGAGGAAAAAGACAAAGATCCCGGTGCCGCGCTCAAGAGAAAGCGGCGGCAATTTTTCGATCCGGCGCAGGATGAGCCACACGCCCATCACGATCAATGCGACGGGTAGGATATAGATTCCCCAGCCAAACATTTGACCGAGCAGCCGCATCATGCTTCCGGTCAGGGCACTACGCTGGGCGGAGAACAGGATCAACGCCGTCAGTATGCCGACCACCGCCATGATCGCGCCGACCACGTCGAGCCGGCGCTCCGGGGTGAGACTATCCCACCAGGAGCCAGAGACCGGCTCCGGCTGCGCGAGCCGTGGAGTTCCGCCTTTCGAGGAGGGCGACTTACCCTTGGCCTTCCCGTGCGAAGGAGAGCCAGTTTTGCCCCTGGGCTTTCCACCGGATTTTGAAGAGGCAGGCGTCTTGAGAGGCATGACTGCTGAAAGTATAGCACAAATGGTCTGTTTTTCTTCTGGGGTAAAATTGCAAAACATTACAACAGTCAGTACTTGCTGCAGATAGTGTCTACATTCGAAGTAAGCGTCGCACGGCATTAATTTTGCCTGCCCAGGATAAAGCGACATAAATGTCGCGCTACCATGACTGATATTCTGCGGCAGATCCTGTCACTGAGGGACCTTAACCTTGTTTGAAATCCTTTTTCTTGGCACGTCGGCTTCGGCGCCTTCCGCGAAGCGCGGCCTTTCGGCTCAAATCGTGAAACACGATGAATACCGTTTCTTGATCGACTGCGGCGAGGGCACACAGCGCCAGATCCTGCAATCGGGCGCCGGCTTTAAGAATCTCACACGCATTTTGTTGACACACGGACACCTGGATCACATCCTCGGGCTGGGCGGCTTGCTCAGCACGTTTCTGCGCTGGGAGGCCATCGAGGAGCTGGATATCTTCGGCGGGCGCTCCACCCTCGACCGCGTCCATGACCTGTTATACGGTGTTGTCCTGCGCGGCAACCAGGCGCCCATGCCTCTGCGGCTGAACGAGATCCGACCCGGCATGTTCTTTGAAGCGGACGATTTCACATTAACAGCGTTCTCCGTTTATCACCGGGGACCCGATTGCCTGGGCTATGTCTTCGAGGGGAAAGCCCGCCGCCCTTTCCTGCCCGAAAAAGCGGATGCGCTGGGTGTGCCATTCGGGCCTGAGCGCCGGGAGCTGGTTGCCGGCAAGGAGCTGACCCTGCCAGACGGCCGGCGGATCCGGCCGGACGATGTGCTGGGTCCCTTGCAAAAAGGCGTGAAGCTTGTGGTGGTGGGCGACACGGGACAAACTGATAACCTGGTCGAGGTCTGCAGGGACGCAGATGCGCTTGTGATCGAATCGACCTACACCGACGAGGAAGCAGAGATGGCGCGTATTTTCTCTCACCTCACGGCGCGCCAGGCTGCAGAACTGGCAGTGCGAGCCGGGGTAAAGAAGTTGATCCTGACCCATATCTCCCGGCGCTACCGCGAAAAGGATATCCTGAAAGAAGCCCAGGCGATTTTTCCCAACACCGCGGTGGCGCGCGATTTCGACTCGTTTCAAATCAAACGGGAAGAGCAATAAAAACAGGCGTGGATGGAACTCCACGCCCGACTTCTTTCATTAATCCGTATTTCCGTATTAGAGTGAGTCGCTGGTCATAATGAACAGTGGGGTCATCTCGAAACTCTCGAACTTGGGTCGAAGGCGGTCCCTGTTATAGAAGCGCTCCACATTGACCGTCTTCTTCGTGCTCGTCACGATATCGATTGGAATGTTATCGTAGCGCCCGTTCTTGAGCACTACCAAACGTCCGT
>DATHTH010000056.1:0-11554 GCA_035463495.1 Anaerolineales bacterium | reverse complement strand
AGTGAGAGTGTAGCAAGTGCACGCGTCACTACGAAAAGCATGGAGGCCAGACCGACAATCAGCCTGACCTCCGCATATCCGCTGGCCCGGACGTTTAGTATCGAGTCTACGCTGAAGCAGGGGCAGGTGGCACAACTTCAGCCTTTGCATCTCTCGCGAGCATGATTCCCAGACCCAACCAGCCGAGACCGAGCAAGACCTCGAGTCCGCTCCACACATACTCGGCAGGGTAAATCACGCGCCCGCCAATGAGTCTCCAGAAATCCCAGGGGTCGCGGCCCTGGCTTAGGGGCAAATAATACACGAGCGATAACGTCATACCGCCTAGAGTGTTCAGCAAACCCAAACCCAGGGGCAAGCCTCCCCAGCGGTGCAGAGCATTCCCGCGCAAGCTACTGACGCTAAGCAGCACAATTCCGACGCCTAAGAGAATCAATCCCAAAGAGATGACCAAGACTGGCGGGGCGCTAAAAGTTGGATGTGCCTGGATATTATAGAGGCGAAGTGAGGCGTGACCCCACCATATTGCCGCAAGCTTCAACGCCGTACCCAGTACCCCCAGGGCAAGACCTGCCCACCCTAACTTTCCACCTTGTCCCAACTGCCGGGAATAGAGGGCGGCCAGCCCACCCAGCCCTAGTAGTAGGGCTAACACAACGGATGCCCCTCCGTCAAGGATCCAGAATAGACCACTAAATACACTGGCCACTGCACCCCACAAAATAATGCTGGAAGAGAACATATACTGACTCCTCTCTGCAACCCGCTCTATGAGGGCGGTAATAAACAGATCGGCGCAGGTATGAAGCCACAAGTCTATCACCCCTGAAGTCCCATATCGGCGATATGCATCCCGAAATGAATCTCGAAAGACCTGCACCATCTGTGCTTCGTAATGTTCACGAAACTTCTTTGGGTACGCCCTCAGTAGGGCGCCATAGATTTGCACGGAAATCGATAATGAGTTGGTGAAGGCGAAGCTTTTCATGCCCTATGCCTCCTGTGAATGTCTACGCCGTGCTGGGTTTGCGCAGCAGCTTTTTATCCCGCGCAACATTGACCAACTGCTCCAGGCGCTCTGCTTCCGCCTGTACCAGCTTTCGACCGACGCCAGTGAGGCGATAGTAGCGCCGGCGCTCGTCGTCGAGCTGGGGATCCGGACGCTCATCCAATTCTTCGATCCAGCCGTCGGCCAGCATGCGCTTGATCGTTCCATACAGTGAGCCCGGTCCCAGCCGCATTTTCCCCTGCGTGTGCGCCGCTACTTCCCGCATAATGGCGTAGCCGTGGTTCTCCCTATCTGCCAGTACAAGCATGATGTGAAAAGCCGCGGGGGTTAAGGGAAGGGATGTTTTTGGGTCGGATGCAGTTTCAGACATAACACCTTCTCTCCTGGTTCAATAAGACTATCAAGACCTGATATATCACACTTAGATATAGTATCACTGCGGCAATCGTTTGTCAAGTGGAGAATGGGCGTTTCCGGTATGATCTTCTCTGGAATTGTGACCTGGAACGACCCGGACTAACTAACGGAACCGACGTTGTCTAGAGGCGGCCATTTGAGATGGCATTATCTACAATTGCTGCGTTCTGGGAGCAGGAGCATTGTTGTTTCCCAACAGCTTCAGCATGATGGCCTGAAAAGCTTGGCAGGAATCAAAGCCAGGAGTAAGCTAACATGGACTGCTCCTTTTTCAATAGGCTATTTCTTTTTCCGACATGCTCGTTCGAGCGGCGATGTTGAGGACGTGCATGAGGGACACTACGATCCTGTGTCGAGGACGGGTTTTCCCTAATTGAGAGGATTCCCTATCGACACTAGCATTGATGCGAACCATAGATCTCGGAAAATAAATCAAGATCCAAAGGTGAGAATGACAGAAACTACCGCTGATCCTGTAAACGCGACTGCTCAGCCAACCCAGTATGAAAAACTTCGCGCCGTTCCGTGGAGTCTGGCGTACGATTTAGCCAACACCTTTTTCGTTCAACTGACCTTCTTCGGGTCCGTTTTCATCCTCTTCCTGGACGAGCTGGGATTGAACGAATCGCAGATCGGCGTGTTGCTTTCGATCATGCCTTTCCTCAGCCTGCTCTCCCTGTTCATTACCCCGCCGGTGGCGAAGGCAGGCTATAAGAAAACGTTTCTGACAGGAATCGCCGTCCGCAACATCTTTACCGCCGGCCTGCTCCTGGTACCTCTGCTGGCAACTCGGTTTCCTCCGGAGCGCGTTGTAGCCTATGTTGCCCTGATCACGGTTGCCTTTGCGATCAGCCGCGCCGTGGCAATGACGGCGTTTTTCCCATGGCAGCAGGAATACATCCCGCAACAAATGCGTGGCCGGTACGCAGGCTATAGCAGCATTCTTGTCAGCCTCGCAGGGCTGGCGGCGGCAGCCATTGCCGGCTATCTGATCAACCGTCCCTTTGCCGACTGGCGCTTCCCGCTCCTGTTTGGGATCGGGGTCCTGTTTGGTCTCTTTTCCGTCTACCTGGCTTCGCACTTCCCCGGCGGCGCGCCTTCTGCGAACAAGATTTCCTTGTTCCGTTTCGATACAAAGGTCTTCTCGCCGTTGCGGGATTCGCGCTTTGTGCGCTATCTGATGGCGCTGGGACTTACAACGCTGGCGATCGGACCGATATTTTCCTTCCTGCCGATCTTCATGAAAGAAAGAGTGGGTTTGAACGAGGGGAATATCATCTTTTTGCAGACCGGTGGCTTGATTGGCAGCCTGCTCTCCAGCTATTTCTGGGGCTGGCTGGCGGACCGGTACGGAAGCAAACCGGTTGCCTTAACAGGCTTAATCATGGTCATATGCCTGCCGGTGCTCTGGTTCCTGATGCCGCGGGCGTCACCGCTGAGTCTGCCGCTTGCGCTGGCGATTTCCTTGTTTCAGGGGATTTCCAGTACCGGCTGGGGCATCGGCGCAGGAAGGCTGTTGTTTGTCGGCATTGTCTCGTCGGAAAACCGGACCGAGTATCTCTCTCAATACAATGCCTGGACGGGTGTGTTGAGCGGCGCCGGTTCGATCCTGGCAGGCAGTTTACTGCAGACTCTTTCCTCCCTGGAAACCACGATCCTTAACTTCCGCATTGACTCGTATTCTGTGTTGTTCGGACTTGGATTCCTGCTCTCTCTCACGGCAGCCCTGATCCTTTCTTCGTTGCGAACGGTGCAAGAGGCGGGGCTTGGACAGTTTGCGGGCCTCTTTATCCATGGAAATCCGTTGCTGGCGATCAGCTCCGTCATCCGGTTCTACTACGCTAGAGAAGAGGCGGACGTTGTAACCGCCACTCAGCGACTTGGGATGACGCGCAGCCCGCTGACGGTAGAGGAGTTGATCGACTCACTCAACGACCCACGCTTCTATGTCCGCTTTGAGGCGATGGTCTCGATCACCCGGCACAGCGCCGATGACCGCTTGGTCGAGGCACTGATCGAAGTGATGGAGGGACCCGATCCGGCTCTGAGCGTAATTGCCGCCTGGGCGCTTGGCAGGATCGGGAGCGCAAGAGCCATCCCTGCGCTGCAAAATGCGTTTCATCACTCCAAATATCGTTCCGTAAAAGCGCACGCCGCACGGGCGCTGGGAACCCTGGGAGATACGGATAGTATTCCCTCCCTGATCAAACACGTTCAAGCTGATCAGGACCTGGGATTAAGAGTAGCTTGCGCCAGCAGCCTGGGTAAGCTCAGGGTCAGGGAAGCCACGCCAGCCTTGTTACATATTCTCTATATTGATAGCTACCCCCAGAGCCGCCGGGAGATGGGATTGTCGCTGGCGCGGCTGCTGGATGCCGAAAGCAGGTATATCGAACTGACCCGCAAGCTGGATGAAGACCCGGGGACCTCCCTTGCTCAGGAGATGGATTCCCTCAGGAGCATGTTGAGTAAGCGTTATGTAGAGGACACGACCATCGTTTCTACCATCATCGAGGCAAGGGATCAGTTCGCTCTAGGGAACCTCGAGTCCGGCTTCGCTCGCCTGGCCGATACATTGGAAGCGTTGTTGCCTGAGCAAACCGAGTTATATTGCGAGCAAATTCTTCATGAGTGCGGACTGCGCCTGCGTGAGTCTGGAAGAGACAGACTGGAATACCCCATCCTGGCCGTTATCGCTTTAGCCGGCTGCGCGCAATAGACGAAAGATCGGAGCTGTATCAAAGCGTATCATGCAGGGCAGCCATGGATCATCACTTCAGGAGAGCCATGGCGATGGCGCCTCGCAAAGCTGTGTCATATCCCAATTCGCTCAACGCGACCTTGGGCGCTGGAACGAGCTTCAAATGCTCTTCCATGACCGCTCGAGCTTTGCGAATGAAATTCGCTCCTCCGCCGACAGCCACTCCGCCGCCGATGCGGATGAGGTCCGGCGCGTAGAGGGCTGCCAGGTTGCGCAGGCCCTGCCCAAGGTTATAGGCGACCTCGTCCCATTCCTCCGGGCTTAACGATTCTGCGGGCTTCCCATAGATGCGGCGAACGCCGTTTCCTGAGATCAGCCCTTCCAGACAATCCGGTGCGCCGCATTCACACTGGACCGCCGACAGGTTGGCGCAGCGGAAATGGATGGACTGGTGTCCGACCTCAGGATGCGCACCGTTCTGGCCGCGGTAGATTTCTCCATCCACTAAAAAACCGCCTCCCATGCCGGTACTGAGAGTGAGATAAAGAAAGCGGCTCGCGGAGACGCCGCCCCAGCGATACTCGCCGACTGCCGCGACATTGGTGTCCACATCCACATGAAATGGACAGCCCCATTTTGATTCCATCAGCGCTTTGAGTGGGATGTCTCGCCAGGCAGGCTGGTGCAGCGGAGAGACGATTCCCCGTTCCCAATCCAGGGGTCCGCCGATCGCCGCACCCATGCTTGCGATCTTATCCTCCCCTGCAACTTCGACGACCATGCTGTTGATGTTTGCCAGGTCTTCTTCCAGACTGGTAGAAGTCCCTGTGCGGGCACGCCGCAGGATGTTTCCCTCGCGGTCCGCAGCCGCTACCATGATCTTGGTACCCCCGATGTCCAGCCCGATGAACAGTGCCATACTCAGTCTCCTGTCTCTATCCAGGGATAAACACAAAGTACACAAAGGGCACCAAGGAAAGAGGCTTTCAAAGATTGCCGTGTGCCTTCCTTCGTGGCCTGAGTGTCCTTCGTAATTGATCTGTTTTCTTCGGGAAAGTGAGAAGCTAAAAAACTTTCGCTTCCAGGCCCAGAACGTCCGCCAGGATCTCGAAGTCACGCTGGTGGTCGCCATAAATGACCACGACGTGATCGCGCGAGACGGCCTCTTCGAAACCGGGCAGGTCGCGGAATTCGAGCAGTCCGCTGGACTCGCAGTGGGGCAGGTGTGGGTGGCGGGTCGTCTCCGCGACGCGCGCCTGAGCAATCATCAGCCGCTTCATATCCGAGGCGAGAGAGATGACCGTGATCGGCTCACCTCCCGCCAGATCACCGTCCACGCCGCAGCCGCGCCCGTCGCGCTTGATCTCGTAAGTTCCGCCCCAGCTACGCAGATAGGTTTTCCCACTGGGAGTCATCTCGGGAGATACCACACCCACATAGCCGCAGTGTGCCAGGCGGGCAAAGTTCCTCCACTCGGAACGAGGATATTCCTCACCCGGTGAGAGCGGATCCCCGAAGTGGTCTGTCAGGGCCCCGACATACGACACTGGATACAGGTTGGACATCATGGCGGGTTTGTTAAGGTAAAAATTCGCCAGGATCATGCCGGTCATGGCGATGAAATCGCCGTCGCACGAGGCGATATAGCCCTCCTCCCGCAGAAGCAGCTGCGCCAGGCAGGGGACATCCCGCCCGCCGCGGATGATCAGGTCGCCGAAGCAGTTGACGCCGAACCCGACCGCCCGCTCTTCTTCGAGAACGTCTCGAATGGCAAGGTAAGTAAGGATCGCTTGGTCCAGCGCCTCGGGCTGCACGCCTCCTGCCTCATAGCGATCGGCGAGACGTGTCTCTAGCACCTGCCGGATATCCTCTGCCGTAAATTTCGCATAGCGGTTGCGCATGTCTGCGAGAGATCGGACGGTGATCCCTGTGCCCAGCTGGCGGGTAAGGCGGTCGCCGACAGCATAGGCATTCCAGGGGAAGTTCTGTTCGCCGATCACGACCATCCGGTTGTTACACAGGAAACGCTTGAGCGCCAGCGCGCGAAGGAGCGCAATCCCTTCACGGCTGTTTCGCACGAGGTGCACATCTACGCCCAGGGTCTGTAGCATGTCTCGCGCGGCCCAGCGCCAGAAATCCGGTTCTTCGTAATCTAACAATGACCAGAAGATGACCGGTAAGCCACGCTCGACGAGGACATGCGGATGAGAGTTCCAGACCTCGGTGGGGTAGGCGGGGATGCTCACCGGCAGGATCGCATCTACTGTCGAGTCCAGGCCGCGGACAGCCGCCTGCCAGTGCTCGGGCGACTCGATCGCGATCGTATCGTTCAAAACGGCAACGCCTTCCAGGATTTTTCCCAGCCTGGCTACATCCACACTGGGAGTGCCCGGTTTTGCCTGGATCGGTTGCAGACGTGTAGGCGTGTATTGCAGGTGACCGGGTCGCTGCGCGATCAGAAAACGCTGGATTTCATCGAATTTCTTCATTTAGCCTCACTTTGCCTATTGACAAGGGAAATTTAAAAGCGTATTATTTAATTGATTGCAGAAAGCAATTAACTTCCGCGATTTTATCACTACATGAGATACAACGACCACAACTTCGTCGGCGACCAGGAATCTCTGCGTCAGATCAACCTGTCCACGGTTCTTACGCATTTGCGGGAGAACGCGCCGATCTCTCGTGCGGCACTAGCAGAGATTACCGGTCTAAACCGGGCGACGATCACCCGTTTGGTGCGAGAGCTGATCGAGCACGGCTTCGTACGCGAGACCGGTTTTCAATCCGTACGAGCGGGTCGCCCTTCGATTCTACTCCAGCTTGATCCCGCGGCTGGCTGCATCATCGGGGCGGAAATCGAAGTGAAATTCGGCTCTGTGATCCTGACCGACCTGGCAGCTCACGTGCTGTGGCGGCAGGAAGTGGACTTTGAGGAGAACGATGAGCCGGAGGCGGTCTTGAACTGTATCGCAGAGCTCATCGAGCAGGCATGTGCAAAGGCTGCAGAGACGAATCGCCATGTGCTGGGGCTGGGGATAAGTTTGCCGGGGCTGGTTGATGTATCCAGCGGGGTGCTGCTCTTTGCTCCCAACATGCGTTGGAGTGATGTACCGGTCAAGCAGTGGTTGGAGAATGAGCTTGACATTCCCATTTATGTAGACAACAAAGCCAACATGGCGGCGCTTGCGGAAAGCTACTTCGGTTCGGCGCGTGGCAGTAACCATGTCTTGTATATCAATATCACCGCCGGTGTGGGCGCAGGGATCGTTCTCAACCAGCGCATCGTGCCGGGCGTGTCTGGCCTGGCGGGCGAAGTCGGGCATATGGCGATCCACCCGGACGGGCCGGGTTGCAACTGCGGCAGCCGGGGCTGCTGGGAAACTTACGTCAGCGCGTTGGCGGTCTTTCGGCGCGTGCGCGAAGCCATTCTCGATGGCGAGGAGTCTCAGCTGGCGGAAGTCGTCCGGGATGGGTTTGAGAGAATTACGATACCCCTGATGGTGGAGGCAGCCCGGAAAGGGGACAGGGTAGCGCTTGATTCTTTTGAGGAAACCGGATACTACCTCGGGGTTGGACTGGCAAGCCTGATCAATACCTTCAATCCTCAGAAGGTGGTGCTGGGGGGCTATGTTACACAGGCCTACGAGTTTTTATTACCGGTGATCCAGAAGACGGTGCGCGAGCGGGCTCTGCGCTGGCCGCGAGAAGCAGCAGATATTGTGGTGGCGACCTACCTGAACGATGCCAGTCTGATGGGGGCGGTGGCAACCGTGTATGGTCAAATTCTGTCCAATCCAAATCAGGCATTCAAAGCCAAGCGCGGGCTCTAGCCGCGCGAGGAGGTGATTTACACGAGAAAAGAACACATATTTGTACCCGATAGAGCCCACGCTCAACAGGATATCGTTGCAGCCTGTGTGAGAACGGATGATCAGCTTAGATACATAAGGAGAAGAACTATGAATCGCTTTAAGAATCGGCTATGGAAAGTCCTTTGTATTCTGCTCGCTGTGGGAATGCTGGCTGCCTGTGGCGCTCCCGCAGCCACGCAGCCCCCGGCGCCGGCGCCTGAGGAGCCGGATGCCCCCACCCCGACCCCCGAGACCGTCTTCGTTGAGATCACTTCTACGCCCCAGCCGGGTGCCGTAAGCTATAACTCGGATGTGTCCGGTGAAATCGAGATGTGGCATTTCTGGGCTTCCCCGGTACGTCGGAATGGGGTCCAGCGTATCAAAGCCATTTGCCAGCAGCACTTACCCAATATCACTGTAGTTGACACGGTCAAGCCATTTGGTGATATCTGGACCGCGAATGTGGCTGCCGTGGCGGCTGGTTCCGGTATGCCGGATGTGATCGTTTCGGACCGGCCCACCCTGCCGAAAGACGCCGCGGATGGCGTCTACATGAGCCTGCAGGAGTTTGCCGATCGGGATGGCATCGGCCGCGATCAGTTCTACGATTGGGCATGGGACCAGACGCTCTATGAAGGCGAGACCTATGGTATTCCCTTCGAAACCGATGTCCGTGTCCTGTTCTGGAACAAGCAGCTCTTCGAAGAAGCCGGCCTCGATCCGAATGATCCGCCGGAGACCTGGGACGAGCTTCTTGAATATGCCGATGCACTGGATAAGCAGAATGCAGATGGCACCTTTGACCGCATTGCATTCTTCCCGCTCTGGAACGCCGGCTTCAACCCGTTCTGGGCGTACCTCAACGGCGCTCCGTTGATCGATGCCGAGGGCAACCCGGTCATCAACTCGCCCGAAGCTGCAGAGACACTCGAGTGGATCAAGACCTGGGTCGATCGCTACGGCGGCTGGCAGGCTTTGCAGGACTACCGCGCGCAATTTGGTGCTCCGCCCAATGACCTGTTCATGGGCAACGGTGTAGCCATGATGGTGGATATCTTTGGTTACAACAGCCAACTCGAATTCTTCCGCCCGCGAGCCGACGCCAACGGCGACCTCCAGGTTACCAATGACGACCCGCGCATGGAATGGGGCATCGCAACCCTCCCCTATGACGCAGACGCGGGCCCGGCCAACTGGAGCGGCGGTTTCTCGCTCTCCATTCCAGCAGGCGCCGAGAACCCTGAAGCTGCCTGGGAATTCATCAAATGCATGGCAGGACCTGAGGGTCAGGCTTCCTGGGCACGTGACACACAGGCACAGCCCACGAACCTCGTCGCGGCGACCGATCCCGTTTTGCTCGCCAGCCCGGGTTGGGATGTCGTAGACCAGGCGCTGCAAGTCAGCACCGGTGGTGTCTATGTTTCCGAATACCCGAACTGGAATGAACAGCTCGATCTGGTACTCGAGCAAGTCTGGAGAGGCGATCTGTCCGCGCAAGAGGCGCTCGATCAGGCTCAGTCGGCCGTTGAAGACGCTATCCAGTAGTCTTCCGAGTCTGTAAATTAAAGGGGCGACGCGCCGGTGCCTAACATGCCCAGCGCGTCGCCTCTGCTCTATAAACACCTGGAGGTGCATCATGAAGGCTGCTTCCGTCATCGGTCAATCGGCTGTGCGTCAACCACGCCTGCGCCCTGCCTTAAGAGAAGAGCTCATAGGTTGGCTCTTTGCCATGCCATGGATTCTCGGCTTTCTTTTGTTCACCGTCGGCCCGATGTTGTATTCCCTCTATACGAGTTTCACAAAATATAACATCATTGCCGATCCCAGGTGGATAGGGCTGGAAAATTACGAGAACTTGTTCTTCAATGATCCCCTGTTCTACAAGTCGCTGTCGAACACATTTTGGATGGTGATCGTCAAGACGCCGCTGATAATTGTCTTTGCGATTGCTCTGGCATTGCTTCTCAATGTGGATATCCCTGGGGGCAAGTTTTTCCGAACGATTATCTATCTACCGAACGTATTGTCCGGAATCGCCGCCATCTTCCTCTGGCAATGGATCCTTGCTCCGAACGGGTTGTTCAACGTGGCTCTGGACACATTCGGTATCCGCGGCCCCGGCTGGTTCGTGGACCCTGCCTGGACAAAGCCCGGCATGGTGATCATGGGGATGTGGTGGATTGGGGGCAATGTGTTGATTTTCCTGGCAGGATTGAAAGGGATACCCAAGGAACTCTATGAGGCAGCGGATATCGATGGCGCCGATGGCTGGCAGAAAATAAGGTATATCACTCTGCCCCTGCTCACGCCAACGATATTCTTTGAAGTTGTCACCGGCATCATTGGCACGTTCCAGATTTTTACAACCGCCTTTATTCTGATCGGCTCGAAAAACTCGCCTGTAGGTGAGCTTGGCCAGTCCATGCTGTTTTACGTACTGTATTTGTACGACCGTGCGTTTGGAAAGATCGGCCAGGGCGGCTTTCAGATGGGCTATGCGTCGGCGATGGCGTGGGTGCTGTTTATTATTATCCTCGTGATTACCTTCGTGCAGCTGCGCCTAGCCAAGCGCTGGGTTCACTATGAGACGGAACGCTAGAGGTGTTGAGGAGACAGCCATGACAACCACTCTCGGAAAAGTCGAAAAAGCCAGGTTTCAGGAAAGCGCTATCTTCAAACGTTCCTACTGGTCGCTGGGAAAAATAATCACCCTCCTGCTCCTGATCGCAATCAGCATCCTGTTCATTATCCCGCTCCTGTGGATGATCTCTACATCCCTCAAGGAAGCGCAGGACCTGGTGGGCTTTCGCTGGATCCCGACCCGCCTGGCATGGGAGAATTATGTTGATGCTTTCAGTTTTGGAATGTGGCCCCAGTGGACCTTGAACACGGTTATCATTACGGTTAGCTCGGTGATCGGTCAGGTGCTCTCTTCTTCGCTGGTCGCCTATGCCTTTGCCCGCCTGCGCTGGCGAGGACGGGATGCGCTGTTCTCGGTGGTTCTGGCAACTATGATGTTGCCCTCAGTGGTCACGATGATTCCCCAGTTTGTCCTGTTCGCCAACCTGCCAGCCTTTGGCTTTATGGGTTCCAAGGTCTGGACCAATACGTTCCTGCCCCTGATCGTCCCTGCCTTTACCGGCAGCGCCTTTTACATTTTTCTGCTGCGCCAATTCATGCGAGGCATCCCGCAGGATCTCACGGATGCTGCCCGATTGGATGGCGCCGGGGAGCTGCGGATCTGGTGGAGCATCATTATGCCGATGACAAAGCCCGCCCTGGCGGTGGTGGCTATTTTTACATTTCAAGGGGCATGGCAGGACTTCATGGGGCCCCTACTCTACCTGCAGAGTGAGAAGTGGTATACGCTGCAGCTGGGCCTGCGCCAATTCGAGGCGGCGGCGGGCGGATCTCCCGCCTGGCATTGGCTCATGGCAGCCAGCCTGATGGTCATGCTGCCTGTCCTGATCGTCTTCATCGCGTTCCAGCGTTATTTCATCGAAGGGTTTAATTTCTCCGGATTGGCTGGCCGGTAAGAGAAATAAATCGCAGTTTCATTGAGGACCTGCCTGT
>DATHTH010000055.1:0-4846 GCA_035463495.1 Anaerolineales bacterium | reverse complement strand
CCCCCTCGCTTACATGCAGGCTGGCTAACCCTTCGATCGCATAGATCGAGCCAATGATCGTATCCGTTTTCTGAAAGCGCCGGATGCACTCGCGGAACATCTCGCCTGCCTGCCCGGGCTCGCCCTGCCGCAAAAGAGCATACGCCAGGTTGGCGCGTGACCAGGCAGAGAACCACTCGATGCCGGCCTTCTCATATAAAGAAATCGCTTTTCCGTAGCAACTGCGCGCCCCTGCATAATCCCCCTGCCAGTACGCCAGCGACCCCTGGACATTGAGCGTATCTGCCTCTCCTGCCAGATCGCCGAGCCGGTGGAAGATCATCCGCGCTTCCTCGAGCCAGGGGACGGGCGAAGTGAAATCGCCTCCCCAGATCGTTCGATGCGCCAGCTGGATCAAACAGACAGCGATGCCCGAGAGATGACCCAGTTCCCGGAAAAGCGCCAGGCCTTCCTGGACGATCGTCTTGGCCTGCTCCAGATCGTTATGATTGAGGATCAGCCAGGTCATGGCGTTTGCCTCGCCAAGCCTGTCGCCGAGAGCGCGGTACAATGCCCGGCTCTGTTCCACAAAGGGAATGCCCTCTTTCAAATTCCCCGGCAGAGAGATCACAACGCCCACGGCCATTAAGCAAAATGCCTCCACCTGCCGGTCGCCAAGCTCGCGCGCCAGTTGTAGAGCTTCTTCCGCAATCGGGCGTGTCGCGATGAAATGCGGTGTACACCAGCAATAGGTTGCCATAGCCCGAACGTGGAGAGAATCTTTCGTGGTGTGGCGCTCCAGGAGCTGCGGCAGCCAGTCTCCAAATTCCTCCCCATAGCCGCGCGTGCTCCAGAACTGTGAGGAGCGAACCACGATCCATAACCCCGCCTGCACATTATTCGTCAGCGCCCATTCCAGCGCCAGGCGCAGGTTGTCCACTTCCTCTTCCAGCCTGTTCAGCCAGAAGACCTGGTTCGAGCGCAAGAGCTCGGGCTCCGCCTGTTCCGTCAATTTCACGAAATACGCCAGATGTTTTTGCCGCAGGCTCTCCACCCCTGCACTCCCCGCGCCGTCCAGCAGCTTCTCGCGCGCGTACTGGCGGATGGTCTCCAGCATGCGGTAGCGTGTCTCCCCACTCTGGGCATGCTCGATCACCGGCACCAGGGACTTGTTCACGAGCTGCGTCAGCAGATCCAGGATTTCATACGGGTCGACTCCCTCATCCGCACAGACCTCTTCCGCCGCCTCCAGGGTCCAGCTGCCGGCGAAGACCGAGAGCCGGCACAGAAGCAGGCGCTCCCCCTCAGACAGGATGTCGTAGCTCCAGTCGATGAGCGCCCGCAGGGTTTGCTGGCGCGGCAGAGCTGTGCGCGCCCCGCCGGTCAACAGGCGGAACCGGTCGTCGAGCCGCCGGGAGATCTGTTCCACAGATAGCACCTTGACGCGCGCTGCAGCTAACTCGATCGCCAGGGGAATGCCGTCGAGACGGTAGCAGATCTGGGCGATGAACGGCGCGTTCTCTTTGTCCACCTCGAAGTGCGGGGCGACCAGAGACGCACGGTCGATGAACAATCGCACCGCCTCATATTGCGAGAGATGCTCCATCAGGGGCAGGTGTTTGATATCGGGGAGAGTCAGCGAAGGGACCGGGTAAGACAGCTCGCCATCCACACCCAGCGCCTCGCGGCTGGAAGCCAGGATCTTGACCCCCGGCGCAGCATTCAACAGCGCATTCGCGGCACGGGCGCTGGCCGAGACCAGGTGCTCGCAATTGTCGAGCACGAGCAGGGCTTTCTTCCCGTGCAGATATTCCTTCAGCACTTCGAGCGGAGGCAGACCCTGCTGCTCGTTGACCCCCAGCGTCGCAAGGATCGTCTGCGGGATGAGCTCGGGGTCGGCCAAAGACGCCAGCTCCACGAACCAGACGCCGTGATCGAACTGGTCGAGCAGCTCTGCTGCCACCTGCAGGGAGAGCCGCGATTTGCCCGTGCCGCCGGAGCCGGTCAGTGTGACCAGGCGGTGGGCATCCAGCGCCTGCCGCACCTCGCGGATCTCGTGCTCACGTCCGATAAAGGTGGTGAGCTGGACCGGCAGGTTGTTCGGGAACCGGTCGAGTGTTTTCAGCGGTGGGAAATTCGCAGGCAGCCCGGGGGCGTTGAGCTGGTACAGGCGTTCCGGGCGCAGCAGGTCTTTGAGGCGCTTCTCCCCCAGGTCCAGCAGGCTCGCGCCGGCGGGCAGCGCATCTCGCACCAGCTCACGCGTGGCAGCCGAGAGCAGGATCTGCCCACCGTGACCCGCCGACATGATCCGCTGGGTGAGCGCCAGGGTGGCATAGCCCGAATAGCCTCTCTCTTCCGTGAACCGGACTGCCCCGGTGTGGATGCCCATCCGGTCCCTCACCGGCGCGGGCGACCAGGCTTCGCCGCACAGCGATCTCTGTGCCGCCAGGGCGGCATCCAGCGCATCGCCGGGCGAATGGAACGCCGCGCAAAATGCATCGCCGACGATCTGAAAGATGTAGCCGTCATGGGCCTGGATGGACTGGCTCACGATCTCATGGTGCCGCGCCAGAAGGGCAGGCATGGCATCCGGATACTGCTGGGCCAGTTTCGTGCTGCCCTCGATATCCGTAAATAAAAAGGTAACCGTTCCGCCGGGGATCGCTATGCCGCCTCCGCTGTGAATGATTTATTATGGCACAAATACCCGCTTTTGTGACCCCCTCCCCCGCCTCCCCCCACGGGGGGAGGTGCCGAGCGAAGCGAGGCGGAGGGGGTCGATTCGTGCAGGGCTTTCGCGATTGGAGATATTCTTCCTACAGGGTGATCTTGACCGGAGCCCCTGGTGTGATACACCGCGCGTTACAGAATATAGAACTCGTTAAAACAAACAATTAGCGGGAACGAGGAAAACCCTTAGGAAAACTGTTCCTGAAAAAGTCCTGATCCGCTAACACTTGCACCTGGCGCAAGTGCAGGTGTCTTCGCGAATTTTCACGAATTGGTTCTTAAATTCGCGGACGAGCTTTTTGGATGGTGGACTTCTCAAACAATCTGTCAGGGTCTACATGTTGTGCTTGCGCTTCGCATCCCCACTCCACCCAGGTGATCCCTCGCCACCGCGTGGACGGTGATCGAGCTACCGGAGGGTACGTGGGCTCTCGGCATGTAGCCCCAGTGGCCCGGCCAGTATTCATTCCTCATCGCATAACCGCTCTCGATGTGCTTCCCCCGCTCATCGGTGAGGCTCACATGCACCTCCATGACCCCAAATTCATCGGAAGTGTTTACGTGGATGTAACCATCGAGCCGTGCTCCGCGGTCGAGTATACAGAGATCGAGCCTCTCGATGCGGGGAGGCTTGAGCAGACCTGCCAGGCAGGGATCGGAGGAGACCACATCCCGTCTGGCCGGCGCTGGCGCCACACCGGCAAGGCGGTTCTCTCTGCGGATCTGGTGGACCATTTCGGCCATGTCCTGGCGATATTGGACTAGAGCCGGGTGAAGTGTTACTTTTGTCATGCTTGCTTCTCCGGGTGCGATGTTCCCCGGATTATGACTCACGATAAATAATCACACAATCTCCCAAAGTTGAAAGCTGCCGCATAAATCAACCGCCTTAACAAGACTGTAATGCAAAACCTATTCGTCTTTTTCCTTGAATCTAGATTTTGTAGAAAGCGACCTCCGTATATGGGGGTCGCCCGTTGGATAAAAGCGTGATTCTTGCTGAAATCTTCCTTGCTTGATCGTTGCTTGATCCTTGCTTCTTCCTTGCTTGATCCTTCTTTCTCGAAAACCACCCCCATATATGGACGAACGATCATTCGCCAGGAAAACCTTATGGGGCCTAAATATGTAAGGAGTATAATAAATTCCAGACCCTACGAAACTTTACAAACCGTACCAGGGCGTAAGTTTCGTAGGGTCTAGTGTTTCAACACAGTCCGATCCCGCTGGCCCATTGTGGGCTGTGTTGTGGGTGAATTTAGAGGGTCTTTGTTTCTGTAGCGACGCCTGTGCCGCCGGGGTAATCTGGCGGTGCAACGGATTGTAATGCGTTTGAAAGCCCGAGAAGTGCTACCAAATCCTTGTTTTGCCGTCATGTAGACAGCCCAACCGCTGCGCGCCTTTCAAACAACCTTCATTTTTGCGCGAGGCGCGGTATCCCGGCGTTTTTCAGGTATCCTTGGAACGCCTGGCACTGGAAATATGATGTCATTCTGAGCCGCGAAGCGGCGAAGGGTGACATGTCACCGGAACACATCATGGCTGAAGTAATTGGATTTTTACGCAACGATGCTACACACGGGGAAAAAGAGACCCTTAAGCTTTTGAGCAGGAACCTGCCCAAAGAGTTTACGGTGTATGTGGAGTCCCCCATCCATAAGAAACGGGATATCCGCTATCCCGATTTTGTGGTGGTGACCAATTACGGGGTGATCGTGCTGGAGGTCAAGGACTGGGTGATGGTGACGAAAGCGGACCCCGGCGGGGCGACGATCCGCGACCGCAAGGGGAATGAACGCTCCGAGCCGAACCCGGTCACGAAGGCACGCGAGTTCGCCATCACATTATCCAGAGAGCTGAACAACAAACTGAACGGCAGGGGAGCCGGGGAAGCCATCCCGTGGAGCTATGCGGCCGTGCTGGCCAACCTGCCCTACTCCGTGATCACGCAGCTGCGCCGGCCCTGGGGCGAGGAATTCGTGCTGGGGGAAGACGACCTGATCGTGCCCGACCTGCTGCTCAAGCGCCTGAAGATGACCTTTCCTGCCGAGCGCATGCGCCCGCTGCTGAAGACGGAGCTCGACATGATCCGCGCCACCATCTACCCGGTGGTGGAGATCGAGATCCCGGGGCGCGC
>DATHTH010000054.1:0-49409 GCA_035463495.1 Anaerolineales bacterium | reverse complement strand
GGTCGCGATAATCAGAAAGGTAGTGGGGAGAGATGACTCGAAAGCGGGATGTATCCATGCTGTTATTTTACATTAACTACCTTATTCAGCCAGAATGCATTGAAGCTTGGAGCATCCACTTTTGTAACGACGCGAGTAAGCTTTCCCCGGCTATCAATCCGCTCGTGCAGCCAGCCCTCTTTTTCCTCAACGATCAATGGAAGCTGTTGTATCTCAACACCTTCATGCCAGCCTAACGCAATCGCACAGGCGAGGGCATCATGCTGAAAGTTAACGATGTCCTCCGGCAGTGCTTTGCATGTTGCGCCATATCTTGCCTCATTCTGTTCGTCGACAGCAAAGGCTTCTGCCTGTCTCGTGATGAGCTGACCCAGCGCTCCGGCTTTTTGCAGAGACCTCAGATCGGCTCGCCGCAGTGCAGTCTCGACTGTGACCGTCAGCGGGATCAATGCAGGGCTGGAATGTTCGAGCACATGCCTTGCCGATCGCACATCCACCTGCACATTCCAGTCCATCTCATTGCCCCAGGGCGGATAGCCTGAGCGAATTGGGAAGATATACCCTCCCATCAGAAAGAGGTAGGCCTGCATGAGGATGCCCGGATATTGGAGATCGAGAAGATACAAATTTGTAAAAGGACCAATCGCGATGATGGTAGCGCCCTGTTCAATGCTCCCTTTTAGAAGCTGGAGCGCATCCTGCACGGCTCCAGGGTAAGGTTCTATTCGCTCGGGCCAGTAGCGCTCCTCCGCGGGGTAACCCAGCTCGGGGTAGCGGTAAAACCCTGCTGAAACATCTGCGCCTGCTGCTACCCGGATATCCCGTCTTCCCTCCAAATCCAGCACATAACGGGTATAGCCCGCCCTTTTCCCACCGGCCTCGGCAACGGTTGTAATTCCTGTGAGCTCGACGTTCCGCCAGCGCAGGAGCATGGCGAGCGCGCAGAGGTCATCGATGTCGCCGCCCAGATCCGTATCCAGATGAATCTTGTGCATTACGAGTTCTCTGTTCGAGCCTGGACAAAGCGGATGAAGTCCAGGGTTTCCTCCAGGAAGTCACCCTGTTCGCTTGACTGGGAGGCGATCATAGCCTTCTCTATCACCGTTACCCACGAGCTGCCCAGGGTCTCGCGTGCCCACTGGATCGCCTTAGGCTTCGAGACAATGGTCCCATGCTCCAGTGCGTGGAGAACCCGGCACATAGTAATGACAGCATACGCCTCGTATTTGCTGCCGTGATCACGCAGCCAGGTTGGGTCGTCAAGCATGGGAAACCACCACTCCTGCAATATCCCGAAGATGGCGCCGCGGATATCCTGCGGGCTGACGGGGTCGATCAGGCTTCTGGGATCAGGTCCTTCGACCACGCCACCCATCTCACGCACGACATGCCGCTGGATGATCCAATCGCTGCCCAGGGGAGCGAGGTAAAATCGCCCCTCGTTGACAGTGGGACAGGGTGCCGCCTGCGGGTCATGCCTGCGGATCAAAGCTTTGTGTACATATGCGCCCTCCAGCTGACCGGCGCGTTTGAGACTGGATGCCCAGGCCTCCTGGTGCATGGCCTCCAGACCCGCGATTTTCTCCTCCGCAAGCTCCTGAGAAGTGACCACAAGAAAATCAATGTCACTCGTTTCCGAATCGAAATCTCCACTCGATAGGGAGCCATACAGGTATAGCCCCACGAATTCATCGCGAAGAATCCTCTTCACGTTTTTTATCAGCAGGCTCAAGACTTCATTGACTTCGGGGTAAGGCGTTGGCTTGATCTGCTCCAGTGTGAATCGCATCATTTGCAAAGTCTCCTCGATGTCTTGCGCATCTGCCTCCTGGTCTGGGTTCTGGCGTCCGATCAGGGCGCGCTCGATGAGGGGAATCCAGTGTGGGTCCAGACTCTCCATCGCCCAGGCTGCCGCCTCCTGCTTCGAAATGATCGCGCCGCGTTTCAGCGTGTAAAGCATCCGGCACAGCGACAGCACGAAGAACGACTGGTAACCGCGCCTGTTGATCTCCGATGGATTATTCAAGATCGGGTTGAGCCAAAGGGGTAGCCCCTCCGCAACAGCCCGGCGCAGATCGTCCGGCTTGACAGGGTCGATCAAACCTCTGGGCTCGGGTCCCATGATGACAATTCCTCGCTCGCGCAAGATATGGCGTTGGATGGTCCAATCGCTTTCGTGTGCCATCCAGCGCAGTTTCTCTTCCGGGCCCCGATCGAGGTGTGGATGAAGCATGTCCGACCGGTCGAAGCGCCGCAGGGTGCTTTGCGGGATATACGAGACCTCCTGTTGGACAGCCCAGGGCGAATCGTTCTTTGCCATGTCTGCATGCATGTCATGTAATGCAGAGAAAGCCTGCTCGGGAAGCTCTTCCTGGGTAACAAAGACCACGTCGATATCACTGTGCTCATCGAAGCCGCCATTGGCGAGGGACCCGTGCAGGTACATGCCGACTAGTTGATCTCCAAGAATGTCGCGTACATTGGTGAGCAAACGTTTGACGATTGCGTTGACGTGAGGGTACGGAGTAGGGGCTTCAAGTACCATGGCCTTTACCTAGCGCGAGGTGATCGTGCCATTCTTAACCAGCCAGAGGTTGGAGGCAAACCGCTCGATGAAGTAACGGTCGTGGACAACGGCGAGAATCGTCCCGCTGAAGCTGGCAAGCGCCTCTTCAAAACGAGCACGCGAAGGTATGTCCAGATGGTTGATTGGTTCATCGAGTACCAGGAACGTGCAGCCCTGCGCGACAAGCAGCGCAAGCTGCAGACGGGCCCGTTCGCCGAAGGAAAGAGCGCCTGTCGGACGTAACGCATCGTCCCCTTTAAAAAGGAAGTAATGCAGAAAGTTCCGTGCTTCCGTTACGTTGATGGACGCCACGCTCTGGATAGTTTGCAGGGCATTCCAATCGGGATGCAGGAGTTCCTGCTCCTGCGCCATATATCCGAGATTAACGGTGGCGCCGAGCTTGAGATTGCCGGCGAGTGGAAGGAGCTTCCCTGCCAGGGTGCGAATCAGTGTGGTCTTGCCAGACCCGTTGGGACCTGTCAACGCGATGCGCTGCCCGGCTCGAATGTAGAGATTCAGGCCGGCTAGCAATGGTTGATCATATCCGACTGCTAGGTCCTCTGTGACCAGTGCATCTTTGGACTGATGGGTAGGAGCACCGAAATCCAGTCTCATCTGCCAGTTGGTTTTTGGCCGCTCTATGCGCTCTTCCGTCAGAAGCTTTTCGATACGCGCCTCGATGTTCTTGGCGCGCCCGGCAACGTTCTTCGTAGAGCGGTTGCCAAAAAAACCTTTTGCGAACTTATCGCCGCCATCCGCTTTGCCGCCCTTCTTCATCTTTGTCAGCCCGCGAATGTGCGCTGCGGCCGAGCGCAGCTGCGCGATCTCATCCTGCTGATCCTGGTACGCCTGCATTTGCTTTTCACGCTCGCCAAGCTTTTGCTCCAGGTAATCTGTATAGCTACCGGGATAGGTTCTGATTTTGCGCGTGGATGGATCGAGCTCAAGGATGGACCTGACGGTGTTATCCAGAAAGGCGCGGTCATGGGAAACAATGAGTGCTGCACCGTTGAAGCGGTCCAACCAGTCCTCGAGCCATTCGAGCATTTCGATATCGAGGTGATTTGTAGGCTCGTCCAGCAACAAAAGGTGAGGCTCCTGCAGCAGGACTTGCGCGAGCATGAGACGGGTCTTCTGTCCGCCGCTGAGGTGTTTCAGCGGGGTTTCCGCGGGCAGATCTGCCAGTCCGAGAGGGGCGAGAATTCCCGGTAACTGGTTACCCACGATGGTCAGCTGGTGAAGGGCGGCATCATACCTGGTTTGAAGCGCGACATCGCCCGGCTCGGCGGCCAGGGCTGAAGCGAGAGATGCAACCTCAGAATCCAGGTTGGCTTCCGAAAGCGTTGCGAGCTGAAGGGCGGACCGAAGAGTCTGGTCTTCGTCAAATTCCATTCCCTGAGCGAGGTATCCAATTCTTAGCCCCGGGCGCGTTGCCTGGATGGTTCCTGAGTCAGGCTCCTCGACGCCCGCAAGGATGCGCATCAGGGTTGTTTTTCCGGAGCCATTTGGACCGATCAGCCCCACGCGCTCGCTGTAACTGAGGCTGAAGGAAATGTCTTCGAGAATCGGCTGGATGCCGTAGGTTTTGGAGAGGTGGTGAACGGTAAGCATATGTATCCTGCATCAAGGGGTTAAAAACAAAAACCGAGGGCAAGCCCTCGGCTGGAATCAAAAATTCACAGCAAGCAGCGCCCTGAAAACTCGATGAACTACAGGATATCCGTCATTTGGCAAGCTCCTTAATGCGCCTCATTATACCATCGCTCTGTAGGTGATTCCCTGAGAACCCGTAGGCGCTTCCCGCCTTGAGCACTCCCTGTGAAGTAGGTATATTCATGCTTATCAGGTATGCAGAAACGAGTATATCATTCCGGGTCTCATCTCTCGGTTCGTAAGGTGCTCGTGGGCGCAGCTGCCGGCTTCATTGCTACGGCTCCCATGTCCCTGACTATGTTGCTCGGCTGGAGGCTGCTACCCCGCAAAGAACAATACCCCCTGCCGCCGCGTTTGATCACAGAAGAGATTTCCAAACGGGCGGGGGTGCGGGATCACTTGAGCGATGACCAGTTGGTGGGCTTGACGCTTTCTTCGCATTTCGGCTATGGCGCGCTGTTTGGCGCGGTGTACGCGTTATTTGACAACAGGATCCCGATGCAATCGAGTTTGCGAGGCACGATGGCAGGGCTCGCGATCTGGGTGGGCAGTTATTTGGGCTGGCTGCCGGCTGTGGGCATTCTGCAGCCTGCCACGCGGCATCCCTGGCGGCGCAATCTGCTCATGGTGATCGCTCACGTTGTGTGGGGTGTGACACTGGGCGAGGTGGTGCGCACGCTCGACGAAATTGAGTAGATCGTAAATCTGGAAAGGAGATTCTTATGGGAATGGAGATACAGCGACCGGTATCGAGTCGTGTCAACGTTGGAGCCGTCGAGCGCGGACTTTCGTTGGCTAGCGGGATTGCGTTGCTCGCCTACACCCTCAGACGGCAGCCGAAGATGGTCCTGCCACTGGGGCTGGAGGCTGGTTACATGGTGTACCGTGGAGCTACCGGTCACTGCGTGTTCTACCAGATGCTGGGCATCAACCGTGCCCAGGCGAACGGGCATGAGGGCATCCTTGTGGAGCGAGCTGTGACCGTTCGCCGCCCGCGGGCGGAGCTGTACGCAATGTGGCGTAATTTCGAAAACCTGCCGCGCTTCATGCATTACCTGGACTCCGTCCGTGTGGATGATGCGGATAGCGGGCGATCTCACTGGGTAGCCAAAGGTCCTCTTGGCCGGCAAGTTGAATGGGATGCGGAAGTGATCGAAGAACGCGAGAATGAATTGCTGGTCTGGAAGTCGCTGCCCGGCTCGCTGGT
The DNA here is from genome assembly GCA_035463495.1 of Anaerolineales bacterium. Classification (GTDB taxonomy): domain Bacteria; phylum Chloroflexota; class Anaerolineae; order Anaerolineales; family Villigracilaceae; genus Defluviilinea. The sequence goes on along the minus strand of DATHTH010000054.1, from coordinate 43,983 downwards.
GGAAAGCATGGGACGCGTCGAATTTGTGGATGCGCCCGGCGGGCGTGGCACGGTCGTGCATATCTCGATGCAATATAACCCGCCGGCTGGATCGTTGGGTGCCGCTTTTGCCAAGCTCTTCGGCAAAGAGCCCGGGCTGCAAATCAAAGAAGATCTGCGTCGGTTCAAACAGATCATGGAGACAGGCGAAGTTCCGACCATCGAGGGCCAGCCCTCAGGACGGCATGACCCCAACCAGCCGGAGCCCGTACGCAGAAAACGCAGGCGGGATGTTGTCCAGCGGGCATCAGAGGAGTCGTTCCCGGCTAGCGACCCGCCGGGATGGATCTCAGAAAGAGGTGTTCGATGAAAGCGGTATGCTGGAACGGTATTACGAATGTCAGCGTAGAGGAGGTCCCGGATCCGCGCATTCTCAATCCGCGCGATGCGGTCATACGGGTGACTTCTACCGCTATCTGCGGCTCCGATCTGCATCTTTATGATGGCTATATTCCTGCAATGAAAAAGGGCGATATCCTGGGCCATGAGTTCATGGGAGAAGTGATCGAGGTGGGTGAGCAAGTGCACAACCTGGCTCCCGGCGATCGAGTGGTGGTCCCGTTTCCGATCTCATGCGGAAATTGCTATTTCTGTGAGCAGGGTCTCTGGGCGCTGTGTGACAATTCGAACCCGAAAGCCTCGCTGGCGGAAGGGCTCTATGGACATTCGCCCGCCGGTATATACGGGTATTCTCATCTGTTGGGTGGATATGCTGGCGGCCAGGCAGAATACGTCCGCGTGCCGTATGCGGACGTGGGTCCCTTCAAGGTGGAGCACCGCTTTACCGATGAGCAGGTCCTCTTTCTTACTGATATCTTTCCAACCGGATATATGGCTGCCGAGCAGGCGAACATCCAACCAGGAGATACGGTCGCGATCTGGGGCTGCGGACCGGTAGGACAGTTCACGATCCAAAGCGCGTGGATGTTCAACCCGGCGCGCGTGATCGCCATTGATCGTTTCCCTGAGCGTCTGGAAATGGCGCGAACTTATGGGCGCGCCGAGGTGATCGATTACAGCGGCGGCGTGGATGTGGTGGAGACGCTGAAGCAGATGACCGGTGGGATGGGGCCGGATGTCTGCATCGATGCGGTGGGTATGGAAGCACACAAACCGGGTATCGAGGGCGTGTACGACTTTGCCAAACAGACCGTGCGGATCGAGACCGACCGCCCATATGTCTTGCGTGAATGCATCCAGGCTTGCCGCAAGGGAGGCACGGTCTCCCTGGCGGGCGTGTATGGCGGCTTCATCGATACGGTGCCGATGGGGGCAGCCTTCAATAAAGGCTTGTCATTCAAGATGGGCCAAACACATGTGCATCGTTATCTGAAGCCTCTTTTCGAGAAAATCGAAAGCGGGCAGATCGACCCCTCCTTTGTGGTTACGCACGTGCTACCCCTGGAGGAAGCGCCTCATGCCTATGAGATTTTCAAGAAGAAATTGGACGGCTGTATCAAAGTGGTGATGAAACCGTAAGCTGGTCAATGAAAAGTCGGGTGCTTGTACCCGACTTTTTGATCTCTATCTACGACGCACTGTGCCTGTTCTTTCTTTTGCAACAATCACCAGCCAGACCTCCATTTCCCCCTTTCCCTTCACGTCCAATGTCCCGCGCGGCTCACATACGAATTCATCTTTGATCAGTTCATAGGTCGCGCGGGTAATTTGAATGGTGTTGCCCATCCCGTGAGATTCCATACGGCTGGCAACGTTGACCGCGTCGCCCCACACATCGTAGACGAACTTGCGCTTGCCAATCACGCCTCCGATCACAGGTCCAGAATTGATCCCGATCCGAAAGCTAAGGTGTTCGCCGTTGCGGAACCTGTGCGTGCGAACAAAGTCACGCATTTCCAGCGCCATGCAGACCAGCGCCTGGGCATGATCCTTACGGCGGCGCGGCACCCCGGATGCCACCATGTAGCTGTCGCCGATGGTGCGGATCTTCTCTACATCGTATTTGTCCAGTAAGGAGTCGAAATAAGAAAACGCCTCATTGAGCAGCTCGACCACCTCCACGGGCGGCAGCTTTGTAGATAGGGGTGTGAATCCCACCATGTCCGCGAACAGGATGCTGGCTTCTGTGTAATGATCGGCAATTGTGCGGCTCTCGTTCTTAAGAATGGCAGCGATTTCTTTTGGCAGGATGTTCAACAACAGATTTTCGGACTTCGCCTGCTCACCGCGTAAGAGGGTGAACAGCCGGTTCTTTTCCCCCACGAAATATCCCAGCAAAAAAATGGCGATGGCGGAGACGGCGCCGATGTTCAAAACAAAAAAGGTTGTGACGATTGCTGGGGAGAGGGAAGAAGTGACCAGCGGATAAAATTCGAAATACCCACTAATCAGTGCCAGGCCGAGATAGGCTGCCAGCCAACGCAAGCCGTACCGGGGCTCGTCGAACAGCATGGCGCCCAGAGGAGATAGCAGTGACCACAGAATGACCGCGCTGGATTTGATAAAGCCGCCCAGAGCGATCATGAGCAGAAAAGGCAGGAAGAGGATCAGCAATAGCTGGGTGAACAGAAATAAGCGATAGCGGCGGGTCCAGTGGAAGACAAGCAAACTGAGGCAAGAGATCATTACATAACCCAGAGGAATGGAACCAGCCAGATATTCGCCAAATGAAAAGTATAAAATCGCCCATAATGCCCCCGCGGCAATGAACATGAAGGATCCCAGTGTGAGCAGCGTTTTTTGCAACCGGATCTCGTCGCTGTCATCACGGTCCGCTCCGAGGCCTGCCAGCCGCGAGAGAATTTTCTGGATGCACTTCTGGATCAAATGATTCCCTTGGGCTTCTAAAATCGTTGGCGGGTTCAGAGATAATCTTGCGCACAGCTATTGTAATACACAAAGACCCCGACGATGCGGGGCCTGTGAGTCGAGTGATACTAAATTTAGACAGCGTCTTTCAGGGCTTTGACCGGACGGGGCTTGACAACGGTGCGCGCGGGCTTGGCTTTGAAAGTGGTCTTCTCCTTGGTGAATGGATTAATCCCTTCACGCTCGGGCTGGGCGGGCTTTCTGACTGTCGTCAATTTCAGGAGCCCGGGGATGGTCACCTCACGATCGGCTTTGAGTTCCTTATAGACTACATTGTTGAGCGCATCCAGTACTGCATTGACCTGTTTCTTTTCCAGACCACTCTCACCTGCAATCGCTTCCACCAACTCTGTCTTGTTCATACGATTCTTGCTTGCCATTTGGTCCTCCTTTAGGGATTGGCTGAGAAGCCTGCGATTTAGTATACGTTAAAATGGCACAAAAAGGCAAATCCTACCTTTGGGGGTTAACCCTATAAAACGGCGTAAAACAGGGCGTTTTTGCCTGCATTCTAACACTTTAGCGCTCTTTCAAGCGAGCCCGCCTGTCTCTGCTGCCTGGATATCACTTCAATAATTCCCGCAGCGCCCCCAGGAGCAGGGTCACGTTTTCTCGCCGGCTTGAATATCCCATCAAGCCGATCCGCCAGACCTTATCCTTCAGCGCGCCAAAGCCGGCAGCAATTTCGATGTTGTATTCATTCAAGAGCCTTGACCGAACCCGGTGTGGATCGATGCCAGTCGGGACCTGTGCAGTGGTGAGCGGCGCAAGCCTGTACTCGCGAGGAATAAAGGCTGGCGTATCTAGCTCGTCCAGCCCGAGCCACAGGCTTTCTGCGTTGGCGCGTATGCGTGCAAACGTTTGATCCAGGCCCTCCTCGACGATCACGCGCAAACCTTCGCTCAGAGCATAATGGAGATTCGCGGAGGCTGTGTGATGATAGGCATGGGCGCCCATCCAGTAACCGGCATAGGCGTTGAGATCCAGGTAAAAGGAAGCAACGGGTGATTTCCGGTCCTCGATCCTGGCCCTAGCGCGCGGACCGATCGTGATCGGCGCCAGGCCAGATGGTGCGCCAAGCCCTTTCTGGCTGGCCGAGTATGCCGCGTCCACATCCCATTCGTCGATTTTCAACGGGATGTTGCCGAGGGATGTCACCGTGTCAAGCAGAAGCAGCGCGCCGTAACGGTGAGCCAGGTCCGCAACTTCCTTGATGTGAAGTTGCTCCGCGCCGGTTGAGGTTTCGGCATGGACGATGGCAAAGAGCTTGTATGGCTTTCTCTTGAGTGCCGACTCGATTTCCTCCAAAGTGAAGATCTCACCCAGGGGACGCGTAATGCGGTCTACCTGACCGCCAACTCGCGCCGCGATATCCGCCAGGCGCTCGCCAAAGTAGCCATGGATGGCAACCAGGATATCGTCTCCTGGCTCGATCAGATTGACGAGCGCCCCCTCCATGCCCGATGTCCCGGTCCCCGAGAGAGCAAAAGTCCATTCGTTGGATGTCTGAAATACGGTTCGCAGCAGATCCTGTTCTTCGGCATACAACGCGAGCAGCTCCGGATCCAGGTGCCCTACGGTGGGCGCGCTCAAGGCGCGCATCACACGGGGGTGAGCCATGCTCGGGCCCGGTCCGAGCAGCACACGTGCAGAAGGGTCGAACGTCGAATGTGCGGTCATGAAAGTCTCTTTTTGAAAGGGTGTACGGCAGCACCGTCAGGAACTTGCCACCGGGTAGTTTACCAGAATGTTCTGAGTAAACGCAACAAATTCTACCGGCTATTGGATTACAATAGGTGCCCAGAGAAATCAGGAGAGTAAGATGAAGAGAAAATATCTATTTGCAGCCATGCTGCTCAGCCTGCTGCTTGCAGGTTGTGGTGGGGCAGCCGCCGTCAGCGATACCATCAATGTAACCATGACCGATTTCCAGTTTCAGCCCAACCAATTTATCGTTCCGGCCGGGCAGGAAATCACGTTCAATTCTTCGAACAATGGAGCGGTTATCCATAATTTTGTGGTGATGCAGTTAGGTACGACCGCTGGCGACACATTCGACGATGAGGACGTCCCCAATGTGTACTGGGAGGCCGAGATTCCGCCGGGCGGTTCCGTCAACACTTCATTTACGGCTCCCTCGGAGCCTGGAGAGTACCAGGTGGTCTGCCGGACCGAAGGTCACATTATCTCAGGCATGATCGCGACGCTGACTGTGGTAGCAGCGGAGGAATAAATCGTCGTCCAACGGCCGGAGCCGTTGAGTCCGCCATCTTATGCAGAAGCCCTTCATTACCAGCCTGAGCAATGCGCTGATCAAGCAGGCGCGCGCCTTGCGCCAGAAAAAAGCCCGGCTGGAGACCGGGACATTCCTGGTGGAGGGGATCCATCATGTCGGTCAGGCGATGGAGGCAGGTTGGGACATCGAGACGATTCTTTACGCCCCCGACCTGTTGACAAGCAGATACGGCCGTGATGTCATCGCTACTCTCCACGCGAAAGCTCAGCCGGTTTCGTCACAGGTCATGGAATCGCTGGCAGATAAGGACAACCCGCAGGGCATGCTTGCGATCGTCCGGCAAAGGCAGGTGGCAGGGTTCTCACGCTTCGCTGCGCAGATCCAACGAGCGGTAGCTCTCGTCTTCCCGCAGGATCCGGGTAACGTGGGCACCATACTCCGTACCCTGGACGCGGTGAAAGCCGATGCGCTTTTTCTGCTGGATGGCGGTGTGGATCCCTATCACCCGACCGTTGTGCGCTCAAGCATGGGCACCATTTTCTGGACGCCCATCATGCAGGCATCCTTCCAGGACTTTATCGCATGGGCGCATGATGAAAATTGCCAGCTCATTGCCACATCCGCTCGCGGCGATGTAGATTACAAGACTCTTGTCCCACAAATCCCCTGGATCCTGGTCCTGGGGAACGAGCAGAAGGGGCTGTCCACAGAGCAGACCAATGCCTGCGATGTGGCTGTTTCCATCCCGATGAGAGGCAGAGTCAGCTCCTTAAATCTCGCTGTCGCAGCGGGTGTGCTCTTGTATCATTTCACTCACATGGTCCCGGAATAACCCGCCCGTGCAGCCCCATAGGAACGCAAAAGCCTTCTCGCTGCGAGAAGGCTTTCTTGAATGCAAAATTGGACTAAACAGGGATGTTAAAACTCGTCCTCATCCTCGTCCCATAACTCGTCATCATCGTCTTCGGCATCTTCGTCCTCCCATTCTTCTATGTCTTCTTCCCATTCATCAGCCCGGGCAGCATCTTCGCTCGGTGAATAGGTCGCGCAACCCGTGTCTGGATCGATCTCCACCGCTGCGGCACTGCAATAACCTTCATCCAAAAAAACACAATCTGCGTAATGACACTTGATACGGGGCATTCTTTCCTCCTGGGTCTAGGGTTGTCGTACCACGCGGATGACCGAAAGAATAAAAATAAGAATCATCGCGCCTTGCGAAGCGAGACAGAATGGGCAATACGCTCGTATCAGGGCAACCTCCAGGTAGATAAGGTACAACGTAAAAAGGAAACCGGTGAGCGCCAGCCCAAAAAAGACCAGCGTTGCATTCTCTCGCAAAAAATCGATCCTGCTTTCAAAGAGCAGTACCCCCAGGATGGCTGCATACCCCATCACGCCGATCACTGCCACGGGGATCTGGATCCCGGCCACATTGACTTTGGAATATTTGCTGGCATTCACCACCGAGCAATCCTGAGAGCCGATACACATGTTGTCGTTGGATGTGATTGCGTAGATCGTCATGTAAACAGACACCAGCAGGCCAATGATAGTGAGGACGATAGCGAGTTGTGATAGGCGTTTTTCCATGATTCCTCAGATGAACCAGGCTTCCAGGTCCTGACCGGCAGGCACGCATTTTACACCAGCGGGGATAATAAGTAAAGCATTTGCGTGAACGAGTGCATGCAGGTTCCCGGAGCCCTGGTGGCCCGCTAGACGGGCGATCCAGACGCCAGTTTCGGGATCTGGCTGGACCTGAGCGCGCAGGTAACTTTCGCGGCCATCCGAATCGATTTGTTGGTCGCAGTGCACACGTATCGTCTGTCTTCCCTCGCCCGGAAGTCCGCGCAGACGCTGGATGGAGGGGTGCACAAAGACCTTAAAGCCAACATATGCTGAAACTGGATTGCCGGGAAGACCAATGAAGGGGATGCCGTTATATTCACCAAACGCCAGAGGTTTCCCCGGGCGCATGTTGACTCTCCAGAAATCCATCTTGCCGTTCGACTCGATCACCTGCTTGACGAAATCGAACGCGCCCACGCTGACGCCGGCGGAGGAAAGGATCAGGTCCACGTGCGCCTCGACGGCTTTCTTGAGCAAGGCTTGAACTGACTCGGGATTATCCATTGCTACCCCCAGTTGCAGCACGTCCGCACCGGCTCCTTCGATCAGTGCCGCCAGCATATACGAATTCGAGTCACGGATCTTGCCATCTTCCAGAGGAGCCTCCACCTCAAGCAGCTCATCTCCCGATGAAAACAATGCCAGTCGCGGCTTTCGAAAGACCGGCACCTGGGAGACCCCCAGCATGGCGAGCAATCCCAGGTCTTGCGGCTTGAGCAGGCGTCCCGGGTGCAGGACAATCTCGCCAGCCCGCACGTCGATGCCGCGCGGGCGCCGATTGGCGCCGATGTCCACCGACTTAAAGATCTGGACCTCGGCCGGAGCGGACGCGCCGGCATCACGGTGATTGACGTCCGTATCTTCAACCGGGACGATAGCATCTGCACCGTCCGGCAGCGGTGCGCCGGTCATGATGCGCGCGGCTTCGCCTTGACCCAGAACTATTGAAGCTTGTGTCCCAGCCGGAATATCGGCAACCACGCGCAGGCGGCGCGGTGAATCGCTGCTAGCTTCCGCCACATCTGCGGCGCGAACAGCGAAGCCATCCATCGAGGAATTATCGAATGGGGGGAGGTCATTGGAAGCGGTGATGCTTTGTGCAAGCACGCGCTCGGAACCTTCCCCCAGAGGCACCGTTTCTGTCGTGACAGGCTGGAAATGGCCAAGGATGCGCTCGCGCGCCTGCTCTACGCTAAGTAAATTCATGACTTGAAGCGGCGAAATTATACCCCCTCCGTCCCGCTTCGCGGGAAGGTGGAGTCATCCCGGTTTCGTGCGTAGCGCCTCGAGAACGTTGGGTAGATTCTCTATGCGGGTCAGGACTCGACTCAATTGCGCCAGGTCACGGATCTCGATGACAAGCTTGATATCGGCAACCGTGCGGTTGTAATTCACGGAGACGTCCGCGATGTTCACGCCTTCATTCTGCAGCAGCGTGGAGATATCGCCCATCAGCCCCTGGCGATCATAGGCTTTGACGGTGATGTGCACCGGGAATGTGCGCTCTACCTTGCCCCAGTCCACCTGCAGGAGGCGCTCGGTGTCCTTGCGGCGCAGGATGTTTGGGCAATCCTGGCGGTGGATGGTCGCGCCGCGCCCCCGAGTGATATAACCCACGATCTGGTCGCCCGGCATCGGGTTGCAGCAGCGCGCCATGGTGGAAAGTAAACCCTTGAGCCCGACCACTTCGACAGCATCGGTGGACGGTTTTGTCTCCTGCGCTGGAATGGTGGCTTCCAGGATATCGGCGGTCTCTACGGTTTCGGATAGCTCTTTGATGACCTTGTTGACAGAAAGATCGCCATTGCCAAGCGCGATGAACATGTCCTCAGGTACTTTGAAACCAAGCTCGCGCGCCATTTTTTCGAAGTTGGTGCTGGTGATGCCAAGTCTTTGTAGCTCGCGCTCGAGCGTTGCGCGTCCCTGGGCGAGGTTCTGCTCATCCTCCTGCTTCTTGAACCAGGCCTTGATCTTGGACCGGGCGCGCTGCGTCTTGACCAGCCCCAGATTCGGATTCAACCAGTCCCGGCTGGGCCCACCGCGTTTAGCGGTCAGGATCTCTACCTGGTCGCCGGTCTTGAGCTCCTGGTATAGCGGGACCAGCTTTCCGTTGACGCGCGCCCCGCGGCAGCGATGCCCAATGTCCGTATGGACGTGGTACGCGAAATCGATCGGGGTGGAACCTGCCGAAAGGTCAATGATATCTCCGCGCGGGGTGAAGACATAGACGCGATCTTGGAACACGTCCGTCTTCATGCCTTCCATAAACTCCTGCGCGTCGTTCACATCGCTGCGCCATTCCATCATGTTGCGCAGCCAGTTGATGCGCTGCTCGTACGACTTGTCGCGGTGCGCGCCTTCCTTGTATTTCCAGTGCGCGGCGATACCGTACTCTGCGTTCTGGTGCATTTCAGCCGTTCGGATCTGCACCTCGAGCGGACGCTTATCATCATAGATGACCGCCGTGTGCAGGGACTGGTAAAAATTGTCCTTCGGCGCGGCGATGTAATCGTCGAACTCACCAGGGATGGGACGCCAGTGCGTGTGGATCACACCCAGCGCCGCATAGCAAGACGGGATATCCGGAACGATCAAACGGACGGCGCGCACATCACGCACAAGGTCGAAGGGTTTGCCCTTCCGCGTCATCTTTTTGTAGATGGAGTAAATATGCTTGGGTCGCCCGCCGATCTCGGCTCTGATGTTGTGGATCGTCAGCAATTTGGACAGGTTGGTTTTGATAGCTTCGATCTGGACCTCACGATCGGGGCGCCGCTCCTGAATCTGCTCTGCGATCTCCTTGTATTTCTCCGGGTTGAGATGCCGGAATCCCAAATCTTCAAGCTCCCACTTGATCTGCCAGATGCCCAGGCGGTTGGCGAGCGGTGCAAAGATATCCAGTGTCTCCTTTGCGATGCGTTTGCGCTTGGGCTCGGGCATAAACCCCAGAGTGCGCATGTTATGCAGCCGGTCTGCCAGCTTGATGATCACCACGCGGACGTCATCGCCCATCGCCAGGAACGTCTTGCGCAGGGTCTCGGAGACCAGATCCTGTTTGCGTCCAAGGGTGAGCTCCTCCGAAAGCGGGCCGGGCGGCTCGCTTCCATTATGCCCATTGGAGTTCTCGGCGTGCTGGTCGTCGCGCGAGACGCGCGGCAGATTGGTCAGCTTGGTCACGCCGTCCACAAGGACTGCGACCGTGCCGCCAAAGTCCCGGCGGATGTCGTTCAGGGTAAGGCTGGTATCCTCAACAGTGTCGTGGAGCAATCCCGCCACAATCACATCAGGCGGCACGCGCAGGTCGGCTAATATGCTCGCAACCGCCAGGCAGTGACTGATGTATGGCTCTCCGGAATGACGCTTTTGCCCGGCGTGGGCTTCCTCCGCCACACGATAGGCGCGCTGAATTAACTCCCGGTCGGCGAGTGTGTAATTATCGGGCAGTTGTTCCAGCAGTCTTTCAAGTGGAATGGCAGTTCGGGTCGCTTTCATACAGTTTTATTTTACTACGGGGGCAGGGAAGCGGTACAATGCGGAAACTCAACCTGATACGGAGCTGGCCATGCCCCCCGTCAACAATATCACCCGTCTTCTGGATTCTCGCAAGGTGTCTTACACGGCGTTCGAAACGCCTGTCGAAAAGATGGGTGCTCTGGAGACTGCACAATTCTTAAAGGTGGCACCGGAAGTCGTGTTCAAAACCATTGTAGTGTCACGAGAAAAACCGAAGAAACCAGTCCTTGCCGTTATCCCGGGCCCCAGCGCCGTGGACCTGAAACGTTTGGCTGTATTCCTGGGCGAGAAAAAAGTTCATCTGCCCACCGAACGCGAGGCGGAACAGTTGACCGGCTTGCAGGCAGGTGGCATTTCCCCGCTTGCCCTGATCAAGAAGGGCTTCCAGGTTGTGCTCGATGAGGCGGCACGCAATTATCCAGAAATCCATGTCTCGGGTGGGCAGCGCGGGCTCAATATCCGGCTGCCCGTCTCCGACCTCATCGAATTGACCAGCGCCCGTTTGGCGCGGATCAGCCGAACCGAGGAATCAGATTGAGCCAGACCCCGGTCTGGCTCAATCTCTTATGAATCGAATTCACCGGCTAACTGCCCGTTGACCCAGACCGCATAGTGTCCGCTGGGGAATGTCCCCAGCTCGATCTGCTCATCCAAAGGTTCCAGGACCTGTGTGCAAATCGTATCGGGATCGGCCACCGAATACACATCCACTTCGATTTTATTTTCGGGATCGGGGGGCGCTACCTCCGCTCGCAGCTCGTGGCATGGTGTGGGCAGATTGCCGCGCAGTACTAACACGATCTGCGGTGGAAAGCTCTCGCGGATTAACAGGCTGGCTTCATCTAGATAGACTTCGCCGCGGGTCAGCTGCTCATCGCCGGGTTTCGGGCCAAATGGGCTTTCGGGCGGTTCACTTGTTGGCATGCTGCCTTCCGGTGGGCTGGTCACAGCCGTGTCGGGTGACGGGGTCGCGACATTGCCCGCCGGCGCGCAGGCTGCCAGGACCAGCATCAGTATCAGGATCATTCGTACTCTCATTCTACCTCCAGTCAATATAGGGAAAGGACGTTCGCTATGAGGAGATGGTTCCCCATCTTAAAATAGAAAGAGATGAGCAATCCCTGCTCATCTCTCTGTTTTCGATTCGCAGTTGACCCGTTATGGTCCCACGAACTTGATGGATCCGGAAGAGACCTCAAACGTCCATTTGTCCGGGTTGTTGATACAACCGCCTCCGCTCGAGTTGAATTTTCCCTGCGGGTCGTCACTCCACGCCCATAAGTTATAGCATCCCTGAACCAGATCGTGGAAAACGATGTCGTTATTCTTGGAAAGGTTGAAACTACGCCATCCGCACTCACCGTGTGCTTCGGTCGCGTTGAGAAACATGGATACGGTAATGGTGACTCTGGTCGTGTTCACAACCCGGATGACGGTTTCTCTCCCTTGCTTAGGGGAGAGCGGCCGGGTCGAGCACGGATCAACCGTTGCAGCTCCTGAATTATTGCTGACGGGCGCCGTCGTGACTGTCGGTGTGACATCCAGGGTCGGCAATGCCAGTGGCGTATCTGTCGGAGGCGGTGTCTCGGTCGGCGTTTCCGTGGGTGGGACGGGGGTTGCCGTGGGGATAGCAGCCTGGGTCTGCGCGACCATGGTGAAGGCGGCTGCCATCGCGGTGTTTTGCACATCCACCGGATTGACCGTGGGAACCGCCGGCGCTCCGCAGGCAGTGATGAGCGTGGCGAGGGTGGCGAGGGCAACGATACTCGTGAGCGTGGAAAATCGTTTCATGCGTTGGTAGGATCTCCTGATGAAATTAGCAATTTGGCGCACATCCGCCTTTGGCAAGGATGCTGTCGTTGCGAACGACGACACTCCAATTGCCTTCGGTAATCCTGAAGCTGCCAAATGCCTTGAAGTTTTGTCTGCCGGTGATAAACGCCCCGGCGCTGTAGTCTCCAATGGGACCGGAGAAGCTATTGCCGGTGATGACCAGATAGCCGCATTGGTTGAACGGTGTCACAACATACATGGACAGAACGATCGTGCCCTCGGGACGGGTCTGGTTGACGATCGAGAAATTCGCAGTCGGTCCTTGCCAGGATGTCAGCGGCTGATTGCAGATGTCCTGGTTATTAGTGGTATTCGAGGAAGCCGGAGGAGCCTGTGCGGTGAACGTGGGGAGCGCCGTTGGAAGGCCGCCGGTGGTGGGCGTTTCCTGCGTGCCCAGAGCGATCTGAGTCCCTGGCGTGCTCAGTGTAGGCAGGGGAGGGACGGTATTCGTCGGCGCAGAGGTTGGTGTTGCGGTGGGCGGGACAGGCGTCGGGGACGGCAGCGCCAGCTGTGTCTCAGCTACCATGGTGAAGGCTGCGGCCTGCGCGGTCTGCTGGACATCTACCGGGTTGGCGGTGGCAGCCGCTTGAGGGGCACAGGCGCTTGCAAGCAGCATGAACACAGCGCCGATCAGGAGCATGTTTCGTTTCATTATGGATTCACTTTCGATGGGCGGGGTGAGTGTAGTCTCTTACTTGATCTCGACCCGGTTGCGGAATAGGGTGATGGAAAGATCCTCGTCCTTGTGGAGCCTGAACTCACCGACCATCTTCCGGCCGCCGACCCAGGTCACATACCGGTATTGACCGACAGGAGCCTGGATCTGCCGGCTGCCTTCCACCGGATACTCGAGAATGGAATATTTGCCATCGGGCATGGTCACCTGCAAGGAAATGTAGGCTTCGGTGTTTGCCCGGTTGACCAGGGTGATCTGGCCGAAGGGTACCGCTGGCGGCAGGGTACCGTACAAGCGTACGGCCAGCGTCCAGACGGGAGTGACCTGTCCAACCGCGAGAGTGGCGGTTCCGGTGGTCGCTGGATCAGCAGTGCCGATGGTCGCGGTGGGGACATTGAAGGTCGCGGTCGGAAGCGTTGCAGAAAGCTCTGCAAGTGGAGGCGTGGCAGTGAAGGTAGAGACAGAGTCCGGGGTAGAGGTGGGTGTGGCGGGTACGATCTCTGTGGGCGATGGAGTAAGCAAGTCGGCAGGCAGGGTGGGGGTATCGACAGCTACAACTGCAGTTGGCGAGGGCTGTGCCGTCAGTGTCTGTGCAACGGCGGTTCGGAAGAGCGAGTCGGCGGTCGCCGCGGAATCGATTGTAGGGCCGGGAGCAACCGTCGGCGTGAAAATATTCTGACAAGCCGAAAGCAGCAGGACGAGTGCCGAACAAAGAACAACAGTCTTTTTCATTGTGCCCTCCTCTGGGCAGCTACGGCTGGCCGACGACCTCCATGAACTGTGTCACAACATCGCGCAGCATTCGTTCCGGCAGGGCGCCGACTTGGCGATGAACCATTTTTCCGTTTGAAAAGAAAAGCATGGTTGGGATGCCCTGAATCCCGTACTTCATCATCCATTCAGGGTTCTCGTCTGTGTTGATCTTTGCGATCAAGATCTTGCCCTCGTATTCCTTTGCCAGCTTGTCCAGGATCGGCGCCACCATTTTGCATGGACCGCACCAAGGCGCCCAGAAATCCACAATCACCGGGACAGATGATTGTAGGACTGTCTTTTCGAATCCGGCATCAGTAACGTGAATGGGTTCATTTGGCATGGTTTTTCGACCTTTTTTCTTTCACCTTTTCCAACATCTCGTCTCTGGCAATCAAAACTCGAGTTTGCCCTCAATCGGAAAAAAAGTATATCATAGAAAACCCTCATGATATAATCGCCCGTCATGGCTGAATTCTTCGAGAAATGGAAAAGTGGGCTTGCAAAAACGAGCAAAGCAGCATTTGGACAGATTGCAACATTGCTGGGGGCGACCGAAATCACCAGAGAGACGTGGGATGATCTTGAAGAACTCCTTATTCAGGCGGACCTGGGGCTCGAGACAACTGCGGAAACCCTGGAGGAAGTTCGGATTGTCGTACGCGACCGGGGTCTGATTCGTCCGCAGGACTTATCAGAGGCGCTCCAGACTGAGCTTCGCGCCAGGCTGGATTCACCTCCTGCTCTGACCTGGGAGAACAAGCCATCGGTCATTATGGTGGTTGGCGTCAATGGCTCTGGCAAGACGACCACGATCGCCAAGTTGGGACAGCGCTTTCGTGCCGAGGGCAAATCCCTGCTCTTCGGGGCAGCCGACACCTTTCGGGCTGCCGCTGTCGATCAGCTGCAGGTCTGGGGGAATCGGCTTGGCGTGGATGTGGTCAGCGGCGCGCCGGAATCAGACCCGGGCGCGGTGGCGTTCAGCGCTGTCCAATCCGGCGTGGCACGCGGGCTGGACCTGGTGATCATCGATACGGCTGGACGCCTGCATACTCGCTTCAATTTAATGGAAGAGCTCAAGAAGGTCAATCGTGTGGTTGGAAAGGCGCTGCCTGGTGCCCCTCATGCCGTCTGGCTGGTGCTGGATGCCACCACAGGCCAGAACGCCTTGCAACAAGCCAAGGCGTTCAAGGAAGCCGTGGGTGTGACAGGCATCATCTTATCGAAACTCGACTCTTCGGCACGCGGCGGGATGGCATTTGCCATCCAGCGCGAGCTTGGCTTGCCCATTCTGTTTGCGGGCCTGGGTGAAAAACCTGAAGACCTGATCCCGTTCGACCCGGATGCTTTTGTGAAAGGTATCCTCAATTCCTGATGTAGTTATGCATGGAGGAAAGATGCAAGACCTTGTAAACCGCTTGCAGGCCGCCGAGGCCCTGACGAACCAGTTACTGGTGCGTCTTTGACTTCGCGACAAAAGAAACAAAACTCAAAAAACTTGAAAAAGAAGTAGAAGCGCCGGATCTGTGGAGTAACCCTTCCCAGGCGCAGAGCGTCATGAAACAGTACAACGCAGTCAAAGCGGAAGTGGAATCGTGGCGGGCATTCACGCGCCGCCTGAACGATACCCTCGAGCTTGCCGGGCTGGGAGATGAGAGTCTGCGCAGCGAGCTTGAAGCTGAGACCTCGGCGATCGAAGCGGAGCTGGAAAAACGGTCCTTTACCGCCATGCTGTCCGGCAAGTATGATCCTGATTCCGCGATCCTTGCCATTCACGCCGGAGCGGGTGGCACCGATTCACAGGACTGGGCGGCGATGCTCGAGCGTATGTACTTGCGCTGGGCAGAGACCCAGGGATATGAAACCGAGATCCTGGATCTGACCGAGGGCGAGGAGGCCGGGATTAAGAGCGTAACGATCTCGGTCAACGGAGAATATGCCTTCGGATATCTGCGTTCTGAGAAAGGCGTTCATCGTCTGGTGCGGCTTTCGCCCTTCGACGCTGCGCACCGCCGGCATACGTCGTTCGCGCTGGTCGAAGTGCTGCCGCAAGTCGCCATGGACGATGCGGAAGTAGAGATCGACCCATCTGACATCAAGATGGATGTCTATCGATCCTCGGGCGCAGGTGGTCAGAATGTCCAGAAGAATGCGACTGCTGTCCGCATTACGCATATCCCGACCGGGATCGTTGTGACCTGTCAGAATGAGCGTTCGCAGACCCAGAACCGGGAGTTTGCCATGCGCATTTTGCGGGCGCGCCTGCTCGAGCTGAGGCAGGCGGAAAAGGAGGAAGAGCGGGCGGTCCTGCGCGGCGAATACACCAAAGCCGAGTGGGGAAGCCAAATCCGTTCCTATGTTCTACATCCATATCAAATGGTGAAGGATCATCGTACCGAGCATGAATCCGGAAATACACAGGCCGTCCTGGACGGGGACCTTAACGAATTCATGGAAGCCTATTTGCGACACTCCTAGCGGATACATCGATGAAAAAAATAGCGCAACGTATCTTTACGCGTGAGAATCTTCTAGCACTCTTACTCTGTCTGATCTTGCTTGCCCTGGTTATTTTTACCGCCGATACATCGCCCACCTGGATATATCAGGGATTTTAAATGTCCATCTTGCAGCTTTTCATCATTGTGGCAGCTGCCTATCTGATTGGACAACTTAAGCGGGGGCGTTCGTTGGCGTTGCTTGGTGTGAGCGCCTTTTTCATTTACTGGCTTCAACCGCCTCAGGAACAGGTAAGCCTGACCTTCTGGCTGCCCACGGCCACCCTGGCGATCACCTGCCTGGTATGGCTGCTGACCTCTTCCCCCGAAGTCCGCGGCGGGCGACAGAACGCGCCGGCGGTGCTCGTACTTGCAGGCGTGGCTGTTCTGATCAACCTGAATCGGTATTTCCAGCTCGATGCCATCTTTATCACGCAAACACCGCGCTTTCAATGGCTTGCCATCCTAATTGTGACTCTCCTCGTGCTGGGGCTGGCGGTCGCCCGGCTTCGTCGGTTTCCATCACTTCTGTTCCCGCTTGCCGCTCTCGGAATTATCTTCCTGTTCCTGCTGGTGAAAGTCCCGGCGCTGCCTGGCATTCTCTGGGATGGGATTGCAACATTGCGCGGCAAGGAGTCCGGCGGGTTCAGTCCCATTGCATGGCTGGGGTTTTCGTATGTTGCATTTCGTTTGCTGCACACGGTTCTGGACCGGAATGCCGGGCGCCTGCCTGCCGTGCCGCTGGGCGATTATGTCAATTATGTCATCTTCTTCCCTGCCTTTACAGCCGGTCCTATCGACAGGATCGAGCGCTTCGTCCAAGATCTTGATCATCCGGTTCCCCTGGATCGGGAAGGCTGGGTGGAGGCAGGCACGCGCTTTTTTGTCGGCTTGTTCAAGAAGTTCGTGATCGCCGACTCCCTGGCGTGGATCGCATTGAATGATGTGTTCGCGGGGCAAGTCCAGGCTCCGGTTTGGATGTGGGTACTTCTATACAGCTATTCCTTGAGGATCTACTTTGACTTTAGCGGGTATACGGACATCGCCATCGGTATTGCCCGGCTGCTTGGGGTCCGGTTGCCCGAAAATTTTGCCTCTCCTTATTTCAAGCCGAACCTGAGCCAGTTCTGGAGCTCGTGGCATATGACCCTGACACAGTGGTTTCGCAGCTACTTTTTTAATCCGCTGGTCCGGGGGCTGCGCTCGAGCGATCAGCCTCTTCCACCCATGCTGGTCATCCTCATTGCCCAGCTAGTCACGATGGTGCTGATCGGCTTATGGCATGGAATTACGGCCGGCTTTGTGCTGTGGGGCTTATGGCACGGAGCCGGTCTTTTCATTCAAAACCGATGGAGCGACTATATGAAGGGCCGTATGCCCGGATGGGGGAGGGCTCCCCTGGGGCAAGCAATACTCCGCTACTCCGGTGTTTTTCTCACCTTTCATTTTGTCTCGATTGGGTGGTTGTTCTTTTCCTTATCCACTCCCGCGCAAGCCTGGGCTGTGATGGCGGTGTTGTTTGGTGTGCCATGAGCGCGGAGGTAAGGCCGCTTCGCCTGGTTTTGAAAGCCCTCTGGCTTTTCGTGGTGATCAACCTGCTATATGCGCTGGTCAATCCACGAGGAGGGCAGGTCTCGGGGTATAACGTGGTCTTTCCGGGGCGAACGCGGCTGCCGTTTGGCATTAGCGGCGACCCGTACACCGTCAGTGTGGATGACATTGACGCTATGTTTGCCTCTCATCGCATCTCGGTGCCGAAGGGTCCCGGCGAATTCCGGGTGGCGCTGATCGGCGACTCTGCCATCTGGGGCGAAGGCTTGAGTGCCTACGAGGAGATCTCAGAGGAGTTGAATCGACAGAACATACAGTGCGGCGCTATGTCAGTCCGCGCCTACAATCTGGGCTATCCTCATCCATCCATCCTCAAGGACCTCGTCATTCTAGATAAAACCATGGAGTATGAACCAGACCTGATCCTGTGGTTTGTGACCCTAAACACCTTTTTCTCTCAGCGAATTAATCCTTTCCTTGTTGCCAATCGGCTGCAGGCGGCCGGTTTGCTGCAAGACTACGATATCGCATTTCGAGAGCATCCGGTGCTCGTCCGCGACGAGCCCAATCTTTATGAACGGACGTTGATCGGCCGTCGATCCAGCCTCGCGCGTCAGGTCCGCCTGCAAATGCTCGGGATCATCTGGACGGCTACATACACGGACACTACTCCGGCGGCGATCGCCGAGCGAGCCGATTTTTATGTGAACGAAGATCCTCGCTATCGGACGCTCCAGCCTCCGGACGATATTCGAGCGCTGCTTTTGTTAGATGCTCTCGAAGCGGGGCATCGCCTGGCTGGTCGTATCCCCGTCCTCATTATCAATGAGCCGATTTACATTGTGGACGAATCGGTCAACGGAGTGCGTTACAATGCTGCCTATCCGCGCTGGGCATACGACCAGTATCGTGAGGAGCTTGCCTCCCGGGCGCAAGAAGGTGGATGGAATTACCTGGATCTATGGGATGCGATTCCACGTGAACTCTTCCTCGACCCAGGCTTCCATCTGACCCTCGATGGCGAGCGTCGACTGGTGCAACGCCTGAGTCCAGTCGTGGCGGACATTGCCTGTGATACCAAACCATAAGTAATTGAAGGAATATCCCGTGACAGAATCCATAATTTCCAGGCTGGAAAACTATATCGCCACAGAGATCCTCAAACAGCCTAACCGACCCATTTCACCGGATGAGACGCTTATCTCCAGCGGTCTGATCGATTCGTTCAGCCTCATGGACCTGGCTCTGTTCGTCGAGGATACATTTGGCGTACGGATCGAGGACACCGAGCTGAACGCGAACACGTTCGATACGCTGAACCAGCTGGCAGGGTTGATTCAAGCGCGCAAATGAAGGCTGACGTTCGCCCGCCAAGGGTGCTGCTCAAGGCGAGCTTCTTGTTCGTTGCCTTTAATCTTATCTTCGCACTGCTGGATCCGCCGGTGGGGAAGCTGACACTCTACAACTCAATCGTTCCGGGCAGGCTGCGCTTCCCTTATGAAGACCAACCTGCGTTCTACTTCGTCGGTTACAACGCGCCCATCTATGATGATTTCGATGCCATGTTTGGAGCTCACGTCATTTCGAAGCGCAAGCCGCCCGATGAGTTCCGCCTCCTCCTGCTGGGAGATTCGGCAACCTGGGGGTTTGGATTGCGGCCGGATGAAACTTTGTCCGAGCAGCTCAATCGCCTCCAGCTGCAGACCTGCGATGGGCGCAAGGTCCGCGCCTATAATCTTGGTTACCCGTTTTCGTATTTGACACGCGATCTCCTGATTCTCGACAAGGCGCTGGCTTACCAGCCCGACATGATCTTGTGGCTGATTACCCTTTCCACGCTCGAGCCAAAAGCTGCTGAAACCCTGTTCATACTTCCTCATGCAGAGCGTTATGGAGAGCTGGCTGAGGAATTTGATCTGAAGCTCTCCCATTTTTCAAAGCCGATTGAAGAGCCTTCGTTTCTGGAACGGACGATCGTGGGTCAGCGCAAACGCCTGAAAAATCTCGCCTTGATGCAAGCATTTGGAGTGCTGTGGGCAGCCACGAAAATAGACGACCACCACAGCCTGGAGCCGGCGCCTGGCGTTCCCAGCCGGGATGTCACCACGGATGTCAGCTACGAAGGGCGTTCGCCCGAGGAGTCGCCGGATCTGTTCCGCTCGCTGATGATGGACGTGTTATCGGCGGCATTCATTATTGCGGAAGACGTACCGCTTGTTTTGATCAATGAACCGATCTTTGTCGCAGACGGTGAGAATCACCTGCTGCGCTACAATGGGTTCTACCCGCGCTGGGTGTACGATGAATATCGCCGGTTCATGCGGGATTGGACGGGCAAAAATCAGTATCCATGGCTGGATTACTGGAATACACTTTCACCCGTCGATTTTGCTGACCAGTATTTTCATCGCCGGGTGTCCGGCGAGCAGCGGTTCGCCGAATGGCTCGCTCCGGACATAAAGAAATTGACGTGCCCATAACAAGGCCCTTTGCTCTTTAGGTATGAATCTACATTCAACTTTTCCCAGGCAATTGCGTGCCCTGCATACGCGAGACCCCGAGCGGGTTGCCGTGACTCTGCAGTTTGCCGGCCGCGACGATCTGCCTCTCACCTACGACCGGCTTCTGCGTGGAGCCGGCGCCTATGTCCGCGCGCTGGACAAGGCGGGGATCCAGCCCGGCGACGTCGTCGTGCTCATCCTTCCGCACGGCGAAGAGCTCGTCTACGCATTCTGGGGAGCCGTCCTGCATGGGGCGATTCCCTCTATCATGCCCTTTCTCACGGAGAAGCTCTCCCCGGACCGTTACCGGGCGGACTTGTCTGCCCTCGTCGCCGTGACGCAGCCAGTTGGGATCGTTACGTCCTCGCCCTTTGAAGCTGAGGTGCGCAGCGCTCTGCAGGAGGGAGACTCGGTCCGCGCGGTGATTGTTACGGACCAGCTTGACCCCGTCTCAGAAATTGAGTTTGCATCATGGAGCGGGCTTGGGAGGGACGCGGAGGAGATCGTCCTGTTACAGCACTCGTCCGGGACGACCGGACTACAGAAGGGAGTCGCGCTTTCTCATCGGGCGGTATTTAACCAGCTCGAAGCGTATGGCAAGGCGCTCTCGCTTTCGGAAAGCGATGTGATCGTTTCGTGGCTGCCCCTGTACCACGATATGGGCCTTATCGCCGGATTCCTGATGCCTATCCTTGCGGGCGTTCCACTCGTTCTAATGTCTCCTTTCGATTGGGTGCGGGCCCCATATCGCCTTCTGCAATCCGCATCAAGGTATCGCGGGACATTAACCTGGCTCCCAAACTTTGCCTACAATTTCTGCGCCCAGAAAATCCGTGACCGGCACATCGAAGGTGTGGACCTGTCCTCTCTGCGGGCGATCATCAATTGCTCTGAGCCGGTGCGCTGGGAAAGCCACCGGGCTTTCCATGAGCGGTTCAACGGATACGGGCTCAAGTGGGAGGCGTTGCAGACATCGTATGCAATGGCAGAAAACGTGTTCGGCGTCACCCAGAGCCGCCTGGGAAGCGAGCCGGTGGTCGAGGAGATCGACCGCGAGTCTTTCATGGTAGAGAGGCTGGCGAGGGAGCCGGTCCAGGGCCGCTCTACCATGAAGATGATGTCCTCTGGCAAGCCTCTCGAAAATACAAAGCTGAAAGTCATCGATCCGAATGGAAACGAGCTGCCGGAACGCGTCATTGGGGAGCTCACCATCCAGAGCGATTGTATGTTATCCGGTTATTTCAACCGTCCGGATCTAACTGAAAAAGCCTTGCGCGACGGGTGGTATCTCACAGGCGATTACGGGTATATTTCAAATGGTGAGGTATTTGTTTCCGGGCGAAAGAAGGATATGATCATTGTCGGGGGGAAGAACATTTATCCGCAGGACCTCGAGTCGCTGACCTACGAAGTCCCCGGCGTGCATGCCGGGCGATCCGTAGCGTTTGGGATGTTCGATGAGGCGCAGGGGACGGAAGAAGTGGTCATTATTGCAGAGGTCAATTCGGAAGATGAGAGCGAGCAGCAAAAAATCGCCGATGCCATACGTCTCCATGTAACAAAGAATTCCGCGATTGCGCTGCGGCATGTCAGGGTCGTGGGACCGAAATGGATCATAAAGACGTCAAGCGGCAAAACTGCCCGTTCTGCGAACCGTGAGAAATTCCTGCGCGAGCTTCACGAAGGCAGGGCGCAATAGGGTTTTGGATACATGTCTTCGACAGAGGATCTTCAAAGGGCAATCGAGACGGCGCGTGCAGGCAGGAAAGCGGAAGCACGCGAGCTTTTCATTCGGATAGTGGAAGCGGACCCGCAGAATGAGGCGGCCTGGATGTGGCTTGCCGGGCTGGTCGATTCGCTCGAAGATCGCATCATTGCCTGTGAGAATGTACTTACGATCAATCCTTCGAATGAGAAGGTGCGAGGCTATCTAACCCGGCTCCAGCACCAACAGAAAGCTGCCGAGGCTGAAAGATTGCTGGCTGAGGCAAAAGTTAGAGCGGATCGAACTGAGACCGATGCTGCGCTCCAGCTCGCCCGGCAGGTTCTGGAACTCCAGCCTCGCAGCGAGCAAGCCTGGCTGCTGGTTGCCGGGCTCTCGTCGGATATTGATCAGCAAATCGAGGCGCTGGCTAACGCCAGCCAACTGAACCCGGATAGCCCCGGAACCGCATCGGCGTTGAAGCAGGCTCGCTATCTGAAAGCCAACCCGATCATCGCCGCCACGCGGCTCGAGCAGATGGGAAAGTTCGAGAAAGCTTTGCAAGTCTATCAACAGCTTGCCGCCAAAGCCAGAACCGCAAAGGAGTTCGATCATATCTACAAGCAGATCCTGCGGATCGAGGCGCTGCAAAAAGAGAACATTCGTTATGTCCCACCCGAGATCTCGATCCGCCGCCTGACTGTGTCCTGGCCGTTGCTGTATGTTAGCTTAGCGCTTGTCCAGGTCGGTTTGAATCCGTTCACGCGGTCGGGCGCCTATCTCTGGCTGGGTCTGCCCTTCGTCGTTCTGGGAAGTTTTCTACTTTCGCTGGCGGAAATACCCTCCAAGCACCCGATCTGGCAGAAATTGTTCGATGAACCGGGCGATGGATCTACCTTCGCCCGCCTGGCAACCGCCGCCACCGGCTGGTTCTTGATCATTCTTCCCCACGTTCTGCTCGTTTTCGACTCGTTGAACCGCTTGCGTACGTTCCGAATTCCGCCCATACCCTTTTAGGTCGATCTATGCTGCCGCTCAACGACACAGAACCGAACCGTTATTCATTCTTGCCGGTCATGACCATTATCCTGATCGTGACGAATTGTGCGATCTTTTATGCTCAAATCTTCGTGATAGGGGAAGATTACTGGCCGTTCCTCATGAAGTATGCAGCCACACCCTACCTCATCCTGGGTGCTCAGGGCGCAGGCGCCCTCTCCAATGTAACCGCGATGTTTCTGCACGGCGATCTGATCCATCTGTTGGGGAATATGCTCGCTTTATGGGTCTTTGGCAGGCGGGTGGAGGACGCCTGCGGTCCGTGGCGCTTCCTGGCTTTTTACCTCCTGGCGGGCACCTGGGCACATGTGCTTTTTATCCTTGTCGAGTCGGACTCTCGGATCCCTGGTATTGGGGCGAGCGGCGCGATTTTTGGCTTGATGGGAGCCTATTTGCTCTTGTATCCGGGCGGGCGCATCCGCACACTGGTGTTTGTCAGCTTTGTGCCGCTTATCCCCCGCATCCGGGCGATATGGGTTGTGTTGTACTTCGTCGGCATTCAGATCATCCCGGCGATCCAGATTCTCATGCGCGAAGCCGATTACAGGGTGAATCACTGGGCACACCTGGGCGGATTTTTCTCAGCCGTGTTTATCTTACTCTTTATCCGGCCCGAAGCCTTCGCCCGTTATCTGAGTGACACGGTCGTATAACTTTGTAAATGAAAAAGAGCGGATCATCATCGATCCGCTCTTTTTATCTGAGTCTACTTTATCCACCGGTTGGAAGGCGTTTCTTCATAGTGCGGTCCAGGATATCTTCCTGTTCCCGTGAAAGGCCCGGCTTGGCGCGCTTCATCTTGTAGGATCTATCCGCGTTCGCCTTGTCGAGTGCTTGCTGCCAGGCGATCTGCATCGCTGTCATCTCGGGCTCGCGATCCTCTTCCTGCGCGGGCACTTCGTCGACTTCTTTCTTTGGACCGCGCTTACCAGCCTTCTTATTTTCCTTCTTGGCGGGCTTGAACTCTTCCACCTCCGGCTCGAGGGCTTTCATGCTCAGCTTGATCTGTTTCTTTTTGCGGTTGACGTCCAGCACTTTGGCCTCTACCTCGTCGCCTTCCTTGACGATCTCGTTGGGCGTCTTGACATAGCCGTGCGCCAACTCGCTGACATGGACCATGCCGGGACGTTCCGCGCCAATATCTACAAAGGCGCCGTAGCTCTCCAGGCGGACAACCTTCCCCTTGACGACCATCTCCGGCTCGATTTCCTTCCACTCGAGGGCGAGGGGCTCGATCATCGTCAACTCAATCCGATCCTTTTTCACGCGGCGAACCCAGACATCTACATTCTGTCCTTCTTTGATCACGTCCTCGACTTTATTCACCGGCTCCTTGCTCAACTGCGAAATATGGATAACGCCTGGAATGTCTTGCCCCACATCCACAAGGGCGCCCGCGAGAGTTGTCTTCAAAATCTTTCCGCTTAGTTTAGTTTTGGGCTCAGGCGTCGTTACCGACGACATGCTATCTGTAGTCATAATTTTGCTCCTGCTAGATTGGGATAATGCCAAGGATTAATTATACCTGTACGATAAATTGGCGTCAATGTGAAATCTGTCTCAAATTGGAATTTCCCAGTTTTTTTAAGCTTGCGTCCTTCGTTAAGTAAGGATGCTGCTCAAACACTAAACATTACGCACTTTATAGAATCAAACCCAAAAAGAATGCCAAATCTTGACTTGTGCACACCTTCTGATGTATATTATCTACACAGTCCACGCCGTTTCGGAAATAAAACGAGATAATTATGTACAATTTCGACAAAATTGACGTCAAGATTGTCAATCTGCTGCTAGATGATGGCCGTATGCCGGCCTCGGAGATCGCGAGGCGGATTGGGGATATCTCCGAGAGAGCTGTGCGATATCGGATTGACAGAATGGTGAACGAGGGGGTGGTAC
This sequence comes from Anaerolineales bacterium, assembly GCA_035463495.1. Classification (GTDB taxonomy): domain Bacteria; phylum Chloroflexota; class Anaerolineae; order Anaerolineales; family Villigracilaceae; genus Defluviilinea. Next base: position 19,259 of record DATHTH010000054.1, on the reverse strand, counting down.
GGATCAGCGCGGTTGCCAGACCGCAAGCCTTCGGATTGGCGACGATTGCCGATATCTGGATGGAGGTCGAATCGGACCGCATCCTTGAAGTCGCCAGGAAAATGGCCGAGTTTGATAATGTAAGTTATGTCGCCTGCGGAATTGGCGAATCGGACGTGAGCATTCAGATCGTCGCCAAGGACACAGCCGAAATCTACCAGTTTGTCACAACGGTTGTCCGCAAGGTTCCCGGGGTTCGCAAGACCACCACGTCCATTGTGCCTTTGATCCTGAAGGATGTCTATCAATGGCGCATCCCGGAACGGATCGTCCAGGAAATCGCCGAAGAAGAAACTCCTTCCACGACTGACTAACATATCTGGAGGAAACCCATGTTTGGTCCAAAAACGCTCGCGCTGCAAAAACGTGCCCGGGAGGTCCTGCCACTTGGCGTTAATTCCAATTTCCGGTTCTGGGGGGATGAGATCACGCCCTATGTCGAGCGAGCAAAAGGTGCCTATCTCTGGGACGTGGATGGAAAACGATACATCGACTACCGCATGGCGTTTGGTCCTATCATTCTGGGGCATTCGTACGATGAGGTCGATCGGAAGGTCATCGAAGAAATCCAGAACGGGATCCTTTTCGCGATGACGGGGGAACTCGAAGTGGCGGTTGCCGAAATGATCACCGAGATGGCGCCGGCCGTGGAGATGGTCCGGCTCGCCTGTTCCGGGACGGAAGCGACCATGCATGCCATACGGGTGGCTCGGGCGTATACCGGCCGAGATCTCATCCTGAAGTTCGAAGGCAACTACCACGGCTTCCATGACCACACCCTGTGGTCCACATATGCGCCGGTGGAGGCGTACGGAAACCGCCGGAGTCCTATTCCGGTGCCGGCTTCGTCTGGCATCCCGAAGACCATGCGTGAATTTATTATTACGTTGCCGTTCAACGATTTTGAAGGTTTTGAGCGCGTGATGCGCTCATACGGCGAACAGATCGCCGCGGTGATCTCCGAACCCTGCCAGGGGAACTGCGCAGCGATCAACCCGCAGGAGGGATTTCTGGAGCTAATCCGCAAGAAGACTGAGGACTATGGTTGCGTGTTCATCCTGGACGAAGTGAAGACCGGCTTCCGGATCGCGAATGGCGGCGCGCAGGAGTATTACAAAATCCGTCCTGACCTGGCGACGTACGCGAAGGCACTTGGCAACGGCTACCCGGTAGCAGCCTTCGGCGGTAAGAAAGAGATCATGTCTATCATCGGGCAGGGGGTGGCGCAGGGTGGGACCTATACGAACAACAAACCCGGGGTGGCTGGCGCGTACGCCACGCTTTGTCTTCTCAAAACACAACCCATCCTCAAGACGATCGAAAAACGTGGGCAACGCCTCATGGACGGACTGAGAGAGATTTTTGAGGAAAACGATATCCCGGCGGTAATGACCGGCTACCCGGCGATGTTCTCTTTTTCCCTCGGTGTGAATGAAGTCACCTCACAGCGCGATTGGGCGCTGAGCGATCACAGCCTGTATCTCCAGCTTGCCGAGAAGGCAATTGAGCGCGGCGTGATGCCCGACCATGACGCCCGTGAGCCCTGGTTTTTGTGTTATTCGCACACGGAAGCAGATATCGATGAGACATTGAATGTTTATGCAGAGATTGTGAGGGAAGTGAAAAGGTAGGCAGGTACACCCGCCGGAGATTCAATGACTAAACTAACCTCGAAGGAAATTGTTGACCTCAATAAAGAATATACTTTCTATTCCTGGTCCAACCAGGGGCAGGTCAACCCGATTCCCATGGCGCGGGCCGAAGGCGTCTACTTCTGGGACGCGGATGGAAAGCGCTACCTCGATTTTGCCTCACAGCTTGTGAACACGAATGTGGGACACCAGCACCCGAAAGTAGTCAAAGCAATCCAGGAACAGGCGGCAAAGCTGACATTCGCCAGCCCCGGTATGGCAACGGAGCCGCGTGGTTTGCTGGGAAAGAAGCTCGCGGAAATCACCCCCGGCGATCTCAAGAAAACGTTTTTTACTCTCGGCGGCGCGGAAGCCAACGAGAACGCTATCAAGATTGCGCGCTTTTATACGGGAAGGCATAAGATCCTGGCGCGCTACCGCTCTTATCACGGCGCGACCTATGGCGCCATATCACTCACCGGCGACTACCGGCGCCTGCCTGTGGAACCGGCGATGCCCGGCGTTGTGCATTTCCTGGATCCCTATTGCTACCGCTGTCCGTTTGGCTGGGAAAGGGACCGCGATAACTGCTGTCTCCAGTGTATCAAGCATGTCGAAGAGGTGATCGAGCACGAGGGCCCCGACCAGATTGCGGCAATCTTCCTCGAAGGGGTGACCGGCACCAACGGGTTGATCATCCCGCCCGATGAATACTGGCCGCGCATGCGCGAGATCTGTGACAGGTACGGAATCCTCCTGGTCTCGGATGAGGTAATGAGCGGGTGGGGTCGGACCGGTGAATGGTTTGCGGTGGACAACTGGAAGGTGGTCCCGGATATGATCACGACGGCAAAGGGACTGACCTCCGGTTATGTGCCGCTCGGCGCGGTCATCGTGAGCGAAAAGATCGCAAAGTTCTTCGACGACAGGGTGCTCTTTGCCGGGCTGACCTATAACGGCCATGCTCTGGCGTGCGCCGCCGCGCTGGCAACCATTGAAGCCTACGAAGAGGATAAAATTTTCGAGAACGCGAAGAAGGTAGGCAAGTATCTCGGCGGGTGCCTGGAGGCATTGAAGGCGAAGCATCCGTCTGTCGGCGATGTGCGGTACATTGGATTATTCTCTGGAATTGAGCTGGTGAAGAACCGCGAGACGAAAGAGCCCATGGACCTGACGCCTCTCAAGAATTTCCTGATCGCCAATGGCGTCTATGTGTTCAATTTTAAGAATGTGCTGTTTGTTGTCCCGCCGCTAGTCATCACTGAAGAGCAGCTGGACGAAGGATTGAACCTGATCGACGAAGGACTGGCTGAGCTGATGGATCCGTTGGCGGTCTAAACTTGAATGCTTAGGGTTGAAACCCTGAACCGATAAGGAAATTGGAGATAACGATGGACATGCTGAACTACATCAACGGCGAGTGGGTCAAGCCACATACCGATGAGCATCTTGATGTTATCAATCCGGCGACCGGAGAGATCATTGCGAAAACGCCGCGTGGCAGCAGAGTCGATGTAAACGCTGCCGCGCAGGCGGCAAGCGAAGCCTTTCCCGCCTGGCGGCGTACGCCGGTGCAGGATCGTGTTCAGTATTTGTTCAAGCTGCGCGAGCTGCTCAAAGCAAACCATGACGAAATTGCGCGCCAGATTACCAATGAGTGCGGAAAGACATTTGACGAGGCAAAAGCGGAGATGGTGCGTGCCATCGAGAATGTGGAAGTCGCCTGTGGGATGCCGCACTTAATAAAAGGGGAGCTCGTAGAAGACATCGCGCCCGGCATTGATGAGCTGATGATCCGTCAGCCGGTGGGCGTGTGCGCCACCATCGCGCCGTTCAACTTCCCTGGCATGATTCCGTTCTGGTATCTGCCATATGCCATTGCCGCCGGTAACACATATATTGTGAAACCCTCCGAGAAAGTACCGATGACGATGCAGTTTGTGTTCAAGCTCGTCGAGCAGGCTGGCTTTCCAAAGGGAGTCGTCAACCTTGTCAACGGCGCGAAGGACGTGGTGGATGGAATCCTGGAGCACCCGGCAATCCGCGCCATTACGTTTGTCGGTTCGACGAATGTCGCCAAGTATATTTATGCCACAGCCGCGGCGCACGGCAAGCGCGTCCAGGCGCAGGGGGGGGCGAAGAACCCGGTCATTGTGCTGCCGGATGCGGATATGGAGATGGCGACCAAGATCGTTGCCGATTCCGCTTTCGGATGCGCCGGGCAGCGTTGTCTGGCGGTTTCGTTCGCGGTTACTGTCGGGGAGGCGCGTAACACCTTCACCGAGCTGATTTGCGATGCCGCCTCGTCTCGTGTGGTGGGCTACGGGCTGGATGCAGGCGTGCAAATGGGACCGGTCATTAACGCAGCTTCCAGGGCGCGCGTCGAGCAGTTGATCGGGCTCGGCGTCCAGGAGGGAGCCGGTATTCCTGTTGACGGACGAGAGGCGCGCATCCAGGGTTATGAGGGCGGCTACTTCGTCCGGCCCACAATCTTGTCCGACGTGCCGCGCGGCAGTGAAATTGCCAGGACCGAAATCTTTGGACCGGTGCTGAGTCTCATGCACGTCAACACCGTGGATGAAGCCATCGAACTGGTGAACAGCGGGCAATACGGCAACCAGGCAAGTCTGTTCACATCGAGCGGATCGGCGGCGCGCAAGTTTCGTTATGAAGCAGAAGCTGGCAATATTGGGATCAACATCGGGGTTGCTGCGCCAATGGCATTCTTCCCGTTCAGCGGCTGGAAGGAGTCGTTCTTCGGCGATATGCACGGGCAGGGCACCGATGCGGTCGAGTTCTTTACACAGAAGAAGGTCGTGGTCGAGCGATGGCCCAAGGAGTGGAGCAGGAAGTTTTAGGTACGACTCTGATTCATGAAGGAATTTTTATGCCTCACGATTACGAAGATGCCTTAGATTATTCATCCCGCTGGCTGGATCTGATCCACAGGACAGAATTTCCTTCTGTGGAGGAAGCGCATTCAATCATTGATGAATCCAAATATAACTTTGCGGAGCACTATAACCGTAACTGGCTGGAATACCGCAAATCGGTGACCGAGGCAGGTGACTGGGCTGCTGTCGAGTGGACGGGTTCCGGGGCCTTGTTCAAGGATGTGCTGGGACGCGAATATCTCGATTTCCTGGGCGGGTTCGGTATGATGGACCTGGGCTGGAGCCATCCAGAAGTCGTGGCAACAGTCAAAGCGCAGCTGAACCGTTCGCCTATGCCATCTCAGGAACTGATCGATCCGCTGCGTGGCGTATTGGCAAAGCTGCTGGCGACCATTACGCCGGGTGATTTGAAGTACAGCTGGTTTGCCGCGAGCGGCACAGAAGCCAATGAAGCTGCCATCAAGATCGCCAAGTTATATACAGGCAAATCGGCGTTCATTGTGGCGGTCAGAGCATTTCACGGCAAGACCATGGGCTCGCTTTCCATGATGGGCAAAGCCGATTTCCGCGCAACGCTCGGTCCAATGTACGCCGGGCAGGTTTATCATGTGCCCTTCGGCGATGCCGCGGCGGTGGAGAGACAGCTTGAGATTTGTGAAAAAGTCGGTATTGGCGTGGCGGCTGTGATGTTCGAGCCGATCCAGGGAGAGTCAGGGGCGATCGTCCCGCCGGATGATTTCTGGCCCTGTGTGCGGGAGGTGACGAAAAAATATGGCGTTCTCCTCATCGCGGACGAAGTGCAGACCGGCCTGGGTCGGACCGGGAAGTTATGGGGCGTGGAACACTGGGATGTGGTCCCCGATATCCTGACGGTCGCGAAGTCGCTCGGCGGCGGCGTCATGCCTATCAGCGCGGTCTCCACCACGGAGGAGATCTTTTACCCGATGATGTATCCGAACCCGTTCATGCACACGACCACGACCGGTGGCGGGGCGCTGGCTTGCTCTGCCGCAATCGCGGCGATCCATGTCACCCTTCGCGAGCGATTGTGGGAACAAGCTGCAGCCAAAGGGGACTACCTTATACCTAAACTGCAGAAACTCGCTGAACAATATCCCCAAATTTATGAGAAAATAACCGGCAAAGGATTATTGATCGGCATGCACTTCAAGAATCCGGAGATCGGCTATAAGGTTGCCTCGGGCCTGTTCAAGCGCGGTGTGCTGGTCGCGGGAACTCTGACCAGCGCCCAGACCATTCGAATCGAGCCTCCATTGATCGTTTCGATCGAACAGCTGGACACGGCGCTTGACCGCCTGCAGGATACTGTCCAGTCTGTCGCCAGGAGCATGGAATAAGATGCCTGACTACGCCGTTGAAATGCAGGATGTTCTAAAGCAGTTTGTTACACCGGAGGGGGGGACGCTGGCGGCCGTCAATCATGTCACGATGCAAATAAAGGACGGTGAGTTCTTCTCGCTGCTGGGCCCCTCCGGCTGCGGCAAGACGACGTCCCTGCGGATGATCGCCGGGTTCGAGATGCCCACCTCCGGACAGATCTTCATCCATGGCAAAGAGATGAGCCAGATATCTGCCTTTCAGCGGCCGGTCAACACCGTGTTCCAGCAATATGCGCTCTTTCCTCACATGACCGTCGAACAGAATATCGGGTTTGGCATGGAGATGAAGGGTGTTTCGAAGGCAGAACGTTCGCGGCGTGTGTCCGAAGCTCTGGAGATGGTCCGGCTGCCGGGCATGGAGATGCGGCGTCCGAAGCAGTTGTCTGGCGGGCAGCAGCAGCGCGTCGCACTGGCACGCGCCCTGGTGAACAAACCCGAAGTGCTGCTGCTCGACGAGCCCCTCGGCGCGCTCGACCTGAAGCTGCGTAAGGAAATGCAGCTGGAGCTCAAAACGCTGCAGCGCGAGGTGGGAATCACATTTATCTATGTGACCCATGATCAGGAGGAAGCCCTGACGATGAGCGACCGCATTGCCGTCATGAGCAAAGGTGTTGTGCTGCAAATCGGCAGACCGGAAGAGATCTATGAGCGCCCCGCAAGCAAATATGTCGCCGATTTTATCGGCGAGACGAATTTCATCGACGGCAACGTGAAAAATCAAAAAGGTGCCATGGTGGAAGTGGATGTGCCCGGCACGGGGACGGTCTGCGTGGAGTCGAGCCGCACGTTCACGAACGGCGAGCCGGTGACGGTTGCCGTGCGGCCGGAAAAACTCCGGCTGAATTCCGAGCTTCCCAATGGGAATAAGCTCAACGGTCGTGTGGAAGATGTCATCTATATCGGCACGGATACCCACTATGGTGTGCGTTTCGCCGGCGAACAAAAGGTGCGGGTGCGTGAGCAAAATATAATGCACGGACACCACGAGATCATCCAGATCGGAGATGAGGTTTCGGTCTCTTTTGCTCCAACATCTTCCCGCCTTCTTACCGAGTGAGGCGAAGCGATGTTGCAACGGTTTCGCAGGAACAAAGGTCTGCAGTTGTTTGGGCTCATCAGCCCGGGCGCGTTGTGGATTCTGTTATTCTTCAATATCCCGCTGCTGATCGTGCTTTTTATCAGCTTTGTCGAACGTGGTCGCGCCGGGGGAATCAAGCTGCCGCCCGTCTATACCCTGGAGAATTATCGGCAGTTGTTCAATGCCTGCAGCTCGGAGTTTGCGGGCCCTAGCTGCGACCCGTTTCTCTATATCGGCATCTTTGGACATTCGGTGCGCATTGCCCTGATTGTCACGCTGTGGTGCATTTTGCTCGGATATCCCTTGTCCTACTTCATCTCCAGGCAGAAACCGGTCTTGCGCGACGCGTTGATGGTGCTTGTCATCATCCCCTTCTGGACGAATTTTCTGGTCCGCACCTATGCCCTCAAGCAGGTGCTCGCAACCGAGGGATTGCTGAACTCCTTTTTTATGGGCATTGGCATCATCAACCAGCCTTTGGAGCTTCTGTTCAACGAATTTGCTGTGGTTGTCGGGCTGATTTACGGGTACCTGCCCTTTGCCGTCCTGCCTATGTATGCTTCCATTGAAAAGTTCGACCACTCGCTTATGGAAGCCGCCTCGGATCTGGGAGCGCCGCCCTGGCGAGCGTTCCTGCGCATCATGCTGCCCATGACATTACCGGGCGTGGTTGCCGCGCTCGTGCTGGTCTTTGTGCCGGTGGTGGGCGCCTTCATTACCCCCGATATCATGGGCGGCGGCAAGATCGAGATGATCGGCACTCTGATAAACCGCCAGTTTGGGGTCTCGCGCAACTGGCCGTTCGGATCGTCCATGTCGCTGGTGCTGATGCTAATGGTCCTGATCGGCGTAATCGCTTACTTCCGTTCGAGCAGGGAAGAGCCCCGGAGGGCGATGTGACGGCACGCCCTGCTGTCTTTCCGGCTTATCCCCGCCAGCGCGTCCGGTTGGGGACGCGAGTCGGGAACTGGCTTTTAGGTAGCAATGCCGCCCTGGTCTTCGGTTTTCTTTATCTGCCCGTCCTGATCCTGATCATCTTTTCCTTCAACAACACGCGCTCTGTGGCAGTATTCACGGGGTTTTCCACGGAATGGTATCTCACCCTGGCACAGAACCGGGAGCTGCTGGATGCGGCGCGCAACAGTCTGCTGGTCGGTCTGGTCACCACCGTGGTGGCAACGCTGATCGGCACGCTGACGGCGCTCGCTATGGAACGCTACCGCTTCAAGCTTCGTACAACCTTCGACGCCAATCTCTATCTGCCGATTGTCATCCCCGAGATCGTGATGGGCATTTCGCTGCTGCTGTTTTATAACCAGGCGCTCTTTCCCTTCCTGCAAGATGTTTTCGGGCTCCGCGCCACCACGGGCCTGCATACGATCACCATCTCGCACATCGCGTTCGATATCCCATTCGTGTATGTGATCGTGCGTGCCCGCCTCGCAGATTTTGATCGCACGCTGGAGGAGGCTGCCGCCGATCTGGGCGCAGACGAATGGCAAACCTTCAAGCGGGTCACGCTGCCCCTGCTGATGCCAGGCATCATCGGCGGCGCATTGTTGGCGTTCACCCTCTCCCTGGACGATTATTTGATCACGGTGTTTACCAAGGGGGTGCGTGAGCAGACGATGCCGCTCTATATCTACTCACTGGTGCGCCGCGGTGTCACACCGGAGATTAATGCGCTTTCGACAGCGCTGCTTCTGGGGTCCATCGGGCTGGTCGGGCTTTCACTCTCGGCACAGAGTGGCGGACCGGTGTATACGCGAGCGATGTCACTGGGTGCTGGACTCGGGCTTGGCTTGTTTGGGCTCTCCAGCCTGGTTTTATCGCTGGCCGGCGGCGAGGTGAATGCGGGCGGGCTCATCATCCGCCTGCTTTTATTGGCGGGCCTGTTCTGGGCATGGCGGTCCTTTCCCGGATACCGGGAAGAGCTTGTGGATGCCAACCGGTCCGGAAGGATCCTGGCGTGGATCACTGTATTTATCTCCGCTGCTGCAGCTTACCTTTCTGCGGCGCTGTTGTCATTATGAGCAAAAGGAGGTGATGCCTTTCAGAGAATTACACCGGCTCATTTGGTCATGCGCTGTGTACCCATGACCGTTCGATAAAACGCCAAATCTTAAGGAGAGAGAAATGAAGAAGAGTGTACTGTACATCATCGTGATGGCTACGATGATCCTGGCTGCCTGCGGGGGACAGGCGCAAGCCACCGAGTCCCCTGCTACAGCGGCTCCCGGCGGCGGAGAAACGACCGGTCGCTGCGGCGACACGTCCCAGCTTGCCGATGAGATCTTCCTCTACACATGGGTGGAATACATCGATCCCGATATCATCACGCAGTTTGAGGAAGAATGCGGTGTGCAAGTGACCGAAACCAATTTCGATTCCAATGAAACCCTGCTTGCCACGCTCCAGGCCGGCGGCGCAGACTATGACATCATCGTCCCCTCCGATTACATGGTGCAGATTATGATCGATGAAGGGATGTTAATGGAGCTCGATTGGAATGTGATCACGAACATCGAGCACATGGATGATTTGAACGTCAACCAATACTTTGATCCCGAGCAACGTTATACGGTGCCGTATTTCTGGGGCACGTCTGGTTTCGCGGTCGATACCAATGCCGTCACCGACTACGAGCCGTCCTGGGAGCTGATGTTCAACCCGGACTCGCCCTACTGCGGACAGATCAGCATGCTCGACGATGAGCGGGAGACAATCGGCGCGGCTCTTATCTATCTTGGCTATACGGTGAACGACACGGATCCCGCGCATCTCGAAGAAGCCAAGAATTTGTTGATCGAGCAGTCGCAATGCGTCAAAGCCTACGACAGCCAGAGCAACGATGACCTGATCATCTCCGGCGAGACGGTCCTGGGCCACATGTGGACCGGTGACGCTATCCTGGCAGGATTGCCCGACTCCGGCGGCCGCGAGGGCATCGTCTACGAGATCCCCCAGGAGGGAGCTGTCATCTGGCAGGATAACATGGCGATCCCTGTGGGCGCTCCGAACCCGTACACGGCGATGGTCTTCATGAACTACCTCAACTACCCCGAGATCGCCGCCCAGAATGCAGAATGGGTGGGATACGGTACCCCGAATGCGGCTGCGAAGGAGTTTATCGATCCCGCTATTCTGGAAGATGAAAGCATCTACCCGCCTGAAGATGTCTCCTCCCGCTTGCAGTGGATCGAAGATGTAGGCGATGCGCTCGAGCTATACGATCGCATTTGGACGGAGTTCAAGGCTGCTGTAGGATCGCAGTAAGTAGTCTATTTCCCTTAATCGTTCCGAAGGTTTCATCGGAAGGTAATATACGCCGTTGAAACCTTCGGAGCGGCAAATCTCTGCATCACTGCGGGACTTCAGTAGAGTCCCGCCACAAATCTCGTCCGCCCCGCAACACGACGGAAGGCGGAGCCAACGGAAAGGAGTTTATGCGAGTCTTATTAGCGGGGGTGGGGGGAGTGGGGGAGGCGATTGCGGCCATCGCAAAATCGCGCCCGTGGATGGAATTAATGGTCCTGGCGGATTACAGGCTGGAGCGTGCGCGGGAAGTACAAGAAAAGCTTGGAGACCCGGTGCGGTTCCCGGTCGAGCTCATCGACGCAAGCCGGCAGGAAGAGATCGAAGCGCTGGCGAGGAAACATAATGTCCATCTGATTATGAATGCAGTCGATCCTTTATTTAATAAGCAAATCTTCGATGCGGCTTACAGCGTCGGTGTGACCTACATGGATATGGCAATGACTCTCTCCGAGCCGGACCCGGACGACCCGTATCATCGACCGGGAGTCAAGCTGGGCGATTACCAATTTGAAAAAGCCCGGGATTGGGAAGCGAAAGGCTTGTTAGCGCTGGTGGGCATCGGCGTTGAGCCCGGCATGGCAGATGTCTTTGCCCGTTATGCCCAGGATTATCTGTTCGATGAGATCGAAGAGATCGGCGTTCGGGATGGCGCGAACATTACGATCGACGGGTACGAGTTTGCTCCGTCATTTTCCATCTGGACCACGATCGAGGAGTGTTTGAATCCGCCGATCATCTGGGAAGAAGACAAGGGCTGGTTCACCACAGAGCCGTTTTCTGAGCATGAGACTTTTGAATTTCCCGAGGGGATCGGTCCCCTGGACGTAGTCAATGTGGAGCACGAGGAGGTCTTACTCGTGCCGCGCTGGATCAAAGCCCGGCGGGTGACCTTCAAGTATGGGCTCGGTGACCAATTCATCAACGTCCTCAAGATGCTGCATATGCTCGGCCTCGACAGCAAGGAGAAGATCGATGTCAAAGGTGTGCAGGTGTCGCCCCGGGATGTGGTGGCAGCCTGTCTGCCTGATCCCGCCCATCTTGGCGACCGAATGCACGGCAAGACCTGTGCGGGAACCTGGGTGAAAGGCTGGAAGGATGGCAAGCCGCGGGAGGTCTATCTTTACCAGGTAGCAGACAACCAGGAGTGCATGCAGAAATGGGGCTGCCAGGCAGTGGTAGTGCAGACGGCGTTTAGCCCTGTCATTGCGATGGATCTACTCGAGCACGGTATCTGGCAAGGCTGCGGTGTGCTTGGACCCGAGGCGTTCGACCCTGTCCCTTTTATGGAGAAAATGACTGAGTACGGGTTTCCCCATGGCATGCGCGACATGACCCGGCAAGAAGCCAAAAGCTCCCACGGTTAGGAAACAGTCGTTTCTTGTCTGTTTCGGCAACCCCGATTTGTCCTACGAAAAGCGCAACTGTATAATTCGAAATCATTGCACTGCGGAGGAGATTGTCATGCTCGAGCATAAACTCTGGATTGACGGTCAGTGGGTGGATTCGCAAGGCGGCGGGAAGATGTCCATTGAAAACCCTGCAACGGGTGAAAAGATCGCCGAAGTGCAGGACGCATCCAGGGCGGATGTGGACCGTGCCGTCCAGGCAGCCAAAACAGCTTTCTACGATGGGCGCTGGTCGCGCAAAACCCCGGGCGAACGATCGAGAGCCATCTGGAAGCTGGCGGACCTCCTGGAAACGAGATCAGAAGAGTTTGCCCGGGTGGAAAGCGAGAACACCGGCAAGCCCTATAAATTCCTGAGCCTGGCGAGCGATGTCCCCTTTACCGTAGACAACCTGCGTTTCTTTGCCACGGCAGCACGGGATACACACGGCTCGCACGCCGGCGAGTTTATGTCTGGTTATACCTCCATCTATCGGCGCGAGCCTGTCGGTGTGGTGGGGCAGATCACTCCCTGGAACTATCCCCTCAACATGGCAGGCTGGAAGATCGGGCCCGCCCTGGCGGCTGGCTGTACGATTGTCTTAAAGCCGGCGCCCGGAACGCCTCTTACCACGTTGATGCTGGCGGAGCTCACAAAGGAAGCCGGCATTCCAGACGGTGTGGTCAATGTCATTACCGGCGGGAACGATACGGGCCAGGCGATTGTCGAGCATCCTGACGTCCGCATGGTTTGCATCACGGGATCCACAGGCACCGGTAAGCGCGTCATGCGGACCGCCGCCGATACTCTTAAGCGTGTGCATCTCGAGCTGGGTGGCAAGGCGCCCTTCATCGTGTTTGATGACGCCGACCCCGAGCTGGTGGCGGCAAAAGCCTCCTTCGCCGCCACTGCCAACACCGGACAGGATTGTACGGCTGCCACCCGGATCTATGTGGAAAAGGGCCGGGGAAAGGACATGCAGGAAGCGGTGGTCGAAGCGATGAGGAATGTGAGAGTGGGTATGCCGTTCGATGACGATGTTGTCATGGGACCGTTGATCTCGGCGATCCAGCGGGAGCGCGTTTCGGGTTTCGTGGAGCGCGCAAAGGCGCAGGGTGCGAAAATTCTTGCTGGCGGCGGCGTGCCAAAGGATCTGGAACAAGGCTACTATTACGAGCCAACTGTGCTGAGCGATGTGCAGCAGGACTGGGAGATCGTGCAGAGTGAGGTTTTTGGGCCTGTGATCACTGTCCAGGAATTCACAGATGAGTCCGAAGCGCTGCGTTTGGGAAATGATGTGCTATATGGCCTGGCGGCTTCGGTATTCACCAGGGATGTGGGTCGCGCCATGCGGTTGACCAGCCAGCTTGAGTTTGGGACCGTGTGGGTCAACGATCACTTGCCGATCACCTCGGAGACACCGCACGGAGGCTTCAAGCAATCTGGCTTTGGCAAAGACCTGTCTGCTGAAGCCGTCGGCGATTATCAAATCACGAAGCATGTCATGATCGCGCACGAATAGGTCACGAGGAGATATTGAGGTATCCACATGGAATATAAGCTTCTGATCGATGGCCAGTGGGTGGACGGTGGCAGCGCGCTGGAAGTGAAGAACAAGTACAACGGGGAGTTGGTCGGAGCGCTGCCGACAGCCCGCCGCGAGGACGTGGATGCAGCCATTGCCGCTGCCGAGCGGGCAGAGGATGTCTTCGCGGATCTTCCGGCCTACCGGCGGGCGGAGATCCTGTTCCGTACGGCGATGCTGATCCGTGAACGAGCGGAAGGTTTCGCAAAGACAATTGCTGCCGAAGCCGGGAAAGCGCTCAAATATGCGCGCGCAGAAGTCGACCGGGCGGTCAGTACGTTTACCATCGCTTCCGAAGAAGCCAAGCGCTTGCACGGCGAGACAATCCCTCTCGATGCGGTCCCGGCGGGCGAGGGATACGTTGGCTTCTGGACGCGCCGACCGGTGGGGGTGATCGCGGCGATCAGCCCCTTCAATTTTCCACTGAACCTGGTAGCGCACAAGGTGGCGCCTGCCCTTGCAGCCGGGAATACCCTGGTGCTCAAGCCTGCCAGCACCACGCCGCTCTCCGCGCTGAAACTGTGTGAGGTGCTGATGGAAGCCGGCCTGCCGGCTGGCGCCATTAACCTGGTGGTGGGATCCGGCGGAACAGTCGGTGAGTGGCTGGTGACGGACCCACGCGTGGACAAGATCACATTCACGGGCAGCCCCGAAGTCGGGCGGCACATTCTGTCTGTGGCAGGCATCAAAAAGGTAACACTGGAGCTCGGAAATACCTCTCCAGTTGTCGTTGCGCCGGATGCCGATCTGGATTTCGTCGCCAAACGCGCGGCGGTCGGCGCGTATTACAACTCCGGGCAGGTCTGTATTTCGGTGCAGCGCATTTACAGCGAAAAGCAGGTCTACGAGCCGTTCTCGGAAAAGTTTGTCAAAGCTACGGAAGCGATGGTCGTCGGAGACCCTCTGGATGAGCGCGTGGATGTCGGACCGATGATCGACACGAAAGAAGTGGACCGGATCGAGTCCTGGGTCAAGGAGGCGCAGACCTCTGGTGCAAAGGTGTTGACCGGCGGCAAGCGCGATGGGACTGTTTACTATCCGACCATCCTGACTGGCGTGGAAGACGATATGAAAGTGGTTGCCGAGGAAGCCTTTGGTCCGGTCGCTTCGGTGATCGCCAGTGACGACTTCGAGAGCGCCCTCGAACAGGCAAACGATACCAAGTTCGGTCTGCAGGTCGGGGTGTTCACGAAGGATATCAATCGGGTCTTCAAAGCCGTCAGGCGCCTGAATTTTGGCGGCGTGATCATCAACGACACTCCTAACTTCCGTGCAGATCATATGCCCTATGGCGGTAACCGCCAGAGTGGACTGGGACGCGAGGGGGTCAAGTTCGCGATGGAAGACATGACGAATATTCAGTTGGTCGCAATTCGACTCGATTCTTAACCAATGGAGAAAAGACAATGAAGACGTATAAGCTTTGGATTGACGGACAGTGGCAGGATACCCAGGGCGGGCGTATGATGAGCATCGAAAATCCCGCCACCGGTGAGGCGATCGCCGAGGTCGTGGATGCCAGCCGCGAAGATGTGGATCGCGCCGTCCAGGCCGCCCGGCGCGCATTTTACGACGGGCGCTGGTCCAGGAAAACTCCTGCCGAGCGTTCCAAGGCCATCTGGAAGCTCGCCGATCTGCTGGAGGCAAAGGCGGAGGAGATCGGAAAAGTCGAATCGGAAAATACTGGAAAGCCTTTTCAATTCGTGACGATGGGCGGCGATATCCCGTTTGCGGTGGACAACCTGCGCTTCTTCGCCAGCGCGGCGCGAGACACACACGGATCGCATGCCGGCGAGTTCATGGCAGGCTACACCTCCATGTATCGCCGCGAGCCGGTGGGAGTCGTGGGACAGATCGCACCCTGGAACTATCCCATCATGATGGCCGCCTGGAAGCTTGGTCCGGCGCTTGCCGCCGGATGCACGATCGTGATCAAGCCCGCACCCGGCACGCCGCTGACGACCCTCATGCTTGCCGAGATCATTCAAGAGTCCGGTATCCCCGACGGCGTGGTGAATATTATCTCGGGCGGCAATGACGCGGGTCAGGCGATTGTCGAACACCCCGATGTACGCATGGTCAGCCTGACGGGCTCCACTGCCACGGGTAAGAAAATCATGAAAACGGCTGCCGATACACTTAAGCGCGTCCATCTCGAGCTGGGAGGCAAGGCGCCGCTAATTGTCTTCGACGATGCCGATCCCGAGTTGGTGGCGGCAAAAGCTTCGGTTGCCGCAACGCTCAATACGGGGCAGGATTGCACCGCGGCGACGCGCGTGTATGTCGAAAAAGGCCGGGCAAAAGATATGCAGTCAGCGGTGGTCGAGGCGATGAAGAATGTCAAGGTGGGCCTGCCCTTCGACGAAGGGGTTCAGATGGGTCCGTTAATCTCTGGCATGCAGCGCGAGCGCGTCTCGGGATTTGTGGAGCGCGCCAAAGCGCAGGGGGCTCAGGTACTAACGGGTGGAGGCGTGCCAGGCGGATTCGATAAAGGCTACTACTTCGAGCCGACGGTGCTCTCCGGTGTCCAGCAGGACTGGGAGATCGTCCAGAACGAGGTGTTCGGGCCGGTTGTGACTGTGCAGGAATTCGAAAACGAAGAGCAGGCACTGCAGATGGGCAACGATGTGCTCTATGGGCTGGCTGCATCGGTCTTCACCAGAGATATCGGTCGTGCCATGCGCATCTCCTCGCAGCTCGAGTTCGGGACCGTGTGGATCAATGACCACCTGCCGTTGGCTTCTGAGGCGCCGCACGGAGGGTTCAAGCAGTCCGGGTTTGGCAAGGATCTCTCGGCGGAGGCAATCGGCGATTACCAGATAACCAAGCACGTGATGATTGCGCAGAGCTAAGAGATTAGAGAGTAGAAATTAGGGACTAGAGAAAGGTTCATTTCTCTGGTCCTTACTCGTCGAAAGGGATTTATGGCCACAAACACCCTCTACGAACAAAACTTCCCCCACATGTCGCCGGCATGGTCGCGCATCTTCAACTTTGTTGCAGAGCGCGCCGAAGGTTCGTATATTTATACGGACGATGGACGCAAGCTGCTGGATTTCACCTGCGGCATCGGCGTGACCAATACGGGGCACTGTCACCCCAAAGTGGTGGAAGCGATCCGGGAGCAGGCTGGGCTCTTCATCCACGCCCAGGCGAACATCGTTATTCACAAACCGATGCTGCGATTGATCGAAGAGCTTCGCACGATCGCGCCCCCCTCCATCGATTCGTTCTTCTTCGCCAACTCAGGCGCGGAAGCCATCGAGAATGCAGTCAAGATTGCCCGGGTCACGACGGGCAGGCAGAACGTCATCGTCTTCAGCGGGTCCTTCCACGGGCGAACGGTCGGGACCATGTCCCTGACAACCTCGAAGACGGTTTACCGCACGGGTTTCGGTCCTCTGCCCTCCGGGGTGTTCGTCGCCCCTTTCCCATATGCATTCCGCTTGAAGATGACTGAAGCAGAAGCTTCGGAATATGCCCTCGAGCAGCTCGAGTACCTGCTTGCCTCGCAGACCGCGCCGAAGGAGACCGCGGCGATCCTGGTGGAATCCGTCCTCGGTGAGGGCGGCTATGTAATTCCACCGGTCTCGTTCATGAAAGGCTTACGCGAGATCTGCGATAAGCACGGCATCCTGCTCATCCTCGACGAGGTCCAGTCTGGCTTCGGGCGGACGGGCAAATGGTTTGCGTTCGAGCACTTCCACGTGGAGCCGGATATTATCACGGCTGCCAAAGGCCTGGCTTCCGGCATGCCGCTCTCGGGTGTGTTCAGCCGCACGGATATCATGCTGAAACTGGACGTCGGCTCCATCGGCGGGACGTACGGCGGTAATGCAGTTGCCTGCGCCGCGGGCGCAGCGACCATTCGCGCCATCCGTGAGGAGAATATGCTCGAGAATGCCACAGAGCGCGGCATTCAGCTGATGACCGGTTTACGGAAGCTTCAGGAGGAATACTCGCAGATCGGCGATGTGCGCGGCAAAGGGCTAATGGTCGGTACGGAGTTTGTCGTGAATGGAAGACCAGACAAAGGCAAACCGCTCGCCAAGGAAATCATTCACTGTGCGGAGGAAAACGGCTTGCTTCTGCTCTCATGCGGGACCTACGACAATACGATCCGCTGGATCCCACCTCTAAATGTATCCTCACAGCAGATCAACGATGGCCTGCAGATTTTCGAAGAGGCGTTGAAGCAAGTCATTAAGTAAAGACAAGAGATTATCTTCGGAGGCAGCCTACTGCTTGGAAAAACCGATAGCTTTTTGGGCGGCCTTCTCAAAGCCGGGTTTGCTCAATCCAAAGATATCGGCCAGCGTCAGGCTGCCTGTGATCGTCTCGTGTCCCAGCTTGCGCGCCAGCGCGGCAGCCTTCTCCGGGGCGAGGGCCGAGAATCTGTACTTGGCAATCATCCTGCCTTTACGCAGGAGAGCCTTGTCCAGGCGGTCGATGGTCGTATTGAAGGTGCAGATGATCTTGATGTTCAGAAAATCGCTGAACAGGCCATCCGTCAACTGAAGGATGGTCGAAACGACCGAGTCGTCGGAGGCACTTTCCCGGGTGATGACGACCTTTTCGGCATCTTCAATAATCAAAACGGCATTCTTATTGTTGAGCAGGAACGAGATAAACGACGGCTTGAGCAGGTCCTTGACGAAATCATTTTGAATAAAAATGAAATCCTTGTCCTGGAATTTGGAAATAAGATGTTTGATGTAGGTTGTCTTTCCGGTGCCGGGTTCCCCATGCAGGAGGACAATCCCCGCCTCCTGTTTTGCCAGGGACTCCGAAATGATTGAGTCGATCTCCAGGAAGTCATCGTTGTACAGCTCATCGATCTCGATTGCTCGAAAATCGATGGTATGCACATCCTCCGTATAGAATCCACTATCGCTGGCGACCAGCACCTTGAATCCCGGCAGCTTCTCCGAGCCGTAGGTAGAGCGCAGGCTGTGATTGGTCTCCAGGATCCATTTTTCCGCTTCGGCGTTTTCCAGACTGTACAGGAAGTGGACCTGAAGCGACTGATATTGAGATACAAAGTGGATCAGCATTTGCCCTTGCTCACTCTTGAACACATACTCATAAGCATAGTCATCGGACATGTTTGCAGCTTTGGAGTCGTCCGTATGCCAGTTCTTCAGCACCGGCACAAAGGAGAAGCGCTCCAGCCCAATGTGCTTGAGGATCGAATCGATAACTTCCTTTGATCCCTGGACCGGCAAAATGACTCTCACGGATGAGGGTAAAACGCTAAAGCAAGCCGTAAAATAACGGAATAACCTGAACCCATTGTTGTGGTGGCTATAACCATCGTACAAGCTTGCGAGAGACAGCTCTTCCATGAAACACCTTTCGTTTGTTTGGGCAGATAAAGTTTGGCGATCGACGGGCGTCCGAGCCTGCGCCGGGCGAATACTATACAGCGGTTCGAGTTTTTTGACAATACCGTTGTAACTTCCGATCCTTTGACGGGTTCGAGTAAAGGGGTTAAAAAGCAAAAGTTGGAAAGTCTCGTGAAGACCTTCCAACCTGTCACCTTCCACGCAATTGAGCCACAGATGGGATTTGAACCCATGACCGGTCGATTACGAATCGACTGCTCTACCAGCTGAGCTACTGTGGCGATTCCCTCGATATTATCGCAAATATCGGGGGGTATTTTACCACAATCACTAGGTCAAATTTTCGATAATATGGGTATTATCGGAAGAGTCAATCATGTGGTTTTGTAGGATAGTGGAGGATATTATCGAAAATAAAAAACCCCCCACATTTTATGTGGGGCTGTTGTGTATTAGTACGGATTACCTGCCGCTATTTTACTACAGATAAAAGAGAGTGGTCTGGCGGTTGGCTTAAAATTTCTCAAATTCGGTTAATTTTTTTAAACCCGACTTCTTTTATCAATTCGTCTACTAACTTTATG
>DATHTH010000053.1:0-4116 GCA_035463495.1 Anaerolineales bacterium | reverse complement strand
TTCTTCGGCGCGGTGCAGGCGGTTAAGGTTGCCACGGCAGAGAAGAACGTCATCCGGCACTTCCATCGCCTCAACGACGACCGCCGCAGGCTGACGGTCCGGGAGAAGCTCTTCGACGCATTGCTCGGCTCGATCTACCGCAACACCTCCACGCTCAGCACCGGTGTGATCCTCATCCTGGTCGGGCAGTCCATGAGGACGGGCACGTTCACGCTGGGTGACTTCTCGCTGTTCGTCTATCTCCTGCAAAGCATGGGTGACCTGACCACGTTCGCCGGAAGCCTGGCGGCGCGCTACAAACAGCTGGATGTCTCCGTCCAGCGTATGTATCGCCTGATGGAGAATGCTCCTCTGGACGCGCTCGTGCAACACAGCCCGGTTGACCTGGGGGGTCCCTTGCCAGAGGTCAACTATGCTGCGAAAACGGATGTCGACCACCTGCACGAGCTCGCCGCCAGAAACCTCACGTTCCACTATCCAAATTCGGCGAACGGCATCGAAGGCGTGGACCTGACCCTCAGGCGCGGCACCCTGACCGTGGTCACGGGCAGGATCGGATCCGGAAAGACAACCCTGCTGCGGGCGCTGCTGGGCTTGCTCCCGCTAGAAGCCGGCGAGATCCGTTGGAATGGCGAGGTCGTCTCATCGCCCGGCGATTTCTTTATCCCACCGCGTTGCTCGTATACCGCCCAGGTGCCGCGGCTTTTCAGCAATACCCTGCGGGACAATATCCTGCTCGGTCTCGAGCGCGGCGACGATGTGATCTACCGCTCTGCGAAGCTGGCGGTGATGGACCGTGACCTGGAGGAACTGGATGAGGACCTGGAGACCATGGTCGGAGCGCGCGGCGTCAAGCTTTCGGGTGGGCAGATGCAGCGAGCCGCAGCCGCCCGCATGTTCATCCGCGAGCCCGAGCTGCTGGTCTTCGACGACCTCTCCAGCGCGCTGGACGTGGAGACCGAGCGCCAGCTCTGGGAACGTATCTTCGCCGAAGGCAGTCGCACCTGCCTCGTGGTCTCTCACCGCCGCCCGCTGTTGCGCCGCGCCGATCACATCATCCTTTTGAAGGATGGGCGGGTGGAAGCCGAAGGCAAGCTGGAAGAACTGCTGCGAGCCAGTGAAGAGATGAAAGAGTTGTGGAAGGAAGACCCCCACCCGGCCTCCCCCAAATTCGAGACCAAAAATTGGGATTAATTATGCCTACATTGCGAATTTGGGGGACACCCTGCGAGTGCGCAAGCAGGGTGCCCCGACAGGGGCGGAGGGGGTCAGACCAAGAACAACATCTGATCGGCGAGGTAAGCCTCATCCCACATGGCAACCAGCTCGTCGCTGCCCTTGCCGACGTTCTCGTGGTTCAGGATCGTCCCGGTAAGGGTGCCGGGCACGTTCAAGCCCTTGGCGAAGGCGATGTCCGGCTGGAAGGAGGTCGCTAGGTTGCCGTCACCCCTACTCTGCCGGGGTGTACCTTTTCAGCTGCTCGTTGATCTCGCCGAGCAAAAACTCCAGTTCTTTGCATTCGGCGAGGTCCTGCTGAAGGGACGTGAGGAGGATCGGGTTGTCTTTATCCGAATCGCTCTGTAGAAGATGCTTCTGGCGGGCGATCTGCTTGTTGGTAGCCTCAAGTTTCGCCTCCAATCGCTTGCGATATTCCAGGTAGAACTCGTAATCGCTGAGCGGCTGGATGAGAGTCGGCAGACCTTGCTTGAGCAGGTCCGTGATTGTTCCCAGGAATTGCTCCAGGTCGAGCGGCTTCTGGATGAAGCGGGTGGCCCCCAGCCGTAAGGCGAATGACCGGTCTTCCCGCGTGACATAGGTCGCCGTGATAAAGACCACAGGGATATCCCGGGTTTCGGGGCGGATGCGCAGGCGATGGATCAAGCCAAAGCCATCCATTTTCGGCATCATGATATCGGCGATCACCATCGCCGGGTGCTTGTCCTGAATGATCTTTAGCCCCTCTTCCCCGTTCTGAGCCCGGATCACCCGGTAGCCTTTGAACGTCAGCGCGGCATCCAGAAGCTTCAGGATATCGGGATCATCCTCCACGATCAGCAGATAATCGTTGCCGGTGCTCATACTCTCATTGTAGTCAGCAGATGTCGTAATGCCATATTAATTTCATCACGTTCTGGGGTGAAAAGCCCGGAGACAGCCCTCGTAAGCGGCTGTCTCCGTTTGGATGAGGTGGGAGGCGGCGATTAGTTCTCGGAGAACCCGACCTGGTCCTCGGGATATTCTGCGTTCCACATGGTGACCAGCTCTTCGCTGGTCTTGCCGATGTTCTCACGGTTGATGATCGTGCCGGTGAAGATGCCGGGCACGTTCAAGCCGTTGGCGAAGGCAGGAGCGGGCCGGAAGGCAATGGACAGGTTGCCGTTCAGGTCGATGCTGGGGGAAAAGGTCCCCAGCCCATCTACCTTGACGGCGCGGCCGGAGCGGTTGAACTCGATGATGTGGTCGCGCAGCTCCTTGATGGTCTGGTCGACAGAGCCTTCGACCAGGCTTGTGGCGCGTGAGACGGCACGAAGCAGCTCAGGCTTTTGAACGGTGTTCCCTGTCCAATGCGGGGGCGGTGGGCATTAACTGCCTTGATTCGGGGTGCCATGTTGGCCTCCTATTTGAGGCAGGATGAGAGGGGCCCGCGTTGCTGTCATCCTGGAGGAATAGTTCTCGATCCATCTAGGATCCGGCATGCGGAGACGCCGTTTATGAGAGGGTGGCCTCGCAACGATACAGGTAAGCGGCAGCTGGCGATCTACTCCTCGAAGATATCTTCGTAGTCTCTCCGGTCTTTGTCTTTCCAGGACTGATCTTTCCGGGGACGATGAGGCGCCGATTCGTTGACCTTGAGCTCGCGTCCGTGGAACCTGGTGCCATGCAGCGCGGAAATGACAGCCCGGGCGGCGTCATCGGGCACTTCCACGAAGCCAAAGCCACGGCTCCTGTAGGTCTTCTTATCAAGACCGATGCGGGCACTGATGACCTCCGCAAACGGTTTGACGAGTTTGGTCAGGTCGGCAGCAGTGGTGGCAAACGGAAGGTTCCCAAAGTACAATATCTTACTCATGTTCCTCGCGTATCCATGCTGGCAGTTTACTCAGTTTACGCTGGACCTGCAAGCCTTTCCGGTAAATGAATATGGGAGTATGGAATAAGACTCCGGACAACTCCCGGGCCGGAGAGCAGGGTATAGAAAGGCTAAACTAGAGTTGATTTTGAGCATAGAGGAACGTCGAAAGGAATTGGTCATGTCCGATAACACAAAGATCCTTGTTAGAAATGCCAGAGAGCAAGACATTCCTGCAGTTGTAGAAATCGATACGGAGGCTTTCTCTCCTTACGGAACTGCGGAAAAGCCAGAAACCTTCCAGCTCCGGCTGACGGCTTTCCCAAACGGTTTTATTATCTTAGTAGCGGATAATGAAATTGCAGCCTATGGCTGTTCGGAGAAATGGCTGACTGAGCGCGACCCGGGCCTGGACGAGAATCCCTTAATAACCCACCAGCCTGACGGGAGAATCTTTTGTATCACAGCCATGGCTGTCAGAAAGAAATTTCAGGGGAGAGGCTTTGGTTTGCGGGTACTGGATAAGCTGATTGAAACTGCACACGCCGAAGGTTGTAGGAGAATTGTCGTAGAGACAACCCATGCTCAAGATTTATATCTAAAACGAGGTTTCAAGAAAGTTAAGAATCGCACGGAGCGTGGGACTTCATTGGATGTGATGTCTCTCGATATAGAATCCTATGGCAGCAAAGCGTCAACAGAAGCGCGCTGACCCGATGAAGCTCCCACTTTCTGAACGTCTGGCCGGCATTATGGCTTCTCCGTCAGATCGACCAGGTCATCCACGCCGAAAACATCCAAGTACACGCCCAGCAGGGGAGCAGCCTGGCGGCGGAGCTCGTCGTTCTCGATGGCTGCTTCCAGGCGCTCGCGAAAGCCGGGGAGCGTGGATTCTGGCAGTTGCGGCTCCAGATCACGGATCATCTGCTTTGCGTCCTCGATTGTAGTCAAGGCCTCCGGCAGGGAGGTTGTTTCCGCGAGCAGCTCTCTCAGCAGTTTGCATTTGTACGTCTGGCAATATCGAGGGTATTGCGGAGAGCCGTAGA
>DATHTH010000052.1:0-3669 GCA_035463495.1 Anaerolineales bacterium | reverse complement strand
GAGATGCTGGCTGCCTGGCGGGCGATCACAAAAGCTGCCGATCCCTGGCTGGATGGCTTGACCTCCCGCGCTCTGCAGGAGCATGTGGTCAGTCGAGGCAAGCCAATCGCGTATATATACGGAAACCTCTTGCAGCGGGTGATCTATCACTACTGGTATCATACAGGCGAAAACATGGCGATCCGGCAGCAGCTGGGACATACTCACTTACCTCAATTTGTGGGCTCCATTGACAAAAAGGCGCCCTATACACCGGAAAACGATCCTGTGAGCTAGCCCTGTAAGATGAAAAACATCCTCACGATAGGGATGATGGCCCCCCAGGCCAGTGCCGTTGTTTACTCGAAAGACGTCCATTCAGACATTAGCAGCGGGGTACTGCTCCGATCGAGAGGATATAGTAGATGAAGATCGAACGTGTATCTCCGGATGAAATAGGCCAAGTTCTTGCTGGACTGGTAAATTTATTGCAGGACTCCGTTACGGGAGGCGCGTCCATCGGGTTTCTTCTGCCCTTCACGTATGAAGACGGCGTGGCGTACTGGCAGGAAGTGGCACAGGCGCTCAAAACTCCATACCGGGTCCTGCTGGTGGCAAATGAAGACGAGAAAATCATTGGTTCGGTGCAACTGGATCTGGCAAGCCGCCCCAACGGGGGCCATCGTGCAGAGGTCAGCAAGTTAATGGTTCATTCGTCCTGCCGCAATCGAGGGATTGCTCAGGCGCTCTTAGGTGCTGTCGAACAAGCCGCTCGAGAAGCCCGGCGCACGACCCTCGTGCTTGACACACGAGAAGGCGACCCCTCGGAACGCCTCTATCTCAAGATGGGATATGTGCGGGCAGGCACGATCCCTGACTATGCGCGCAGCACAGACGGTTCGCTGCATGCAACTGTATTCATGTACAAACTGCTTCAGCAACACTGAGTTTGAGATGGCTCAAGATGAGCAAGGAGCTCAGTTTACAGAGGAAGAATGTTAAAGAAGTTATCTACCTGTCTCATTGGTGTTTCGCAGACATTCTATACCGAGATGACGGGCCTCCGAGCTGTATCAACCATTACGAGACCGGGTAGGGATTGTGGTCGATCTACACACCACCTTGTATGGCATGCAAGAGATTTACTTTCGTGACCGGAACAGTTACATCTTTTCATGCTCCGAAGCCGTTGGCTCATCGTAAGCTCGATTCCGGCGGGCTGAAAGGACAGGCGAGGCAACCTGAATACTACAGGGTGCGTCCCGGATACCATTCTATGTTAATCTCCCTCTTTGTTGTGATCGCCAGCGGACTGATACTTGGCGCGGGAGCAAAGCTTGCAGACGAGTCTGGACTTCCTGGAATAGGCATGATCGGGACCTATTTTGGGATCTGGATCGTGTGCATCACCGTGATTGCAATCTGGAGTGCCTCCTGGCGGCATGCGATTGTGTGTTCCGTGAGCTTTCTGGTCGCCATGACGGCAGCCTATTACATCACACAAATGTTCTTGTTTGGCTTCTTTTCACCAAATCTGTTTCTCGGGTGGATCGCCATTGCGCTCCTTCTCGCACCACCCTTTGCTGCCCTGACGTATCATGCACGGGGGGATAGTTGGCTGGCTGCCCTCGGCGCCGCCTTACCCGTTGGACTGCTACTGCAAGAAGCATATAGCCTGCGATACCGGTTGACGAGCCATCTGGATTATCAGCTCCTCTTTATGCTTGATCTGGCATGTGCTACTTCCTTACTGTTGATTTTAGCCAGAGAGCCCATGCAGCGAATACGCGTCTTTTTTCTGGCGCTGGCTGTCTTAATCATCGCAGAGATTGGATTCAATTACGCCCTGCCACTCATTCTGGGCTCTCTCCCATTTGAGATGCTCCTGACTCCAGTTTCGTGAGGACCTCGCCGAGGGGGGCTTCGTCGCAGAGCAAGGCTAGATTGTGTAGCCAGAGTGGAGCGAAGTCCGTTGAGTAAAGTACAGTCGCGCTGCACGTAAACAGCGCAGGCAAACGAATATTCGGAGGAAAATAAGAATGAAGGTCCAGAACAAGGTGATTGTTATAACAGGCGGGGGAAACGGGATCGGGCGCGAGCTGGTCCTGAACCTGCTTTCCAAAGGCGCCAGCGTCGCGGCAGTGGATATCAACGAAGCTGCGTTACAGGAGACTGCTGCACTCGTCGGAGACAGGAAAGATAAACTGTCCACGCATGTTGTGAACATCACGGACAGGGCAGCCGTGGAAGCGCTGCCTGATCAGGTCATCGCCAGGCATGGAGCCGTCGACGGTCTGATCAACAATGCCGGGATCATCCAGCCCTTTGTTCGGGTCAATGACCTGGACTATGCCGCGATCGAACGGGTCATGAATGTAAACTTTTACGGGCCTCTCTATATGACCAAAGCCTTTTTGCCTCACTTCCTGAAACGACCGGAAGCGCACCTTGCCAATGTATCGAGCATGGGCGGGTTCCTTCCCGTCCCCGGGCAGAGTATTTACGGGGCAGCCAAGGCCGCCGTCAAGCTATTCACCGAAGGATTGTATTCCGAGCTTCGGACGACCCGCGTGGGCGTCACAGTGGTGTTCCCGGGCGCGATCGGCACGAATATCGCCGCGAATTCCGGGGTAGGTATCAGTCAGGAGATGCAAGAGAACAGCCAGCGCAGGTCGATCAAGACACTGGAGCCCGCCAGAGCGGCGGAGATCATCGTCGATGGCATCGAGCAAAACCGGTACCGAGTCCTGGTTGGATCGGATGCCTCATTTATGGATAAGCTCTACCGCTTCAGCCCCGAGCGCGCGGCAAACTTTATTTTCAAGCAGATGCAATCGCTGCTGGGATCGTGAGACCCAGCCTTATCAAGCTTTCTGTATCAGAACAGGAGGAGAACCCATGAATTTGAAACGTAATGCCGCAATCCTGTATGCCATCCTATCCCTGATCATCATTGCCTTTCAGATCGCATTGGCAGCCGGCGCACCATGGGGTGAGTTTGCGATGGGCGGCGCGTTTCCGGGTCAGTTTCCGCCTGAGCTGCGAGTGGCGGCCCTGGTCCAGGCGGCGCTGCTGGCTGGAATGGCAGCGGTCGTGCTGGCACGCGCGGAAGTGATCCGGCCCGGATGGAGACGAGCTTCACGCTGGCTGATCTGGTTTGTGGTGGCATTCTCGGCGTTGAGCTTCGTGCTCAACCTGATCACACCCAGCGCCGGCGAGCGCCTGATCTGGGCGCCCACGGCGTTCCTGTTATTACTCAGCAGCGCCATTGTAGCATTCGATCGTCCATCGGAACGGTCATCTCGGTGACGCCGTGATTCTCGTATTAGGCATACCTTTCCCCGCTGCAGGGAATGGCTGTGCGTGTCAGAAGCGCTTGATGAAGATCGCCAGGTCATCCCCATCGGTGTAAAAATCCCGGATTGTCGCTTCCATAATGTACCCCATGCCGAGATAGAACTTGCGGGTAGGCTCGTAGGGAGGCGTGCCGGAGGTCTCTGCGATGAGCATGCGCCCGCCTGCCTGGCGGACCACTTCCTCGGTGGCGACCAGTAACCGGCGCCCAATACCATTGCGATGGGACCTGGCGTCGACTGCAATCCAGTACAGGTCGAAGACGCCGCTGGTCAGGTCGCGCGGCCCGTAACAGGCAAACCCGAGCACGCGTTCGCCCTCCTTCTCCACAATGAA
>DATHTH010000051.1:0-16758 GCA_035463495.1 Anaerolineales bacterium | reverse complement strand
GCCAACATCCTCAACATGGGGTTGATCACCGTGGCGATCGGATATGGTCTTTATCGAGCGGTGGCAGGCGGTAACCGCATTCTTAAGCTGACGGTAGCCGGGTTCGCAGCCTGGCTCTCGGTGATGGCGGGCGCGTTGTTTACATCTCTACAGTTGTGGCTGAGCGGGACGTCGCCCTTACAAGTCGTCATCCCGGCGATGCTGACCGTGCATGCCATCATCGGAGTGGGAGAAGCGCTGATCACCGTTGCCGCCCTGACCTTCATCCTGCAGACGCGGCCTGACCTGATCGGCGAACAGTCTGACTCCGCCAGAGGGAGCCGCGGCTGGGTGGTGGCGGGCGTGCTGGTCTCGCTGGCTGTTGTCCTGCTCTCGCCCCTTGCCTCTGCGGACCCGGACGGGCTCGAGCGGGTGGCTTCCGACCTCGGTTTTCTTAACCGGGGCGCTTCGGCTCCCTATGAGACCATCCCCGATTACACCCTGCCTTTCCTCGGAGAGACTACTCTTTCGACTATCTTCGCCGGGACCATCGGCATCATCGTTGTGGGCGTGATCATCCTCCTGCTCGGGCAGGGGTTGAAGGCAAAGAGCTAATCTGATACCCGAGAGTCGAGATTCGAAGATCGAGTATCGCATATCGCTTGTAAGATGATGCATTTCGACGCATTTGACCGTTATCACGAATCCGAGAGCTTCGTCCATCGCCTCGACCCGCGGGCCAAGGTGGTGATCACGGTCGCCTTCATCCTGTCCAACGCGCTCCTGCCCGACGGCGCCTGGGTCGCCTTTGGATTGTCGTGGCTCTTCCTGCTGTTTGCCAATTTGTTCTCGAATCTCGGCATCGGCTTCACCTTCAGACGCTCGCTGGTGGCGCTGCCCTTCGCCCTCATTGCCGTCACTGTGCTCTTCTCCTTACCCGGCAAACCACTTTCCACGTTTCACTTCCTGTTCTGGACTCTCACTATCACCGATGCCGGTCTTCTGCGCTTTGTCAGTATCCTGTTCCGCTCATGGCTCTCTGTGCAGATGGGGATCCTGCTTGTCGCTACTGTGCGCTTCCCGGATCTTATCCACGCACTGGAACATCTGCGGGTGCCCGCTATTCTGACCACGATCATCGCGTTTCTTTACCGCTACCTCTTTGTGTTAACCGATGAAGTTTTCCGCCTGATGCGGGCGCGGGAAGCGCGTTCTGCTTCGCCGGGGATACCTGGTCGTCGTTCTGGTGGTAGCGTGGCGTGGCGGGCGCGCGTCGCCGGGAATATGGCGGGCCAGCTCTTTCTGCGCAGCTACGAGCGAAGTGACCGCGTCTACAATGCCATGCTGGCGCGCGGCTACGCAGGCCACATGGAGACGGTCAACCCGCATGAGCTGCGGCGCCGTGACTATCTTGTGGTCGCGCTGGCGTTGTCTGTTATTTTGTTGCTGCAGGTGGTGGGACGCGTATGACAACTGTTTTGCAAGTTCGGGATCTGAGTTTTTCCTATCACGATGGCCGTGCTGTTTTGCGCAGCGTTTCGTTCCAGCTGTGTGAAGGCGACAAGGTCGCACTGGTGGGACCTAACGGCGCGGGTAAGTCCACGCTGATGTTGCACTTGAATGGAATCCTCAGTGGGCATGGAGAGGTGACCATCGGTGGACAGCGCCTGACGCGCGAGAACCTGTCTGCCGTCCGCGCCATGGTGGGGCTCGTCTTCCAGAACCCGGATGACCAGCTCTTCTCTCCGACCGTTTTCGAGGATGTAGCATTTGGTCCGTTGCACATGGGATTGCCAATGGAGGAAGTGGAACGACGGGTCAACTCTGCCCTCGAGGCGGTTCGTATGTCCGGGTTCAAAGACCGCTTGTCTCATCACTTGAGCATGGGCGAAAAGAAACGGATTGCTATCGCCACTGTGCTCTCCATGGACCCGCAGATCCTGGTGCTCGACGAGCCTTCCGCCGGTCTCGACCCGCGTGGGCGCAGGACACTGATCAATTTGCTGCGGGAGTTGCCGATCACGATGCTGGTCTCGACCCATGATATGCGCCTCGTCCAGGAATTATTCCCGCGTACCATCATGATGGACGAAGGTCAGATCGTAGCAGACGGGAGGACTCAGAACATCCTGGAAAACGAGGAGCTGCTGACCACACATGGGCTGGAGAAGCCATGATATGTGTTGATGAAATAGTAGATGTCTTGCATAAGTCAATGTACGCCGGGCTTTTGCATAGCACTCGGAGTGTGTGTCGAGGAGCAGCCTGACTGCACCAGATTTCCGCGGGTCGCCCCTCGGCATCTGCTCGGGACGCCATGCAGCAAACCCGCCCTACCAGCACTTTCGCAAGAGACTTAGTGTAGTAAACCAGGGTCTCCAGAGTGGGAATATAATACCCTGAGATGAACTCTCAATATGATGTTGCCATCATCGGCGGCGGCGTGATCGGGGTCTGCTCTGCCTACTACCTCGCTCAAAAGGGCGTGAAGGTCCTGCTCCTCGAAAAAGACGAAGTCGCCTCAGGCTGTTCGCATGGCAACGGGGGACTCGTAGTCCCCAGCCATGCCGTGCCGCTGGCGTCGCCGGGAGCGCTCGGGAAAGGGTTGCGCTGGCTGCTGGATGCAGAGAGCCCGTTCTACATCCAGCCGCGCCTCGACCCGGCCCTGGTCCGCTGGCTGGCGCGCTTTGTTTTGTCCAGCCGTCCCCACCGGATGATGGCTAGCCTCCCGGTGCTGCGCGACCTGCTGCTGGCGAGCCGGGCGCTGTACGAGGAGCTGGCACAGCAGGCAGGATTTGACTTTGGATTTGAAGATGACGGGTCATTGCAGGTTTACTTAACTGAGCACAGTTTCAAGGAGGGAATCGAAGAGGCACGCTTGCTGGAGCGCATGGATATTCCCATTCAGGTGCTCAACCCCTCCGAGGTTTTGGATCTGGAGCCAGCGCTGCTGCCAGCGATCACCGGTGGCATCTTCTACCCGCGGGACGGGCATATCGATCCCTTGCGCTTTGTGCAGGGACTGGCAGAGCGGGCGCAGGGG
Organism: Anaerolineales bacterium; assembly: GCA_035463495.1. Classification (GTDB taxonomy): domain Bacteria; phylum Chloroflexota; class Anaerolineae; order Anaerolineales; family Villigracilaceae; genus Defluviilinea. The sequence goes on along the minus strand of DATHTH010000051.1, from coordinate 13,736 downwards.
CTGGGTGTGGAGATTCCGGCCGGCGCAGAAGTCCTTGCATTCGAAACGCAAAATGGAGCCGTCAACAAGATCAAGACCACGCGCGGGGACTTCCATGCGGAGCATGTCATCCTCGCGGCGGGATCGTGGTCACCTGCGATCGCGCGGATGTTGAAGCTGCGCGTCCCCATCCAGGCCGCGAAGGGCTATAGCCTCACCTACGAGAAACCGGAGAATTCTCCGCGGCTCCCACTTCTCCTTGCCGATGCGCACGTGGTCGTCAACCCAATGAGAGACGCGCTGCGCGTGGCAGGAACACTGGAGCTGGCCGGGATGGACTTCTCGATCAACGCCCGCCGAGTCGAGGCGATTCGGAAAGCGACGTATCGATATTTGCCCGGGCTGGCTGAGGCAAAGCTGCTCCAGACCTGGCGCGGTCTCCGTCCGTGCACGCCGGATGGGCTGCCGATCATCAGCCGGTCCGACTCCTTCCGAAACCTCATCGTTGCCGCGGGTCACGCGATGCTGGGAATGTCGCTCGGACCCATCACGGGAAAGCTGGTTTCACAGCTGGTGTGCGAGGTGCAAACAGATATGGATTTGACGCCGCTGCGGCTGGATCGATTTTAGAAGTTTATTTATGATAACCGCTAGTCTCGACTGCCTACACTCGACCAATTATTCGGGTTTAACTCAAAAGCGCCTCTGAATTTCAGAGGCGCTTTCCAACTGCTATTTACAAATAACCTACGATAGCCCTGCAGCGTTCTTCAACGCTTCCGCTTTATCGGTGCGCTCCCAGGGGAACTCGATATCGTCGCGGCCAAAGTGACCATATGCTGCCGTCTTGCGGTAGATTGGCTTGCGCAGGCCCAGGTCACGGATGATCGCGCCCGGGCGCAGATCGAAGAACTCGTTGATCAGCTCGGCGATCCTGTCATCCTCGATCTTCGCAGTGCCAAAGGTTTCCACATTCACCGAGAGCGGGTGTGCAACGCCAATGGCATACGCGACCTGCACTTCGACGCGGTCGGCGAGTCCCGCGGCGACGATGTTCTTCGCCACATAACGCGCCGCGTACGCTGCAGAGCGGTCCACTTTTGTGGGGTCTTTTCCGCTAAAGGCGCCGCCGCCGTGACGGCCCATCCCGCCATAAGTATCCACAATGATCTTACGCCCTGTCAGGCCGGCATCGCCCATGGGACCACCCACCACGAAGCGCCCGGTTGGATTGACGTAGACCTTGAGGTCCCTGTCCACCATCTCCTCGGGCAGGGCGGGCATGATGATCTGTTCCGTGACGATCTCGGAGATCTCGGCATGCGAGACGTCCGGCGCGTGCTGGGTGGAGATGAGGACAGTATCGATGCGCTTTGGCTTCCCCATCGAATACTCGACCGTGACCTGGCTCTTGGCGTCCGGACGTAGCCAGGCGATGCTGCCATCTTTGCGCAATTCACTCTGACGCCGCGTTAACTTGTGCGCGAGATAAATGGGCATGGGCATCAACGTGGGGGTCTCATTACAGGCATAGCCAAACATCATGCCCTGGTCGCCTGCACCGATGGACTCGACTTCGGCATCGGTAACCTCGTCCACAGGACTGCTTCGCTCGTGCCCGTTGCGCGTCTCCAGGGCGCGGTCCACGCCCATGGCAATATCGGGGCTCTGGCTGGCGATAGCTGAAAGCACGGCACAGGTATGACCGTCAAAGCCTTTGTCACTGTTGTCGTAGCCGATTTCCAGTACCACTTTGCGCACGAGCTCGTCGAAGTTTACAAAGGCCTGGGTGGTGATCTCTCCGAGCAGGGCGATGAAGCCAGTCTTCGTTGCGGTTTCGCAGGCAACCCGCGAGCGCGGGTCCTGCTCGAGGCACGCGTCCAGGACCGCGTCCGAGATCTGATCGCAGAGCTTATCGGGATGTCCCTCGCTGACTGACTCGGATGTGAACATCAGTTTCGAGGCTGTCATGAATGTGTTGCTCATTGTGTTGCAAACTCCTTTAGAAATGAAATTGCCCCTTCAGACGTGCAGAAAGGGCAATCAATCTTTGAGCATGAAGCCCTCTCATCTCCCGGACACACCCGAAAGCGGTCTGTCGGAATTGGCACCTTTTCAGCGTTGTCTAATGATGACGTTGCTGGCAGGTTGTCGAGGCATCGCAGGGCCGTTCCCTCCGCCTCTCTGGATAAGAGCGCCTTGTGGGGCTATTGAATTGTGTCGGCATAATATCATAGGGAGGAGGGAAAGTCAATTACACCATGTTGGCAGTGTAACCAACAGCAATGTTTTCGCTATCTCTTCGAAAGAATAAAAATGCTACAATGAAATCCAGTCAAGCAGGGAGTCATCGTACCAATGACATTTCTTTCCTTTATCCATCAAGGTGTGCTGTGCCGGAAAAGCTGACTACCGCGCCAAAAGTGTTGATCGTCAGCAACCGGCCGGTCACCGGTCCATTGTGGATGTTCAGCCTCCAGCAGGAAAAACTGCACGTGGCTCTCGAGACCAACCCGGCGGAGGCGCTGTCACGTTGGGAACGAGAGATTCCTGACCTAATCCTGTTCGATATCAACCAGCCGCGGGACGTCACGCTGGAACTGATCAAGAGCCTGCGCGGAGAGATGCTCATCCCCATCATCTTGCTCACGTCCGCATGGAGCGAGGACGAGATCCTGGATGCCTATGGGGCTGGAATTGACGATCATATTGTAAAACCTGCCAGCCCTTCCCTTTTAACGGCAAAGCTCAAGGTCTGGCTGAAGCGCTCTGCCAGCGTTTCGATAGATGTCCTCAACCCCATCCGCGTCGGACCGCTGCAGCTTTTCCCCTCGCAAAAGACAATCCTGCTCAAGCACGGGGGCGCGATTCGCCTGACCAACCTGGAGCTGAGGCTTCTGTACTATCTCATGAACCGGCCAGGACAGATAGTAACCATTGGCGAGCTGAACCAGAGGGTCTGGGGATACAACGCAGAAGCCGATAATACGATGCTCAAGAATGTCGTTTACCGGCTGCGCCGCAAGATCGAGGTTGACCCCACCGGCCCGCTGATTATTCAGACGGTGACCGGGGTAGGCTATCGACTCGCGGCTGAGTAACGAAAATTCGGCGTTTGGAACGGAGCTCCTCGAATCAGGGAAGCTCCGTTTTTGCGTTGATCGGGTTGTTGGGGTGTAGCGCCGAACCAGTAGAGGCTCGCTGCACTGAACTGAACCTGTAACCTTTTGGCAACGGACCGATTGTAACTGGACGATCTATCAGGCGTCATGACTATAACTTGCAGAACTGCAAGGACCCGTATCATTTTTCTATATGGTCTTATTTTCTCGGAAAGGCAGACAACCATGTACATTCACTATCGCAGAAAACACAAACGGCTCTCCCTGGAGACAAAGATCATCGTGATCTTCCTGCTGGTTTCGGCCGCGCTGGGAGCATGGATCCCCTATTTCTTTGCGCAATTTTCTTTACACTGAGCAAGATTCGACGACACCTCATCCACATCGCGGACTGTTTCCCGGCGTTGTACGTCTTGTATAAACAAACTGCGCTGACTTTGTCAGTGCAGTTTGTTTTGTATATCAAATTTTGAACCCGAGGGGAACTGCGACTAAAAAAGCGAGTTTTGCGACCGCTGACGATGCTGAATGTAACCTTTTTGCGACTGCGAACCTGTAACCGGCATATATGTAAGGCGTCATGACATCGGCTTGCAAAACCGTAAGGGACTTTCCGCACACCTGGATATCAACATGAAAACATCGCTGAGCATCATTAGGAACAATCACCGCAATACAACCCGGAAAATAACAGAGGCTTATCTGCGCCGAGCTGCGCTCCGTCACCGGCGGTTCATTTATTTTGTCCTGATCGCGATGGCTTCACGAACAGGACAGCGTTCCAGCCAAAGTGGGACTTAATCTTCATAGCTTTTTTGAAAGGGATTTATAGATGAAAAACAAATTTCTCAATGCACTCTTGATCGCCCTCATGCTTTTCCAGGCGACGGCGCCTATGACGGCCCTGGCGTACGTGGGCACCGACCAGGAAGACTACACCCCCGGCAGTGTTGTGACCATCTACGGCGACAACAGCAATGGCGCGGGCTATCTTCCGGGCGAGTCGGTCCACGTGGAAGTATGGGGACCGAACGATTACCAGGTGAACTGTGACCCGGCGCCCGTGGTGGCGGACGACGGCTCGTGGTCCTGCCAGGTCACGCTCTGGAATGACTGGCGGGCAGATGGTTTGTATTACTACGCCGCTACCGGCCTGCACTCTGGTGTACGAGAAGAAGGAACGTTTACGGATGCTATTGCGTTTGGCACTGCGCAGACAGGTATCACAAGCGGTGCCAGCGGGAATGCGAACACAACCCTGTCGATCCCAAAACCCACCGGCACCGCAACTGGGGATTTCCTTCTCGCACAGATCACGGTCGAAAAGGGCTCTGATGTTACGATCACTGCTCCTGCCGGTTGGAATCTTGTCCTGCGTACAAACCATAGCACGGACCTCGGGCAGGCGATTTACTACAAGTTCGCCGCCGCAGGCGACCCGGCGAATTATGTCTGGACATTCAGTCAGGCGGTCAAAGCTGCGGGGGGCATTGCCCGTTACACAGGGGTCGATACAACCAACCCCATCGTGACTTCGAGCGGTAACACGGGCACGAGCAACCCGTTGACCGCGCTGAGCGTCAACGCCACAACCAACTCGGTGCTGGTGGCGTTGTTCGGCGTTAAGAAGAACACAACCTTGACAGACCCGGGCGGGATGACGAATCGCTATTCCCGGCAGAATCCTCAAGATGTGAGCATTCGCGCCGCGGATCAGCTGATTACCACCGCCGGCGCGACCGGCAACCGCACCTCCAATGCCGCATCTGTCGACAAGTGGGTCGCTCAGATGGTGGTGCTGCGAGAAGCTGTGGTCTGCACCGCGCCAGCTATGACAACGCAGCCTACCAACCAGACGGTGACCTACGGTGACAATGCGGTCTTTACGGCAGCCGCCTCCGGGACCAGTCCCAGCCTGCAATGGCAGCAAAGCACAGATAGCGGCGCGAACTGGAATAACATCCCGGGCGCAACCACTTCGCCGCTGACCATCACCACCCCTGGCGTTTCGCAGAGCGGGACCCAGTATCGAGCGGTCTTTACGAATACCTGCGGCACCGTGACTTCCAACGCGGCAACATTAACTGTAAATCGGCGCTCCATTACAGTCACCGCGAATGCACAGAACAAAGTGTACGGAATTGCGGATCCGGCGCTGACTTACCAGGTCACCACCGGGTCTCTGGTTGGCAGCGATACGTTTAGCGGCGCGCTGGCGCGTGCCGCGGGGGAGGCAGTCGGCACGTATGCTATTGGGCAGGGCACGCTCGCATTGAGCAACAACTATATGCTTTCCTTTGTCGGCGCGAACCTGACCATCACAGAGAGACCGATCGAGGTGACTGCCGATGACAAGGGCAAGCAGTACGGCGATCCTGATCCGGCATTGACCTATTCCATCACCGGCGGCTCACTGGCGTTCAGCGATGTATTCACCGGGGAGCTGGATCGGGAAGATGGCGAAGCGCTCGGGACCTATGACATCCTGCAGGGTACGCTGGCGCTCAGCAGCAACTATGCGCTTACCTTTGTACCCGGCACATTCACAATTGGCACTCGGGCGATCACCGTGACGGCTGATCCGCAATCGAAACTTTACGGCGAGGATGATCCTGAATTTACCTACGAGATCACCAGCGGCTCTCTTGTCTCGGGTGACAGCTTCACCGGCGCCCTGGCTCGTGCAGCTGGTGAGGATGTCGGCAGCTACGCTATCAGCCAGGGCTCACTGGCGCTGAATAGCAATTATGCCCTGACCTTCATCGGCGCGAACCTGACGATCGACCCGCGGCCGGTGACCGTCAAAGCCGACGATCAGACCAAAGTCTATGGAGAAGACGATCCTGCTCTGACCTATGAGATCACGAGCGGCACTCTGGTTGGAAGCGATTCCTTCAGCGGTGCCCTGGAGCGTGATCCCGGCGAGGACGCCGGCGCCTATACCATCGGTCAGGGCACGCTGGCATTGAGCAGCAATTATGACCTGACCTTCGTCGATGGGGAACTGACCATCACCCGGGCAGGCCTCACCGTCACTGCCGACGATCAAACAATCACGTACGGTCAGCCGGACCCGGCCTTTACCTTCGAATACAGCGGCTTCATCGATGATGATGATGCGAACGATGTCGATACGCCGCCAACCTGTTCGGTGAGCGGCGCGCATGCAGATGCAGGCGAGTACGACATCGTCTGTTCCGGCGGCCTGGATAACAACTACTCCTTCTCCTATGTCAACGGAACTCTCACCGTCGAGAAGGCTCTCCTGACCGTAACAGCCGATGACCAGACCGCTACCTATGGCGATGTCCCGGTCTTTACATTCCAGTATGCAGGCTTCCAGCACAGCGATGATGCAGGAGATGTAGATATTGCCCCAACCTGTAATGTCGCCGGCCCGCATACCAATGTCGGGACCTACACCATTACCTGCTTCGGCGGTGTGGATAATAACTACGATTTTACTTACGCCAACGGTACCCTTACGGTCAAGCCCGCCGCCCTTACCATTACGGCGGATGTCAAATCAAAGACGTACGGCGATGCCAACCCGACACTCACGGCTTCCTACGATGGCTTCGTCAACGGCGATGGTCCGGAGGATCTCGATACTCCGGTAGCTCTGGCTACGACTGCAGATGCCTCCAGCCCGGTCGGCGGCTATCCCATCACAGCGAGCGGCGCATCCGATGCGAATTACACGATCTCCTTTGTAAATGGAACGCTGACCGTTAACGCCAGGCTCCTGACGATCACAGCCGACGATCAGAACAAGACCTATGGAGAACCGTTCACCTTCACAGGCACCGAATTCAGCGTCGTCGGCCTGGTGAACGGCGATGACGTGGCTAGCGTCACCCTGACCAGCACCGGGGCTGCTGCCTCTGCTCCTGTGGGAGATTATCCGATTGTCGCCAGCAATGCTACCGGTTCGGGTCTCGATAACTACACGATCAGCTACGAGAACGGCACGCTCTCGGTCGGCCCGAAAGCCCTGACGATCACCGCCGACGACCAAAACAAGACCTATGGTGAAGACTTCACCTTCGATGGAACCGAGTTCACAACTGACGGCCTGGTCAATGGCGATAGCGTGAATAGCGTGACTCTGACGAGCACGGGCGCTCCCGCCACCGCGGCAGCGGGCTCTCACGATATTCTTGTGAGCAATGCCGTGGGTTCAGGCCTCGATAACTACACCATCAGCTATGTGGATGGCACCTTCACCGTCGAACAAAAGCTCCTGACGATCACGGCAAACAACCAGAGCAAGACCTACGGCGCTGCCTTCACCTTTGACGGGACGGAGTTCACCAGCGATGGTCTGGTGAACGACGACGAGATTGACAGCGTGACCCTGACCAGCGCGGGCGCCGCACCCACCGCTGCCGCCGGTTCCTATCCCATTATCCCGAGCGCTGCTGTGGGAACGGGCTTGAGCAATTACACGATCGACTACATCAACGGCGCATTCGTGGTAGATCCGAAGGGCTTGACGATCATCGCAGATGATTTGAGCAAAACCTACGGCGATACACTTACGTTTACGGGCACTGAGTTTACGATCCTTGGCCTGGTCAACAGCGATACAGTGGACAGCGTCAGCCTGACGAGTGACGGCGCTGCTGCCACCGCTGCGGTCGGTTCCTATGCCATCCTCGCCAGCGATGCGATTGGCATGGGGCTGGACAACTACATCATCACCTATCAGGATGGCGAGCTGACAGTCAGTGCACGGCCTATCACCATCACCGCGGATCCGAAGAGCAAGGTCTATGGCGGGCTGGATCCTGCATTGACCTATAGCATCACCAGTGGGGAGCTCGTCAATGGCGATACGATTAGCGGTGGATTGGTACGTGAGTCCGGCGAGGATGTCGACACCTATGACATCTTGCAGGGTACGCTCTCGCTGAGCACGAACTATGACCTGACCTTTGTGCCCGGTGTTTTCACAATCGAATTACGTCAAATCGAAGTTACGGCGGATGATAAGAGCAAGACGTACGGCGATGCCGATCCGGACTTGACCTACACGATTACGGGTGGCTCACTGGCTGCGGGGGATGAAATTACCGGTGCGCTGGCGCGTGATCCGGGTGAGGACGTCGGCGAGTATGCCATCACGCAAGGCACACTGGCGCTGAACAGCAATTACACGCTGGCTTTCGTCGAAGGGACCCTGTCGATCACGAAGAAGGCTGCTTCGGTCACACCTGATGCTGCCGGTAAGACGTACGGCGATAACGACCCGGTCTTGACGGGCACCCTGAGCGGATTCCTGCCTGCGGATGGCGTGACGGCGAGCTATAGCCGCACCGCGGGTGAGGATGTGGGCACGTACACGATCAGCGCCACGCTGAGCCCGGTCGATGTTCTCGACAACTACGAGATCACTTACAACACGGCAGACTTTGACATCGATCCTCGCGCAGTCCAGGTGACGGCGGATGCCAAGACAAAAGTCTACGGCAACACCGATTCGGCACTGACCTATCAGATCACAGCTGGCTCGTTGGCATTCAGTGATGCCTTTATCGGTGAGCTGGAGCGCGCCGCGGGTGAAGATGTCGGTTCTTACGCCATCCTGCAAGGATCCCTGGCGCTGAACAGCAACTATGAACTTTCCTACGTCGGCGCAAACCTGGAGATTACGCAGCGCCCGGTCACAGTAACAGCCGACGATAAGAGCAAGACCTACGGCGATACGGATCCCGGGCTGACGTATCAGATCACGAGCGGCTCTCTTGCCTTCAGCGATGCTATTACAGGCGAGCTCGATCGGGACCCGGGTGAGAATGTCGGCTCTTATGCCATCATCCAGGGCACACTGGCACTCTCAGCCAACTACGATTTGACGTTTGTCCCAGGTACACTGGATATCACCGTTCGCTCCATCGAAGTCACAGCCGATGACAAGAGCAAAACATACGGCGACACTGATCCGGCTCTGACGTATGAGATCACGGGTGGCAGCCTGGCGTTCAGCGACGTCTTCACCGGTACCATGTCGCGTGAGGTGGGTGAGGACGTTGGAACCTACGCGATTACCAAAGGCACACTGGCATTGAGCGCCAACTACGACCTGACCTTCGTGCCCGGCACCCTGGAGATTACTCAGAAAGCCGCCTCTGTTACCCCCGATGCTGCCAGCAAGATTTATGGCGCTGCAGACCCGATCTTCACAGGCACCCTGGTTGGCTTCCTGCCTGCCGATGCCGTGACTGCAACCTACAGCCGTACGGCGGGCGAGACCGTCCTGGGCGGCCCATACACCATCAGCGCTACACTGAGCCCCGTCGATGCCCTGAGCAATTACGATATCACCTATAACACCGCCGAGTTCATGATCGATCCCAAGGCTGCTTCCGTGACGCCGGATGCTGCCGGCAAGACCTACGGCGATGCCGATCCGGCCCTCACGGGTGTGTTGAGCGGATTCCTCTCGGAAGACGGTGTCACAGCGTCTTACAGCCGCACAAATGGTGAAGATGTGGGCGCGTACACCATCACTGCCACGCTCGATCCGGCGAGCGTGTTGAGCAACTATGATATTACCTACAATACGGCAGACTTCACCATCACACGCCGTCCGGTTGAGGTGACGGCGGATGCCAGGAGCAAGATCTACGGCAATGCCGATCCGGCGCTGACCTATCAGATCACAGCTGGCTCGCTGGCATTCAGCGATGCCTTCACCGGAACCCTGACGCGCGCCGCGGGTGAGGACGTTGGCATGTACGCGATCACACAGGGCACTCTCAGCCTGAGCGATAACTATGACCTCAGCTTCGTCGGCTCAAACCTGACCATCACAGAACGCCCAGTCGAGGTCACCGCCGACGCCAGGAGCAAGATCTACGGCAATGCCGATCCGGCGCTGACGTACCAAGTTACAGAAGGCAGCCTGGCGTTCAGCGATGCCTTCACCGGTGCGCTGGAGCGCGTGACAGGAGAGAATGTCGGTTCTTATGCCATCACCCAGGGCACGCTGACACTGAGTGACAATTATGATTTGACGTTTGTGCCTGGGACGCTGGAGATTACCACTCGCGCTATTGAGGTAACAGCCGATGATAAGAGCAAGACGTACGGCGATGCCGATCCCGCACTGACATACGAGATCACAAGTGGCACGCTTGCGTTCAACGATGCCTTCATCGGTACGCTGGAGCGCGATCCGGGTGAGGATGTCGACACCTATGACATCTTGCAGGGCACACTTGCGCTGAGCACGAACTATGACCTGGCCTTTGTGCCTGGGACGCTGGATATCATCACTCGCGCTGTAGAAGTTACGGCGGACGATAAGAGCAAGACGTACGGCGATGCCGATCCGGCTCTGACCTACACGATTACAGGGGGCAGCCTGGCATTCAGCGATGAATTTACCGGTGCTCTGGCTCGTGACCTCGGTGAGGACGTCGGTGAATATGCCATCACGCAAGGCACGATGGCACTGAGTGACAATTACGATCTGACCTTTGTGCCCGGCACACTGGAGATTACCCAGAAGGCTGCTTCGGTCACACCGGATGCTGCCGGTAAGACGTACGGCGATAGCGACCCGGTCTTGACGGGTACCCTGAGCGGATTCCTGCCTGCGGATGGCGTGACGGCGAGCTATAGCCGCACCGCGGGTGAAGATGTGGGCACGTACACGATCAGCGCCACGCTGAGCCCGGTCGATGTTCTCGACAACTACGAGATCACCTACAACACGGCAGACTTCACCATCACCCCGCGTCCGGTCGAGGTGACTGCGAACGCAAAGACGAAGGTCTATGGCGAGGCAGATCCTGAGCTTACTTACTTTATCTCGAGCGGCAGCCTGGCATTCAGCGATGCCTTCACCGGTACCATGTCGCGTGAGGTGGGTGAGGATGTCGGCATGTATGCGATCGCCCAGGGCACTCTCAGCCTGAACGATAACTACGAACTCAGCTTCGTTGGTGCGAACCTGACCATCACAGAGAGACTGATCGAGGTCACCGCCGACGCCAGGAGCAAGGTCTATGGCAACTCCGATCCAGCCCTTACGTACCAGATCACAAGTGGCAGCCTGGCGTTCAGCGATGCCTTCAACGGTGCGCTCAGCCGCGCGGCGGGTGAGAACGTGGGATCCTATGCCATTGGGCAGGGCAGTCTGGCGCTGTCCAGCAACTACGATCTGACCTTCGTTGGCGCGGATCTCTCCATTACCGAGCGCCCGATCACCGTCACCGCCGATGCTAAGAGCAAGGTCTACGGTGGTACGGATCCCGCGCTGACATATCAGATCACCAGTGGAGACCTGGTGTTCGGTGACGCGTTCTCCGGTGCGATTACCCGTGTAGCAGGTGAAAATGTCGGAATGTATGCCATCACGCAGGGCACGCTGGCGCTGAGCAGCAACTATGCTCTTAACTATATCGGCGAGAACTTCGAGATCACCAAAGCCCTCCTGACGGTCACCGCGGACAACCAGAGCAAGCTCTTTGGCGATGCGAACCCGGCCTTCACATTCCAGTACAGTGGCTTCGTCAACAGTGAGAATGCCAGCGTGATCGATACCGCACCCACCTGTGGAGTGACCGTGCCTCATGCTGCTGTCGGATCCTATCCCATTGTCTGCTCGGGCGGCCTGGATAACAACTACAGCTTTACCTACGTCAATGGCGTACTCACGGTGGGCACCTGGACTCTGAAAGGCTTCTACCAGCCGGTGGATATGCCCGGAGCCTCCATTGTGTACAACACGGTCAAGGGTGGCGCCACAGTCCCGCTGAAGTTCGAGATCATTTCCGGCTCCACAGAGCTGACTGCGCTCTCCAACGTCAAATCGCTGACCTATGCACAGACCTCCTGCACCGCGACCGCGACTTCTGATGATATCGAGACCACAGCCACAGGCGGTACGGTCCTGCGCTACGACTCAACCTCCGGGCAGTTCGTCTACAATTGGCAGACGCCCAAGACGCCCGGCAAATGCTATCGGGTGACGATGACCACCCTGGATGGCTCGACGCTGGTGGCATACTTCAAGCTCAAGTGATCGATAAGAGGGGTAGATGATAGAAAACGGCTGTGCTGTTGCAAGAACGTGCAGCACAGCCGTTCTTTAAAAGCGGACGCGACCTTGCAAGATTGATATGTAACCATCGACCGCTTTTCACGTCATGACAGTGTGCTTGAGAAAGCACTGGACTATGTTCGAAAGAGGGGGTGTTGGGAGAAGCATCTCATCGTGCTTCTCACCATTTATGCGAGGAGGCTTGCAATAATTATTTGAGCAAGCCTCTTCAAACTTTTAAGGTCGCGAGGGCGGTACATCCCCTGTCAAATGCCGAAATGCCAAAGAAGCGCGCGATCCCTCTATGCGGAGATTGCTTTACGAGATGCGCTCGCAACGACACAACTATTCATCTGCTGCGCACCGAAAGCCAATCCGCGGTGAGGCTTCCCCCAGGTACGATCTTGATCCCGGCGCGGCGCTCAGGTTCGAGCCCAATACAGAGGAGCGCTTCGAGACCCGGATATTGATCTCGGCGTCTCCCAGGCTGCCCCCGCGCACCACGCGGTGCAGGCTCGCACTCGTCTCGGGACCGCTCGGATTCAACGTTACGGCATTTGCGTAGTCATGGCTGTAGTAATCATTCACCCATTCCGCCACATTCCCTGCCATATCAAGGACTCCAAAGGGACTGGCGCCTGCCGGGAAGCTTCCCACCCGGGATGTATCGCCCACCAGCATGTTGAAGTTGGCGAGCGTTCCATCCGCTTTGTCTTCTCCCCAGGGAAAGGTGCGGAAGTCATCCCCGCGGCCCGCGCGCTCCCATTCTGCCTCGGTTGGTAATCGCCGTCCTGTCCACGCACAGTAGGTTGCGGCTTGTCCCCAGGTGACATAAACCACCGGATAGTCCTTGAATTCAGGATTATCGAAGTATGAGGGACGCCTCTGCGATTTGAGATTCTGCGGTAGTGTGCATTCACCTGCGGTGACGCACAAGCCGTACATCGCGTTGGTCACCTCGAGTTGGTCCATCCAGAAGGCGTCCAGGGTGATATCGTGCTCGGGGATCTCGTTCGGGGCGCGGCGCACGTCCAGGCCGCCCATGCGAAAGGTGCCGGCGGGAATATGGACTTGCGGCATCCCATCGACGGGCGAAATTCGTTGGGTGATAAGTTCAACCGTTGGAGTGGCTTGCAGGGTCGCGGTCAAAGTCGGAGCTATGATCTCGATCGTGGGAGACGGGTCCGGGAGCGGTGTATCCGTTTGAACCAGAGTGGCTGTCGATTCAATGACCGGTGTTGGCGCAGAGTTCGTGGCGCAAGCGCTGAGGAGGAGGAAAGAAACGACGATGAGTTTCTGCATACAAATGATTATATGCCACTAGCAATCAACGGCCTTACAGGAGGAGATCGCTTCGCCCCCGCTTCGTGCAGAGCAAGAAGCATCAAGGGCTCGCAATGTCATGTTCTTATGGCGATGCGCCAACGAAGTTCAGCGCGTACAGAGCATCTTCATATCCAGGGCGAATGGATAGGGCGGTGCGCCAGTCTTCCACGGCGCCGGCAGTATCGCCCTGGCGGTACAATCCCCAGCCGTGCCAGAGCCAGGTCTCCTCGGACATCTCGGTCCGCTGCCGGGCGTAT
>DATHTH010000050.1:0-32920 GCA_035463495.1 Anaerolineales bacterium | reverse complement strand
CGAAACCCGGTCCTTCACCGTTTCGGTGGTCCGGTCGCGCAGATCCATCGCCTTATCACGGACTTCGGCGCGCATCTCTTCGCCGGAGCGCGGCGCAAGGAACAACATGGCAGTCGCCCCGATCAGCCCACCGACCAGGATGCCGGTCAGGAGGTGTTTAGCCGAACCGGACATTTCCTCATCCTGCTGAGTTTCATAATCGTAATTTTCCATTTTACTCTCCTTCTCTTTTTGCTGAGTTTAAGTCCCGCTCGCATAAGCGGACGCAAACAATATATCAACCGGAAGCCGCGCTAGATTATAGCGCCGCGTAATTGTTATAACGCTGCAAAGCCCTTGTTGTTATGCCTGTAGATGCGATCCGGCCCAGCAGACCTGGAGATGCGGAATTTCATCAAGCGTCGTCCCTTCTGCCGAAAAAAGGGTGTGATAGATTAGGGACCGGGAGCGTATATATTGTAGCAATGGGCACGCAATCAGACGTCTTCTCCCGGCTTGCCAACCTGGCTCTTACGGTGGACTTTGAATCGGTCTATGAGCGTGAGCTGCCGCGCATTTACAACTACTTTCGGTACCGGGTGGGAGACGACCAGGTTGCCGAAGACCTGACCGCCGAGACATTCGAGAAAGCCTGGCGGAAGCGCGCTCAGTACCGGAACGACCTGGCCTCATTTTCCACCTGGTTGTTTGCACTGGCGCGTCGCGTCGCCGTGGACTACTTTCGGCGCCGGCGACCCACTCTCCCGCTGGAGAATGCCGCTCTGGTATCCGACTCATACTCGATCGAAGACACAGCCCAGGAACATGCTGAGTTTGCGCAGCTTGCGGCACTCCTTGCCCGGCTTGCAGACCGCGAGCGAGAGTTGGTGGCTCTCAAATATGGCGCCGGTCTCACCAACCGCGTCATTGCGCGGCTCACCGGGTTATCCGAATCCAACGTCAGCACGATCCTGTCCCGCGTCACCCAGCAATTGCGTGCCCAATGGAAGGACGAACCATGAACGATGACTTTCTCACCCGCTCTCGTAAGCCCCCACCCCGGGAGTTTGCGGCAGAGCTCTACCAGAGGATAAATGCTCCCATGAACACTCGACGACATTTCGTGTTTCGACGACTGACGCTGGCTGCTGCTCTCTGCGCGGCGCTGATGGCTGCCTTCGCGTTTTCCCCGGCAGCACGCGCCGCCCTGGACAGCATGTTCCGGCAGGTCGGTGACGTTACCTATATCGGACCGGAAGTGAACGAGCCGCACCTGAGCGAGGACCAGGTCACCCTTGTGCCGGAAGAAAGGCTCCCTCTCAAGCAAGCGCGCACCAGGGTCCCCTTTGATATCCTTCTGCCCGCATGGATGCCGGAGGGATATATCATGAGCCAGACGGTACGTATCAGCTATTTCCCGTACAAACCCACCAATGGGACAAACCCCTTCACCTATATCACCTGGGTCAAATCCACCGACGGTGGCGGGCACATCGAGCTTGCAGTTTCTCTTCCCGTAAACTGGCTGATAGACCTGGACCACCTTCAGGAAGTGGAGGTCAATGGACAGCCGGCCGGGCTGACCGGGGGTAGCTGGAATTATGACACCGGCAGCTGGGACACCGCCTACGGAGACCTGACACTGACCTGGACCCTTGGAGACGTTATGTACCGGCTTTCCTCGTCGAGCGTCACGCCCGAGGAACTGATCCGCATCGCAGAATCAGTTCGCTAGCCCATTCCCGCAAGCACGACATAGAAGAGGCGCTCTGACATAAATCAGAGTGCCTCTTCTTAGCAAAAGCTCTCAGCCAGATCCTTGACAACTCTGGATGAGAGGGTGTACTATCTCGTTGCTCTCCGCCCAGACGCGCGGAGTTTTTTATTTCCTTTTTTCTCGCAACCCCATCATAGATATTCCCCGCCTGCCCAATTTGCGATAGCAGCTGCCTGCTGTCGCAGGATTTGTTTAAGTCAACGTGCGTTGGCTTGCCGGATCGTGCCGGCTTTTTTAAATTTCCTGTAAGGAGAGAAAACATGTCTGACCAGATCAGTAAGAACAAAGCCTTGATGCGCCGTATTTATGAGGAGATGTGGAATTACGCCAGGACCGCGGTGGCCTCCGAGCTCTTCGCACAGCCGGAGGGCGTAGAGCGGTTCGTGAGCCAGTTCCTTGTCTCATTCCCCGATTTGCAGCACACCGTCGAAGACATGATTGCCGAAGATGACCGCGTGGCTGTCCGCTTTACTGCCCGGGGCACGCATACAGGGCAATGGCTGAGCTTTGCCCCAACCGGCAAATCCATCCAGTACACCGGCGTGACCCTGGCTCGCATCGCGGGGGACAAGATCATCGAGCATCACACCTGGTGGGACAAAGCGGGTCTAATGGAGCACATTGCCACCGAAAAGAGCTCATCATAACTGGAGTTGCCTAACGCTCAAGGCACAAAAGAAAAGCGACCGTCATCTGTGAAGATGATGGTCGCTTTTGCTTACTCAGGTCCGGAGATTACCAGCCACCAGCCTGGGTCGCCATTCGTGCGCCAGGCGTTCCACACACTCTCTTAACAGAGGAAACAGACCAGCGGAAGCTTTGTTGCGGCGATACAAACCAATAATTCTAGCCTTAAGAATTGACCCTCCCCGATACCTCGGAGAGGGTCAAAGCGAACCGGTTGGATCTATTGGTTCTACTTTTTAGTATTCCTGGACCCGTTCTTTGCTGGTCTCGAGCGCCTCGGAGGCGCGCTCCAGCTGCTGGCGGGCTGTCTGCTTGCCGCGCTGCTTCACCTCTGCCGCGCGATCCCAGACATTTTCCCTGAGCTCATGCGCCTTGGTCTTGGCTTGCGAGACCGTATTATTGACAGTCTCGCTGGTGCGGTCACGCAGCTCGATCGCTTTATCACGGATCTCAGCGCGCGTTTCCTGGCCAGAGCGAGGGGCAAATAGCAACATAGTTGCTGCGCCCACCAGGCTCCCGATGAGTAGACCCTTAAATACATGTCTGCCCCCACCGACGTTGGTCGTACGCCCGAACTCTTCAAAATCATGATCATATTTATGTTTTGACATAGTTATCTCCTTCTTCTAGTTTCATTTCGGTCTGCATCCCCATAATGAAGACATTGCGTTTCCGCTTTGCTTAACGAGTGTGCATTCTCCATGTTACGGCGGTACTCTATCAGGTCCCGCCAGATATCTTTCCCTCGCCCGGATTGGTTATACGCAAGACGCTCTTAATAGGAAGCTGGGGACATTAGGTCCAATATGCAGGTCGCGAGAGGTTAAGAACTGCCCGCAAAATAGCGTCGGAATAATGACGTTTGTCAATTGTGAAATATCGGGTTCTGGAACAGAATTGTGCCGGAGAATAAAATGACGATATTCGACGCCACCGAAAAAGTGAAATTTCTTGCCAGGCAATCCCTCCATTACGACCGCTATGCCGGCTGCAATTACTGCCTCGAGCGCGTGGATGTGAATGGAAAATGCGGTCTTGTCTATCTCGAAGAAACCGATCAAGGCGGGACGCGTGCCAGGATACTTCTCGAGCCCATCTACAATGATATAAAAGTGGATAAGATTTCCAGCCCCAAAGCCATGTACGACGAATTCACCGTTTATGCCGACGGAAATAGGATCGGACAGTTCACCCTTGTCCTCAACGCCTGGGTGCTAAACTAACTACAGATCGTTGTAATTTCCCACGCTCGGAGAGTACTGCGGAAGAACGTTCACAAAGACGCCACCCAGTACTTTACCAACAAAAATTTGTGCCGTATGAGGACCCTCCCTATGTCATCCTGAGCCGCAGGCGAAGGATCTCCCGCATGGGTGAGCCATTTTGGCTCAACTACGCGGGGATTCTTCGGTCGCATACACCTGCCCTGATACGGCTCACCTGCCCTGGCGGGCGGTGCCAGGGTAAGCCGCACGGTGCCAGGGGAACGCTCCCTCACACCGTCCCGGCGTCCCCGCGCAGCGGGGAGAATGACATGTTCTTATAGCGCCAGAAACATGGACAAAACTTTGTTGGCAGAGTACTCAGCGCGGGTACACCAGGATCACGAACGGAATCGGCCGGGTTGGAGCGATAAGCTCATGCGGGTTCGCCACCAGAATCCCTGTCGACCCGCCCCCATCCAGGTTGACGGCGATATCCAGGTCAAGATCCAATTGAGTTAGATAAGCACTGAGCTGGTGCAACGTGAAATATCCCTGTGGGGCGACCATGAACAGAATTCGGCCCTGCCTATCCTGGGCAATAACGGTGCGTCTTGCACTTGCGCCATTTTCCCGTTCCGCGCCGAAGCCAAGCTGCCCGCCCGGTCGCACAAGCACAGGGAAAGACTGCAGCGCCGCCTGAATCGGCTCGGAGGGCTGGTATGGTTGTGCCTCGAGCCACCTTAATTCTGCCCCGTGTTCCTGGATTGCCAGCATCCCACCGTGACCTCGGAAGCTCCTCCCTGAGGCGATTCCATCCACGATTGTCAACCCGTCAGGAAAATATCTTTCATTGTCAATGCTGTAATAACCACCGTTCATGACGATGGCGGCATTCGTCTCCTGTTGCCAGCTCTCCAGAGTTTTCGGCCGGGACTCGTAGGCGACATCCAACCGAAAGTAATTCTGATCGAGGCGCCAGACATGCAATGACTCGACATGCTGGTTCTGGGGATCGTAGATCTCAAAGACACGCTTCTCCAGCCCGGCCTGCAAAAGAGTCCAGCCAGGCTCCGGCACCGGGTTGACCGTGGGCCGCGCGGTGGGAACCGACGCAGGCATGAACGATGCGACAGGTGCTATATTGGAGTCCGCTTTGATGTAATAAACTGAACTACCGACGGCGCCTATAAAAATCGTTAAGAGTAAGAAGTGTAGTATTTTTGAAATAGGCTCATACATGCGTATGATTGTAGCAGGTTTACGCAAGAATAGAATTAATGTTCTATTACCATATTATCATTGCAGATGCCACGCGTCGAGAACTTCCCAATACAAGCAGCCAGGCAGTCCCCTCATCCTGTCGACCTTCCTCAACTGCGCGAATACCTGCTTCATACGAACTGAAATTAATTTGTAAGGTCGCATCCCCCTCTGCATCCTGTATAATGAAAGTGCTCGTTATCAGGGTGCCCCCCTCACTCTGGTAGCGAGCACTTTTTAAGATCAGCGGGCGAGCCGTTATGGCTCGCCCACTTTGCATATTTGGCTGTGCTTTGCCGGAAGGAGTTTCCGGTGGCTCTGCTCGTCTCCTTCCCATTAGCAATGAGTTCTTCCCTCTCACAGAGATACGGGGAGCACTCAATCGTCGTTCTTACGACTTCGACTTATTGACGTAGTGCCCCTTGACCTTTGTCCCATCCTTGCGGGTATAGCCCGCGCGCCAGTAGCGCTCCGTGCTGCCCGCTTCAGGACGTTGGCTCGTATCCGACTTACTATACTTGTTACTTTTGGGGCGAGACTTGTTCTTCTTGCTGACCGAAGCACGCTCATTCTTCCAGGCTCGGCCGCTGGGACGGTTGGAATTGTTTGCCATAACAACGAATCTCCTTTCTGAAGACTTGAATCGCAACATCGTTATTTTACATAGATATGCGAAATTCCTCGTCCATAGATGCCCCCTTTCCCCGGTAGGAACTTCCCCCAATGGCTGGCTTGCGCAAAAAGCTATCATACCGGCAGCCTGAAGCAGGTTGGATGTGCGGTATGATCAATCCGCTACGTAATGCATTCCCCACGCAGAAGGAGGTGCCTGTGACGATTTCGCCGACGATCACCTATGAGCCGATGCCCCAGCCAGACGAGGTTGAGATCGTCCGCCGCGGCTTATCGGCATACAACCGGGAGCGCGCCCCCGACGACACGTTTGAGCCCCTCATCCTGTTTGTCCGCGCTGTGGAGGGAGTCGTTCTCGGTGGTCTCCTGGGAGGCACCATCTGGAGCTGGCTGTATGTGGATATCCTCTGGCTGAGCGACGCCCTGCGCGGACAGGGATATGGGAGCCGCCTGCTGGCAGAGGCGGAACGGCTGGCGCGCGAGCGCGGCTGCATCGGGTCTCACCTGACCACCATGAGCTTCCAGGCACGTGACTTCTATGAACGTTATGGGTACACTGTCTACGGCGTGCTGGAGGACTTCCCGCCGGGCCATCGTAAATTCATGCTGCGAAAGCTCTTTCAACAGCACCAATGAGCTGATGCCGGCATCAGGCAGGATCGTGTAGAAACTGCACGTGCGTAGAAAGGTTATGGTGAGGAACGAGGCGGTGCATTTCTTAGCCGGGAAATCGCCCAGGCTTTTTCGTCATCCGGCAGCTTATTCACCGCGATCCTGACAATGGAACGAATCTCCGGATCCAATAATTCTTTCTTGTGCATCAATTCGTGAGCCAGTGCTTCCACCACGGGCCACATACGCTTCAGATCGGCTTGAACAACCTGCGTATGTTCATTGATGGCAGCCCGGGCTTCAGCAAGGCTGCCGCCCGGACTACTCTCCTGGATTGCCCCGACAAGGTAATCGAAATCAGGTGCCACGGAGCCACCCGGGTAGGAGACTTCCCTCCCGCGGAAAATGGCTTCGGCAACGGGACCGGCTATCACTCGCTCCAGTTTTGCGTCGAGAGATCTCGATCCTGACAGCCGCCCGGGTTCATTCTCTTCCATCTCTCTGACGGGGGCATATTCCGTGCCGTCATCTGGACGGTCCATGCCTGCCATACAGACCCTGTTTACACGCCACACACCCCAGAGCAGTGTCATGACGACATGGCCCGCCTCACGAAAGGCCGTTTCCATATTGTTCATCTTGGCTACCTCACAACCAGTGTCTTGAATGTCGCTTGCACAAGACGAGTGGTCGTGGGGAACGTTACGGATTCAGCTTCCCATCAAGATTACAGATTCGTCGGGAGCCGGATCGTGATCGAGGCCCGCCAAGTGAGAATATCTGGTCATCAGCCTTTAGCGACATTGCGCTATGTTTCAGCGCAGCAGCCACAGGCTGGAAAAGATCAGCAGGCTGACGATGATCCATTCGAATGCCGCCAGGCTGATGCGCGTGAGCGTCAGCCTGGCGACCCAGATCCCAAGGGGTATAAATGGGAACACCCACCACAGCGATATCAACAGCGGTAGATCAAGAACACCTGTGTACAGAAACCCCGGTACTTTGATCAGGTTAAGCAGGGCGAAATAGATCGCCGAGGTCGCGATAAACGGTCGCGCCGTCAGCTTTTGCAGCAACAAATACGAGCTGAACGCCGGCCCGCCGTTGTTGAACATCCCGGAAGCGAGCCCTGCGAGGAGTCCTGCTGCCGGCGCGTGCCAGCGTCTCGGCTCGTAGCGCATCGCCTGGATCCGGTCGCTGACAAAACGGTACACCACCAGTATCAGTACAAAGATTCCCAGAATAACACGCAAGCCATCTGGCGGCAACCACACAAGCAGAGCTGTGCCAGCAAGAGCTCCCACGATTCCGGCTGGCAACATGCGCCGGACCAGGTCCGCGTCCCACTCTCTCCAGTACATGTAAACCGCGAACGCGTCGCCAACCATGAGCATCGGCAACAGCACCCCGACCGCGGATGCCACCGGAAGCACCAGTGCCAGGATGGGAGTCAATAATGCCCCCAGCCCGCCTAAGCCACCTTTTGCGACGCCGATCAGGAAACCGAGGAGCGCGATCACAACGGCTACATAAACAGTGACAGTCACCTTGCCTGCCTCCCCTTGTTGGGAAATTTCACCCATAGTGGACTGTCATTTTTCAAGGCTGGCATAACGGTTCATTATGTCTCTGAGTATGAGTTTATAGGGATCGAATTTGCTCCAACGGTGGCCGATTACCATACGTCACGGGGGGAGCGCCAACCGGAGACGCCCAGCGCACTGCATTGGCAATCACTTGCAGCACTTCCTTTTGGTAATAGGTTGGATATGTTTCATGTCCCGGACGAAAGTAAAAGACCTTCCCCAGACCGCGCTGATAGCAACAGCCGCTACGGAACACTTCACCGCCCTGAAACCAGCTGACGAACACCAGCGTATCCGGGGCGGGGATATCGAAGCGCTCCCCATACATCTCTTCGCGTGGGATCTCAAAGTAGGGTCCCAGCCCGGCGGCAATTGGGTGACCGGGCTCGACGACCCAGATCCGCTCGCGCTCATCCGCCTCGCGCCAGATCAGATCGCAGCTGGTGCCCATCAGCCTTCGAAAGATCTTCGAGAAATGACCGGAGTGCAAGACGATCAGCCCCATTCCATCCAGCACGCGTTGCTGCACGCGAGCAACGATCTCATCGCTGACTTCGGCGTGAGCCATGTGTCCCCACCAGGTCAGCACATCGGTCTCTGCCAGCACGGTCTCGGTGAGGCCATGCTCCGGCTCGTCCAGTGTTGCCACGCGCACGGTCATGCCCTCCGAGCGCAGATGCCCGGCGATCGGCGCATGTAAGCCCTCGGGATACACCTTGCGAGCTTCCTGATGCACCTTTTCATGTCGAAATTCGTTCCAGATCGTAACGTTGAGAGTCATAGGTTTATTCACACCTCACTGGTACTCCATGGTTTGCCGCACTCGCCCGGATCGCATCCCACAACTTTGCCATGCGCAGTCCCACCTCAGGCGGGGACGGGTTGGGAATGAGTCCGCTGCGCACCGCAAGGAATTGTTCCCACACACCGCGTGAGGCAGGCACAGGTATAGGAGCCGGCGGCTGGTCGCCGCTATATTGTACAGCCAGAGTCTCACCCCACACGCCCGTATGCAGGATCGCCTTTTCGCAGAAGACCCGTATCTCAGAATGACACGAGGGAATGGCTTCGCCGCAGGCATGGAAGGTGACCAATGCACCCGACCTCAGTCGCCCCATTGCGACCGCCAGCGTTTCCACCGGCCGTCCGGCCTGCACGAACCAGGCAGCCACTTCGCCGAAATCCTCCCCCGCCAGATCGGCAACCGTGTTGAGCAGGTGGGCGCCTGTGTCAAACAAAAAGCCGCCCCCCGAGAGCACCGGCTCCTGCCGCCAGGTATTCGCCGTCAGCACACCCCAGTTTTGCCAGACGATGCCACTGATGGTAAGGATGCGACCGAACTCATTCGCTCGCAGCAAGCGCGAAGCCAGACGCACCTGCGGCGACAAGCTTCCCTGAAAGGCTACCACCAGCAGGCGTCCTGTGCGGTCGCGGGTCTCGATCAAACTGTGCGCTTCTGCAGCCGTCATCACCATGGGCTTCTCGAGCAGGACATCGATGCCTGCTTCCATACAAGCCCTGGCTTGATCGTGATGAAAGGCATGCGGAGTAATAATGAAAACGGCATCCAGCTCGGCGCCATACTCGGCGATCAGCTTTTGCCAGTCCGGTTGATTGGGCGGGGGCATCAGCCCGGCATCGACAAAAATCTTGGCAGCCTCCAGCGCCGTCGCCTCCGATGGCTCGCACAGAGCAACGATCCGGGTGGTGGATTGCATTTTCAGAATCTGGCGGATATGATGGCGTGCCATAATCCCTGCTCCCATGAGAGCGACACGGACGGGTGAGTTCATATAATCTCCATGATCGTGCTTTCTTTTTGATGTGAGCGATGCGAAGGGGGTTCCTGTTTCGCAGGTCCCTATACATGCGAACGAATTTTAATCGATGGACCCGTGATATTCTGCCAGCGACCCGGTGCATACTCTGATTTCCGGGAGACAAAGCGGCAATAGTACTGGTATGATTTATGGTGGAACCAGGCATACACAGGTTGGAATAGGATATGATCCTTTATCGTTCGGTTGGTCTGCAGGAGCTGGCGCTGATCTATGACAGCGGCATGCAGGCGTTCCCCGCCTCGCTGCCGCAGCAACCGATTTTCTATCCGGTTCTCCAGCTCGAATATGCCCGCCAGATCGCCATGGACTGGAATGTAAAAAGGGAGGCGCTGGCAGGCTATGTGCTCCAGTTCAAGGTGGAGGATGAATATATCGCTCAATTCGAAGAGCACGCGGTTGGCGAATCTCACTATCAGGAGCTCTGGATTCCCACAGAAGAAATTGAGGAATTCAATAACCATATTGTCGGTCACATCAAAGTCGTGGAAGCCCATTTTGGGGACTCGTTCCAGGGATTTGTGCCAGAGAAGTTCGGCTTGCAGGGAAAGAATGCCGTTGAGCAATTCGCAGCGCTCGCCAACTCGTTTCTTTACAAGCGGATGGATTTTTATCTGGAGATCAAGCGCAACCATAGAGCGGTATTTCTGAATTATCCATTCTGGCAGAGGCATCCATTCAAGGACCCCGGTTTGAAGGAAAGGGTGCTCAAGGCCACTCAAGAAGCCTGGTTAACCTCGTTCCCCAAAATTCCCCTGCCGCCAACTCCGGTTCTTGTGGAGAACTCACCCGGGGAGGAGACCGATTCCCATTCCGTGTTCGATCCAGTTGAAGAAGAGTTCACGCCGGTGGAGGAGACGGATGAAGGGTCTATGGCGGATCCGTCAGAGGAAGAGACCCAGCCTGTCGAACAAGCCCATCCGCGTTTGTGGGTCCAGCCAGAATATGAAGAGGACACACCTTCTGAGCGAACCGGCTTGCCTATCTTGTTGAATCCTGCCCTGGAGGCAGGTGCGTCCAAGGCTGAAGTCCTCGATTCACATTTTGCCCGGGGTATCGAGCTGGGGTTAAGTGGAAAATATCAGGAAGCGGTTGGCGAGCTGTACAAGGCAGTTCAGGAGGATCCGGATCACGTCGTCGCCCATACCAGCCTTGGGGTTGCGTTTCAGCGCCTGGGCGAAGAAGGGCGCGCGCTGGCCTGCTACGAAACGGCTCTGAAGATCGACCCGATCTACGCCGAGGCACACTATTTCCGCGCCAACCTCCTCTACCGCCGTGGCAATGTCCGCGAAGCGATTGCAAGCTATACCGTGGCAGTCGGTCTGCAACCGGAGCTGATCGAAGCGCATGCAAAACCAGAACCCGAGGACCGGCTAACCGACTACACCAGCGCGCCCGCCGAGATCTACCGGATCGCAAAACCAGCCCGGCGAATTCTCGATCTGAATGAATCGCTCGAAGCCGATCCCGATCAAGCTAATCTCTTCAAAGAGCGCGCCGCTGAATATTACCGGCTGCGGAATTATGCCCAGGCGATTGCAGACTATACGTCCGCCCTCGCAATCCAGCCCGGCGACGTGAGTGCGCTCCACTTCCGCGGCATGGCGTATGAACAGCTCGGGCAAGCGAACCGTGCGCTGGAGGATTACCAGCAAGCCGTCGCTCGCGATGTCCAGATATCCAACGACTACATCAACCGCGGAATTGAATTCGCACAAGCCGGAAATTACCGCCAGGCGCTCTCCAGCCTTACGACGGGCATCCGGCTGGCTCCCCGAAACCCGGATGGATATTTCAATCGCGGGATGGCGCAATTTTTACAGAGCAACTTTGAGAGAGCGATCGAAGACTTTTCAGACGTGCTGCGGCTCGCCCCGAAGGATGAGGATGCCTATTACTGGCGCGGCATCGCTAATCAGGAATTGTGGCGCCGGGATGAGGCAGCTGCCGACTACACCCGCTTCCTTGAGCTCTCCAGGGACCCGCTGCGCAGGCAGGAGATTGAGCAAAAACTGAGTCAGTTGAATACGAGTGCACGAGACAATACGAAAGACCTCGACGACGTTTCAGATGACCCGCAGGTTGTGACTGAGCAGCGACCTGCGGAATCCAGGCGCGGTCTGGACATCCACGATTTGATCGTTGTGCTCGGCAAGCGGGCACTCGAGTCGATCTGGTTCGGCCGCGATGTGGAGAGCCAGGGGGATAAAGCCGACGAGCTCTCCGCCTTGACTCTCCGGGACACCCCGATCGACGGCCGTGATTTCCTTTTGCTCACCTCGGGCATCCACCAGACGAGCAAGGGTGATTTCTACGCCCTGGACCCGGATGCAGATTCTCACTGGCTGTTCCTGCGCGCCTGGGAGGGGAGTGGGTTCTATATCGAAACGGATGACCCGAAAATCCAGGAGCGCTTGAAGTCTCAATATCCAGGGCTGGAGGAAGTGGAGGGAGTCCCCCCGCCCTATAAAGGCTTCTTTATTGGCATCTAATCCCATGTTGATCTTCCCCCTGGATTGCTAGGGGTTATAATTCTTGCTGCAACCAGCAACACAAACGGCAAAGTAAGTCTTGTGAATTTAAGCGTGTGTCATTTTTTAGAGGATTATGTATGGAAATGGATCACAAGGCGCAGGGGCGGCTTGAGGCAGATCAATTGAATAAAGCACATCAGCCTTCTCATTCTGACTCCCAATTAAACACCAAACACCAGCAGATCATCAACACGCACCTGCCGATTGGCATTGTCGAATCCAGCCTAGAAGGGAAATATCTCGACGTCAACGAAGAGTTCTGCCGCATGCTGGGCTATGAACGAGAAGAGCTGCTTCAGCGCGGCATCAAAGAGGTGACGCAGGAGGAGGACTACCACGTTGACATGAAGCTGCACCGCCAGCTGGTCTCGGGTGAGATTCCTTATTACAAGCTCGAAAAACGCTTCGTCCGCAAGGACGGTCAGGTCATCTGGGCGGACGTGACGCGTTGTGCGATCCGTGATGGCCGTGAAAATCCTCTGTACGTGGTCGGCATTATCCTGGACATCACGGAGCGCCACTTTGCCGAGGAGGCGCTCCTGCGCGCCCGCACAAAGGCGGAGCGAACGACAGACCGGATCGCTCGCCTGCAAAAAATTACGGCTGCCCTGACTGGACTCGCAACCACACAACAGGTTGCCGAAATGATCCTTGAGCAGGGCACGCAGGCAACCGGCGCTTCCGCCGGTGTCCTGGTCGAGGTGCTGGAAAATGGCATGGAGATCCGAACGCTGGCAGCGTTGGGGTATCCCTCGGCTGCGATTCGCACGGACCCTGCGCCGCTCTCCACGCCCAGCCCCATGTCCGATTGCATCCTGTCCCGAAAGCCCATCTGGCTCGGCTCGCATGCAGACTTCGCCGCGCGTTACCCCGGGCTGGCAGAGCTGCGCGGCAGCTTTGGCCACGAGGCGACGGCAGCGCTCCCGCTGGTTGTCGGGAGTCGAGTGCTGGGCGGGTTAGCCTTCAGCTTTGTGGAAGTACGCGGCTTTGATGCGGAGGAGAAGGAATTCCTGCTGGCAGTTGCCCGGCACTGTGGCCAGGCGCTGGAGCGGGGCCGTTCCGAGGACGCCCTGCGCGAATCAGAGGAGCGCTTCCGCGCCATTCTCAGCCAGGCGACGGCAGGTATCGTCCGAAAATCCTCGGATGGCACGCTGCTGTTTGTCAATGACGCTTTTTGCAAAATGGTCGGTTACAGCTCCTCAGAGCTGGTCCTGGAAGGCAAGACCTGCTGGGATCTCACCCATCCAGACGATCTGGAAGAAAACAGGCGGCTTTTTGACCGGATGCTCACCGATGGCGTCCCCTTCCAAATGCAACGGCGCCTGATCCGGCGGGATGGCTCGGTGCTCTGGTCGAACCTCAGCGTTTCACCCATCCGGGATGCATCCGGAAAACCGGTCTCCTCGGTGGGCGTTGAATTCGATATCACCGACCAGAAGCAGGCAGAGGAGGCTCTCCGGCAGTTAAATCTCGAACTGGAGAGCCGGGTCGAAGTGCGCACGGCTGAGCTGCAGTCAATGAATCGGGCGCTGCACGAAAGCCGCCGGCGCTTGCAGGTGCTCTCTCAGCGCCTCGTCCAGGTGCAGGAGGAGGAGCGACGCTCCCTGGCGCGAGAGCTCCACGACCGCGTCGGACAGAGCCTGATCGCCTTGAACCTGAACCTGACGATCATTCAGGCGGAGCTGTTCAAAGGCTACAGCGAGCAGCTCAGCACGCGGCTGGCGGATTCGATTCAGCTGGTAACTGAGGTCATTACGCTGGTGCGGGATGTGATGTCGAACCTGCGCCCCACCATCCTGGACGATTACGGGTTGGAATCGGCGTTGCAAACCTACGTGACCGAATTTCAAACCCGGTACGGGATTCCTGTCCGCTTTGAGAAACGCATGCCTCCGATCCCGCGGCTGGATAGCAGCATCGAGATCACGCTCCTGCGCATCAGCCAGGAGGCGCTCACCAACATCGCCCGGCATGCGCAGGCAAGCCAGGCGATCCTCTCGCTGCGATTGGATGAGCAACATGTCTATCTGACAATTGAGGACGACGGGATTGGGATACCTGCCGTGGAGGGCGCCAGACGCCTGCGCAGTCACGGATTGAAAATCATGCAAGAACGTGCGGAAGCATTAGAGGGCACCCTTAAGATCCACTCAGCGCCGGGAAAGGGGACACGGATCGAGGTCGGGATTCCACTTCCCCCCGGGGAACAGCTCGTACCCTCGCAGGAGCAATCGTTATGATCACTGTACTTCTGGCGGACGATCACATCATGGTGCGTGATGGCTTGCGTCACATCCTGGAAGCAGCAGGAGATATCCAGATTATTGGACTGGCGTCCAATGGCAAAGAGGCAGTCGCGCAGGCGCTCACCAGCTGTCCGAATGTAGCCATTATCGATATTTCTATGCCCGTGATGGATGGGATCGAAGCCACCAGACAGATCCGGGAGATCTGTCCAAATACGCGAATTGTCACGCTCTCCATGTATCACACCGGAGAGTATGTCCAGCGCGCCCTGAGGGCAGGCGCGGTAGGGTATGTGCTTAAAGATGCGGCGGGCAATGAGCTGGTCGAAGCGGTTCGCAATCTGCATGCCGGCAAGCGCTACTTTAGTCCGCAGGTCGCCAGGTATGATTCTTGAGTCAAAGAATCTCCGCACAGCGTAGATCGTTGAGAGGGCGAAGCAGGCAGGTGAACGAGCACATCGAATGAAGACACACAGAACTTATTTTGAGAAGGAACTGGAGAGCTTCAGTCTGCTCTACCCGAAGGGATCGGGGGCAGCCTCAGATGAGGACGCTTCTGCGAGTGCAGGGCCGGTCCTCGAGCTGAGCCCTGCCGCTGCGCACGACCTGGGCCTCGACGAGATCATCGCGGCGTTTACGCCGGACCGTGGGCATCAAAAAGAGATCCGGGAAGTGTTTTCGCGGCTACCGCGCGACCCGCAGGTGATTGCCTACCGCCAGGCTGTCCTGGATGACCTTCTCACCAACCCCGAACTGGCAGAGCGATTTGCCGCCCTGCTTCCTGTGATCGACTCGCTCTTCCACGCCTCCCACCACTCGGAACGGGAAATGACCTGGCTGCATGAAGTGGTCTGGCGGGCGGGGGAACTGCAAAACATTATCGACTGTTTTGAGAGCATGGGCGAGATGCTCCTCGCGGCGGAGGGCCGCATCCAATCTGAAGGGCTGCGTCTGCTTCAGCGGGAGATTCAAAGGGCGCAGAGCGACCCGACCTACCAGCACCTGGTCAGGGAGCTGCCAGGTTTGCTTGCCCGGCTGCGGAGCACTGCCAGCATCACAATCGGCGTCAACCTGGACTCGAACCTGCGCCCGGTCCAGGCAACTCTGCTTTCGGTCAATGAAAAACCATTTAAGGATCAGTCCTTATTGAACTGGTTGTTCGGGACACGTAAAGACCGGGAGGGGATCGCGCCTTTGCATTCTGTGCCACAGCGCGTTTCTAATCTGGAAGCGCCGGTTGATCCCATGATGGTTCCACTGTTTGCGGATCTTGCAGAGATACTTGAAAAGACAGCCATCCCCATCGCAGACCAGCTAAGCCAGTATGCCGGCCTGCATGGACAGTTGTTCACGAACCTCCGGCAAGGCCTGATCTTTTATCTGGGCGCTATCCGCCTGGTAAAGCGCTTTCAGAGCCTGGGCTTGCCGATGTGCCGGCCGCACATCCTGGCCGCGGAGGAGCGCCGCTGTGAAGTGAAGGACTCTTACAACCTGCATCTGGTCCTGAAGAACTTAGAAATTGAGGAGAGCTCAGCCTCATCCATCGTAAGGAACGACATCCGCCTCGGGCAGGACGTGCACATCTTCATCCTGACCGGTCCGAACAGCGGCGGCAAGACGACTTACATGCAGGGAGTCGGCGTGGTCCACATCCTTGCACAGGCCGGATCTTACGTGCCCGGGACGCAGGCCGTGGTCAGCCCACTCGACCACCTCTTTACCCATTTTCCCCTCGAAGAAAAGTCAGAGCTGGATACCGGGCGCCTGGGCGAGGAGGCTATCCGGCTGGGGAAGATCTTCGAAGGCGTCACCCGCCACAGCCTGGTCCTGTTGAATGAGACGCTGTCCAGCACCAGTTTCAGTGAAAGCCTGTATCTGGCGCAGGATATCGTCCGCATCCTACGCCGGGTGGGAGCGCGTGCGGTGTATGCCACCCACCTGCATGAGCTGGCGGACCGAGCCGATGAGCTGAACAATTCCGTGCCAGGAGATAGCAAGATCATCAGTCTGGTCTCATCCCCCATGGATGCAGGGACCCCAGAAAACGGCGCCAGGGTCAAGCGCACCTACAGGCTGGAAATCCGCCCACCGCTCGGGCAGAGCTATGCCCGCGAGATCGCCAGGCGCTATGGCATCAGTTACGAACAGCTTGAGAATGTCTTGTCCGAGCGCGGGGTCTTATAGAGGGCTGCCCTCAAGGCGAGCTAATTCCCGGTCATTCTCGATATTCGGACGATCGTTTGAAATTTCTCATTTACGATAAAGCCAATTCCAGCGCCTGCTCCATTGTCAGCGCATGGCCGTTGGTCCAGATCAGATCAAACTCGCGCGCATCTAGCTTCTGCCGTAAGGCGCTGAGCTGCTCCTCGAAATACATATGTTCCTCCGAAGTCATCGGCGAGCCGACTTTCTCGCGCAGCGCGTCTGCCGCAGCGAAGAGCTTCAGCGCACGCTCATTTTGATCGCCTGCTATGGCAAGGAAGCCAAAACATTCCAGCTGGTGTGCCACCGCGCCCAACTGTCCCACCTCGCGAAAGGCCAGGATGCTTTCACGATAGCGTTCCAGCGCCCGCTGATGATGGTTGAACTGGCGCTCCAGGTGTGCGAGATTGCTCTTATTCAGGATGACATTGAAGTGCGCGCCGACACCCTGGTAGGCAAGCAATGCCTTCTCGAACAGGTCGCGCGCTTCATCATACTGGTTGTTGTATGCGGCCAGAAAACCACGCATCTCGTAGGCATTGGCGACATGCCAGTCCATCCCGGCATCCTTCGCAAAACGCAGGGATTCTTCGGTCAGATCCCAGGCAGCCTGCAGGTCGCCGTGCAACTTGGCTGTGACGCGCGCCAGACTATTGAGGATCCAGGCGCCCACGAAGTCATCCTTATAGAACCGTGCCAGCACCAGGGCTTCCTTCAAGGCTGCCTCTGCTTCAGCCAGCCTGCCGGAAGACTCCAGCGGAAGACTTGCCACGAGCAGTGCAGATGGCAGCCAGCTCCTGTCGTCCAGCTCGCGGTACAAGGCAATGGATTGCTGCGCGCATTCGTGAGCCTCCCGCTCTTTCCCCAGGGAGAAATACATGAATGCCAGCGCACCCAGGGCTTTTGCACGCAGCGGAGGCGAGATGATGGCTAACCTGGCTTCCATAGCCTGTATGCTATCGCGCAGCCAGTTGAAACCCTGCACCGAATATCCGCCGGAGGCAATCCCCACTACCATATTCGAGGCGATGCGCAAAGAGCTCTCCGGATCCTTGGCGAGACCCCATTCGATGGCAGTCCTCAGGTTCTCCTGTTCAGCCTCAGAACGGGAGACCCAGAGCATTCTTGATGGCCCTTGCAATCCTCTTTCGATGTCTTCGGAGAGCCGCACATAGTAGGCAAGGTGACGGTCACGGATGGCCTCGACTTCCCCGGTCTCGAAAAAACGTTCGCGCGAGTATTGCCGGATGGTTTCCAGGCGATGATAGCGAACCCCGCCATCCATGTCCTCGCTGATGACCAGGGACTTGTCAACCAGCCGCGCCATCACATCCAGGATATCCAAGTCGCCATTCGCCCGCCCGCAGACGAATTCGGCTGCTTCGAGCGTCCAGCCGCCGGTGAAGACGGCTAACCGGCGAAAGATGGTTTTCTCGGCATCCGAGAGCAGGCTGTAGCTCCAGTCGATCATGGCGCGCAGCGTTTGCTGGCGCGGCAAGGCCGTGCGTGCCCCACCAGTCAACAGCCGGAAGCGGTCATCGAGCCGCGAGGCGATCTGTTCCGGCGACAGGACCTTCACCCGCGCGGCTGCCAGTTCGAGCGCCAGCGGGATCCCATCCAGGCGAGAACAGATCTGCGCGATAAAGACTATATTTTCCTTCGTCAGGCGGAAATCCGGCTTGGCGGTGGTCGCACGTTCCACAAAGAGACGGATGGCATCGATCTCCAGTGGATGTTCGAGATGCAGCAGATCGGCGCGGGTTGGCGTCTTGAGCGACGGGACGCGGTAAGAGACTTCGCCAGGGATGCCCAACGCCTCGCGACTGCTGGCAAGGATTCTCAGTTTCGGGCATGCCCGCAATAAGTCTTCACTGATCTGGGCGCAGGCTTCGATGAGATGCTCGCAGTTGTCAAGAATCAGCAGTGCAGTCTGAGAGCGTAGGTGGTCCTGCAGGATCTCGAGGGACGTGCGACGCCCTGGCGGGTCTTCACGCAGCTTGAAGACTGAGAGCAGCGTTTGCACCACCAGATTCGGATCGGTGAGCGGCGCCAATTCCACGAACCAGACCCCGCCGGTGTAGGCGCTCAGCAGCTCTCCAGCCACCTGCAGGGCAAGACGGGTCTTTCCTGCCCCGCCGGAGCCGGTCAGTGTGGTCATCCGGTGTTCTGTGATCAGCTTCTTGAGCTCACTGATCTCCTTTTCGCGTCCAATGAAGGAGGTGAGCTGCGTCGGGAGATTGTGCCTGAATGACTCCAAAGTTTTGAGCGGAGGAAATTCAGAGGGCAGGTCGGCGGCTGTCACCTGATAGAGGTGTTCAGGGCGGAGGATGTCCTTTAAGGTGCACTCCCCCATATCCACCAGCTGCGCCTCTGCCGGAAGCTGATCGCGCGTCAGCTCGTGTGCCGTGCCGGAGAGCAGGATCTGCCCGCCGTGCCCGGACTCCATGATCCGCTGGGTCATCGCCAGCGTTGTATAGCCGGAATAACGGACTTCCCCGGAGGCTGCAAGCGCCTCGACCTGGGCCGTCCCTGCGTGGATTCCCATCCTCACTTTGATCGCCGCAGGGGACCAGGGTTCTCGGTACAGGGATCGCTGAGCTTCGAGCGCCGCATACAGTGCAGCGCTGGCGGAATGGAAGGCAGCCGAAAAGGAGTCCCCGACGATCCGAAAAATAAATCCGTTATGATGTTCGATTGCCGCACGCAGGATCGCGTCATGGCGCGCCAGGAGAGCAGGCATGGCGTCGGGATACTGCTGTGCGAGCCGGGTGCTGCCTTCGATATCGGTAAAGAGAAAGGTAACGGTACCTGTGGGAGGGGCTGTTGTCACAGTGGTCTGAATCACATGTATTATGACATAGATGCTCCCCTTTGCAAACAAGTGACTGTCACTTCGGATGTTTCAAGAAGTTCCGATGTATGATTAGGGGGCTTCAGCGATAATTGGATTTTCCTGAACAATCGAACTGCTCGAGACAACCTGAAGCGATAAGGAGCCCTTGATATGAAATGGTTTACGAGACTCACGTGGGTGCTATTGGTCACACTTCTCATCAGCGCCTGTGGTGCAGAAGCTATTACACCTACAGCCGACCCGATTGACATCCAGGGCACGATGGCTGCGGCAGCCTTTACCGTTGTCGCACAGACCCAGGCTGCCATCCCCACCCCCACGCCGGTCCCGCCAACGCCGACGATAACGAATACACCCCTTCCAAGCAATACTCCTCTAGCCCTGCCATCGTCCGAGGTAACACTGACTCCGGCGCCTGGTGGCAGTACTGGCGGTGACGATCCGTGTGTCAACCGGCCCCTGCCCGCCTCGGTACAGGGTGATCTCAGGATGCGGATCACCAATTCAACACAGGCGGATCTTTCGGTGTTGGTCTATCTCCTGCAGGCCGGCGCGGGCAGTGAATGCGGCTATCGCAGCTACACGCTCGCCCCGGCTGAAACCGTTACCATCAGCAACCTGGTGGAAGGCTGCTATACCCTCTGGGCATGGAATCCGATTCCGGATGAGTATTTCATTGTCACCAACGGAACCAGCTGCCTGGATGATGCGGAGATCTCGGTATTCGATATTTCCACCCGCGCCATCACGCTGAGGAACTAGGAAACAAGTGACAGTCATCTTTAGCACCCTCCGCCGCAACTATTGCTTTGTGAAGTACGGGCGCGTATACTGCATTCGTTCGTGACCACCTCATCCCAACGTCCTGGAGCGACATATGGAGCTTAGTCTTTGTTCGTACAGTTTCCACCACCTGTTAGAAGCCGGCAAGCATGACGTCTTCCAGTACATCGGCGACTGCCGTTCCCTGGGCTGCACACAGCTCGACCTGTGGAACGGTCATCTGCCTTCGCTGCTGGACGACAAAGATCGCCCGCCCTCGGATATTACACCGGAGTACGCGCAGCTCTCGCCTGCCGAGCTGGACTACCTTGCCAGCATCAAATCCGCTGCAGAGAGTGCCGGTCTGCCCTTCGGCTGCCTGGCGGTCGACGGGGCGCATATCTATGAGCCCCGCCCGGAGGAGCGGACGGCGCAGCGCATCAAGGCATACCGCTGGCTGAACATTGCCGAACAATTGGGCAGCCAGCAAATTCGGATCGACACCGGCGGCTCACCCGAAATGCCGGACGAGATGTTCGAGCTCATCGTCGCCGGCTACAACGACCTCATCCCGCGCGCTGCCGAAAAAGGAATGGAGGTCGTCGTGGAGAACCACTGGGGCGCCTCGCGCACGCCAGAAAACGTCAGGCGGATCCTGGAAGCCGTACCGGAGCTGGGGCTGCTGTTCGACACCGGGAACTGGCCGGAGGATCTACAAGAGGCAGGTTGGGAGTTAGGCGCCCGTCATGCCCGCGCTACCCACCTCAAGACCTTTGCGTTCGACGCCGAGGGGAACGAGACCACGGTGGATATTCCCCGGGCAATGCGCTATTTGCAGGAAGCGGGCTACCAGGGCTCCTGGGGTATTGAAAGTGTGCCGCGCCAGGGCGATGAATACGAAGCGGCTCGGAAGAGCATTGCCCTCGTCCGCCGCGTGCTGGGCATCGCGGCAGAATAACTCATAGGAGAAGACACGATGGATTCATCTGCACACCGGCCCATTCGCATTGGCTTGATCGGCGCGGGGCAGCGCGGTCAGCAGCATCTCGAAAACTATCAACAGGTACCCGGCGCGGAGATCGTAGCTGTGGCCGACATCAACGAGTCGCTCGCCCGGAGCGTGGCTGCCCGGTTCGACATCCCTCACGTGTACACCGATTATCGCGAGCTGCTCAGGCGCGACGACCTGGAAGCCGTAGACATCTGCCTGCACAACAATCTCCACCGGCCCGTGGCAGTGGCAGCCATGGAAGCCGGGCTGCATGTGTATTGCGAAAAGCCCATGGCTGGCTCGTACGCCGACGCCAACGTGATGTACGACACGGCGCAGGCGCTGGGGCGCAAGCTCGCCATCCAGCTCTATACCTTATTCCGGCCCGAGACGCGCGCAGCCCGGATCCTTATCGACGAAGGCTCCCTGGGCGAGCTCTATCACGCCCGTTCTACGGGCTTTCGACGGCGTGGGCGGCCCTACGTGGATGGCTACGGCACGGCGACCTTTGTGCAAAAGCGCCACGCCGCCGGCGGCGCCCTCTACGACATGGGCGTCTACCACATCGCCAGGCTGCTGTATTTGCTCGGCAATCCCGAGGTGACCAGGATCACCGGTAAAACCTACCAGAAGACCTCGATGGACTCACGCCGCGGGACATCCAGCGGCTACGATGTCGAAGAGCTGGGCCTCGGCTTTGTCCGCTTCACGAACGACATCACGCTGGATATCATCGAGTCCTGGGCGATCCACCTGGATGGCTTCGAAGGCTCGAGCATCGTCGGCACGCTCGGCGGGGTCCGGCTCGAGCCGTTCGGGTATTATCACAACATCGGGGACCTCGAGGTGAGCAGCACGGTCAACCTCGATCAGATGTCATACCGCTGGAAGAACGTGCACGAAGGCGGCGATGTCTATGACAGCGCAGGGCATCACTGGGTTGCCGCCCTGCAGGGGCGCGTGGACCTCCTGCCCAGCGCCGAACTCGCCCTCAACACCATGCTCATCTCAGAAGGAATCTATCTCTCGGACCAGCTCGGCTGTGAAGTGACAGCCGAGGAAGTGCGGGAGAGATCCGTATCTATCAGCTAACCTCTGGCTCGGCAAAGGTCTATGACCGAGCCGGAAAAGTAAACAAAGATGTTCACCAACTCACCCGAACAGCCAGAGAATTTAGTCATCGAATGGCTGCTTGACTCTGACCCTGCCATCCGCTGGCAGGTGCTGCGCGACCTGACCGGCGCCTCTGCGGAAGAGGTGGCAGCCGAGCGCAAAAACGTTGCGACGCAGGGCTGGGGCGCGCAGCTGCTTGCCCTCCAGGGAGAGGATGGATCGTGGGCTGGCGCGGCATGGAACCGCGGCTGGGACTCCACCATGCACGTCCTCATGCTGCTGCGAGATTTCGGTCTCGACCCAGGCAGCGACCCTGCGCGCCGGGCCGTGGGACTCGTCCAGGACAGTGTCACGTGGAAAGGCTCCGGTCCCCCGGAAGCAGACGGCAACCCCTTCTTCGCCGGTGAGGTGGAGCCTTGCATCAATGGGCAGGTGGCGGCGGTCGGCGCCTACTTCGGCCAGGACGTGGTTGGCATCGTCGAACGCCTGCTCGCCGAGCAGCTTCTCGACGGTGGCTGGAACTGCGAGGCTGAGAATGGCTCGACCCGCGCGTCGTTCCACACTACGATCTGCGTGCTCGAGGCTCTCCTCGAGTATGAGCGGCAGTTCGGGAATAATCCAGATATTACCGCGGCTCGCCTGCGCGGGCAGGAGTACATCCTCGAGCGCCGCCTCTTCCGCCGGCAGTCCACCGGCGAAGCGATCGCAGACCGCAAGGCTCCAGGCGCAGACTGGACGCAGTTCGCCTTCCCAAACTGGTGGCACTACGACGTGCTGCGAGGGCTCGAGTACTTGTGCAAAGCCTGCGCCGCACCCGACGAACGCGTCGCTGAAGCGATCGACCTGGTTGAGTCCAAGCGTGGTGGCGATGGCCGTTGGCTGCTGGATACCCTTTATCCCGGTAAAATGCCTGTCGCGATGGACGAGGGCGTGGGCCAGCCGAGCCGGTGGATCACCCTCCGCGCCTTGCGGGTGTTGAACTGGTATTCAGCACGAGACTAATGCGGAAATCGTGCCCGTCGGATATCCCGCTGGAAGGGAGCGCGAGGAGACAACATGGGAGCAAGCGTAATTGCTTATTGGCCCGGGATCACAGAAGATCAAATGGAATCTCAACCAGGATTCTACAATGACGATAAAGCCTGGGGAAATTGGATGGCAGAGCGAGAAGACGAACCGGAGGTCCTCAATGCAATAAGACGCTTGGGGGCAGATGCCCTCCTGACATATACAACTGATGGGATGGAAGATGACGACGTCGAATGGGTCACTCCCGGGCAGCTGCATGACGCAATCC
The DNA here is from genome assembly GCA_035463495.1 of Anaerolineales bacterium. Taxonomy (GTDB): domain Bacteria; phylum Chloroflexota; class Anaerolineae; order Anaerolineales; family Villigracilaceae; genus Defluviilinea. The sequence continues at coordinate 9,344 of DATHTH010000050.1, read as the reverse complement.
AAAGATTGCGCCATGCCGTAAAGGAAAAGCGACCTGAAACAAGGGTCATCCTCGAAACATATGAGCGCAATGCAAATGGTATCGACCCCGTAGAAGAGGAATTCATCCGTGATCTGGAGGATATCGAAGCCCTTGCCAGCTGGGCAGAGGGACAAGGTGCGGAGCAGATGACGCTCGCAGTGAACTGGTAGGCTCGGGGCGAGCTTCAGGAGCCGCGTCTGGCTCTCATAGAGATATCCAGTATCTGCGCTCCTCGGCGGGAACCGGCAAACGCCAGGCATACACATCGATCTCTTCCTGGTCGCTGTCGACCCAGATGCCCATATCGTCCTGATAGGACGCAAATGTCACATAGCTTTCACCGTGCAGATCCTTTGCCGAAACCAGACAGACCAGAAAAGAATTCAGTCTGCCCTTCGGTAATTTGTCTTCAACGTATGTCCAGTCTCTATTCATGTTCATAATCATCTCCTGAAAATGGATACTCTTCACTGAGCGCCTGCTCCTCACGCCGAGTACGGTCGTGCAGCAATAAAAGGTTGGCAACCCCGAAGGCGGCTGAAGTTAGATACGCGGAGTGCACCAGCGGCGCAGCCATGATCTCCATCTGGACTCCCAGGTAGTTCGGGTGGCGGATATAGCGGTACATGCCGTGCCTCACCCGCTCCCCCGCGGGTCTAGGCACCGTCATGATCCTCGTCGACCAGCGCCAGCCCAGCGTACGGATGGCGGTGAGGCGCAAGGCCTGGCCCACTGCAAAGACACCGAAGGCAAGCGTCGCCAGCCGGGGGCGGAATCTGCGCCTGCCGGTAAAGACCTCTACCAGCATGCTGGCGAACCAGGCGGCGTGCAGCGCCACGATCCAGGGATACGTCTCGGCGGCGTGCTCGACTCCACCCTGCCGGCGCATCCACTGCTCGTTACGTTTGCTCAAGCGCAGCTCGAGCAGGCGCTGTAAAGCCAGTCCAGCCACAAAGACGAGGAACGCCAGGCGTGTGCCTACCACTGTAGCAGCACCAGCTCGGCGCTGAATGCGGGCCCCATCGCCATCAGCACGCCATACTCGCCCGGCTGCGTCTGGCAGCGTCGCATAAACTTATCCAGGATCACCAGCACGGAAGCCGACGAGAGATTACCGGCTTCTGCCAGCGTTTCCCAGCTCAGCGCCAGGGCTTCGTCGGGTAAGCCCAGACCGTGTTCCAGCGCCTCGATCACCCGGGGTCCCCCGGGATGCACCAGCCAGTGATCGATATCAGCGATCGACAGAGTGTGCCTTCCCAGGAAGGCTTCCATCGCGGGCTGCACCTCAGACTCCGCCAGTCCCGCAATGTCGGCGCTCAGCATCACTTTGAAGCCGCTGTTCGTCACCTCCCAGCCCATGATGTGCTCTGTATTCGGGAAAAACTGCGACTGCGAATCGATAACACGCGGCATAGGCTGCGGACGCTCTGCCAGAGGATGCTCATCCCCCACCATCAACACCGCCGCGGCACCGTCACCGAACAGCCCGCTGGCGACCAGGTTTGCTATGGATAGGTCATCGCGTTGGATAGTCAGGCTGCATAGCTCGACCGCGAACAGGATCACCGCCTCCCGCGGATGCCCCTGCAGGTAATCTGCCGTCCGGGCGATACCCGCCGCGCCGCCCAGGCAGCCCAGCCCGAAGAGCGGCAGGCGCTTCATCCCGCGCGAGAACGGGATGCGGTTCATCAGCCGCGCGTCCAGCGCCGGGACGGCGATGCCTGTCGTGGAGACCGCCGTCAACTGATGGATCTCGCCCGGGTCCATCCGCAGCTCGTCCAGGAGAGCGCAAATGGTCCGTTCTCCCAGCGCGAGCGCCGTTTCGATATAGGCATTATTCCGCTCCTCGAAGGTCGCCGGTTCTTTATATCGTTCAAGAGGCCACGATAGATAGCGGCCCTCTACTTTTACATTGGTATAGAACTGCTCCAGCGGCTTCACAATAGAGGCTCGTTTCGGAGCCCACTCCTCTTGCGCCGCAGCCAGCAGGGTATCTTGCGGGTAATAATATTCCGGGAAACCGGTTTTGGTCGAAACGATGACAGGCATCCAACCACTATAAGAGATTAGGAACCGTTGGACAACGGGGAATAGCCTATTCCTGCGGTAGGAATCCCCCCTTGAGAAATTCAGCCGGCTGTCACTTCCGCATCCTGTGATCCAGGGTCGTTGCGGAACCCGCGCAGGTCGCCGGGCTCACCCAGACAGGATCTACGCAGAGAGTGCACAGAGGTACACAGTTGTTGCCTTGTTTTTTAAGCCTTTGTGGTAAATCTTAGACACTTTCTGAGAGCAGGCACTTCCTACGGACACTTCTGGAGATTGCCGTCCAGCCGCATGAACAAGCCTCCATGCTCATTGATGCTCAGGGTCCCACTGGCGTTGATACAATCTCCTATTCGTAGATCGGTATTGGTGAAAGCGCCATCGAAAAAGTAAAAATCCTTTGGCGCTCCCATTCTACGCTGATCGCCCCTGGAAAGAGTTGGTTCCAGATAAATCCTGACCACGTCGCCATGCGAGTCATCTCTGACCATAACCTTGATATAACCCACCACGCAAACATCCTCACCCACGAGCTGATTGCGCAGCTCGTACCACAGGATGCAGCCAGGCAGATCAAGGCTGGGGGCCATGGGCGTTGGGATAGCTGTCGGACGGGAGGAAGGCGTGGATGTGTAGTGGACCGCAGTGACAAGAATTGGCGGTGCCTCGCTACGGAGACGGATCGCCATGGCTATCGTCAGTAAGGCTAAAAATAAGATCACCACAACCAGGATCGCTCTTTTCATATTCACCGGCTTTCGAGAATAAGCGTAGTAGCCGGATACATGACTTCAAACCCGGGGAAAAGATACAGATAGTCACGACCAGTACGAACTGAGTCCGATGAGGTCACATCTGTGCGCTTGACAGTGTTCAGCAAATCACTTACAAACACAAAAAGGAGAGTGACAAATGGATTTCCTGCGCAGCCTGTTTGGCAAAGAGGAGAAGGTCGAGAGTTTCCCACCGTCCGCGGAAACCCTGGCAGAAGCGAAGAAAGTCTTCTTTCAATACTCCTGCAACGGTGTTTATATGGCCCAAAATGATGTACATTTCAGCAAGTACGGGGTTAGCAAAGCACAAGAAGCGGAGTGGCGGAATGAATTCATTGCTCATTGGCGAAGTCAGTTATCGACAGAAGACTTGACAGCAGTCCAAAAGTTGAGGGACGCCGATGCGATGGAGGCCCTCCCCGATCTCATTGCCATGGCAGATCAAGGCGACAGTTACGCAAAGCTACGAATAGCCGAAGCGATTGCGGCGATTGGATACATGGCTGAAGATAGGAGTACGCGAAAGCAGACAAAAGCTATCGCTAGAAAAATAGCGCAATCCATCCTTGACCATCCCATGCAAGTCTCGGAAAGCCACAGAATCGAGATAGAACGTTTTGGAGGGTCCCGATCCAATCCTGAAGAATATATTATCTCGTTTGCAAAAAACGTTTTGGAATAAGCTCAGCAATGAGATTCGATGTCATGGGTAGAATGCCCGACACAGTGTGCAGCAGCTGTCTCGTAAGTCAGGGCAGACGAAGCCGCCCGCCGCTTCTTGTAAATAACAAGGATTAACGGTGAAAATTTGTATCCTGACAATTGGTACTCGCGGCGATGTGCAACCGTACATGGCGCTTGGATTGGGATTGAAAGCCGCCGGTCACGAAGTCACCATCTCGACGTTGGACGAGTTCAAGCCCCTTGTTATTCAATACGGCTTGTTTCATGACAGCCTGCGTGGGGACTTTCTCAAGGTTGCTCGATCAACTCTTGGCGAAAACGGTGGCAATCCACTTAAACGCATTCGGCAATATGTTGAAATGGCGAAGGATACGCTTGCGGATGAGTGGGCAAGCGCCCAAAAGGCCGACGTGTTGATTTATAGCCCGGCAGCGATAGGCGGCTATCATATTGCAGAGAAGTTAGAAATCCCCACTTTTGCTGCATTTCCAACACCCCTGTACTCACCTACCAGTGACTTCCCAAGTCCATTTTTGCCTTTCCGCAATCTGGGTCCTTTCAACAAACTAAGCCATCAATTATTCGCTAAACTGGGACCTGCCATGTATCGCGGTCCAATCGACCAATTTCGCAAAAATGTCCTGGATTTGCCCCCTGCAAAGGGCGAGAATCTATTGCGCGGCAAGCCAATCACCAGGTTGTATGCTTACAGCGGAGCCGTCGTTCCCAGACCCGCCGATTGGGACGAATCGTCGGTTGTGACTGGCTACTGGTTTTTGGATGCTCCTGCAAACTGGGGACCCGATCCTGAGTTAGTCAAGTTTCTCCACGACGGCTCGACTCCCGTGTACATTGGTTTCGGGAGCATGTTCATGGGCGGCGGAAAACAAAAGACAGACATTGCAGTAAAGGCCCTGAGACTTGCCGGACAGCGCGGTGTCCTGGCGACAGGCTGGGGTGGGCTGACAGCAGAGAATACATCCAGAGATGTTTTTGTTTTGGATGATATACCGCATGACTGGCTTTTTCCTCAAGTAGCGGCGATCGTCCATCATGGTGGGGCTGGTACAACTGGAGCAGCAATACGCGCGGGCAAACCACAGATTATCTGTCCATTTGTGGGCGACCAGTTCTTTTGGGGACAACGCGTAGCAGAGCTGGGCGTTGCCCCATCGCCCATTCCACAGATGAAATTGACTGCTGAAACACTGGCAAATGCCATAAAATATGCTGTATCGGACGACAACATACGGCAGCGTGCTCTATCCCTCGGAGAAACTGTACGTGCAGAGAATGGTATTGAGCGTGCGGTAAATCATATCTTGAGCAATGTACATTGATAATCCAAAACGCGACTCCCGATGACCAGCAGTGTCAGGAGGTGAGCCGGAGGAAGATCGAAATCGGCGTTAGGAATTAAGGCGGCAGCAATCGTGCAAGCAGCTGTCCGCGAAGTCAAGGCAGACGGATCAATCTTAGTTGTTTAAAGGTAGGAAGACTATGGAATCGTTCTGGGAGTATGCCAGGCTTGCCCTGGTCATCGGCGGCGTACTGGCGGTGATCGCTCTGATCTTGCTCATATTGCCCGGGTCGCGCCTGCGAAAGGCTTTCTCTACTATCTTTTTTGCGATTGCGGGACTGTTAGGGATCTATGTCGTGAGCCCCCTCGACCTCCTGCCCGACATCATTCCCCTTCTGGGTCAAAGTGATGATGCCGTGGCAAGCATCCTGGCAGTGATCAATGGAATCGCCGGTATCCTGCTCTACCTAAAAGGTCGCTCATCTACATCTCGTCCTACCGATCCGGGCAAGACCGATCGTTCTCGAAGAAGGTAAAGTTCGCCAACCCAGGTTTTTTCGCCTCTGCCCGCCTTCGCAAGCAGCGAGTGGATGGCACCGCCAGAGCTGCAGGGTTCTTGATTGTTCCGACCTTGACCGTGGTGGGTCCTCTCACCTATCTCACATTGTTTAGCGGACAGCCGAAAGCCAACGAGAAATAGAACGAAAACAAAGAAGAAAAACGCAGGTCGTTCGTGGAAAAACGAGCGTGCTTCGGCGACGAAGAAGGATAGGTCACGCCCTACGAACAACAAGTACAGCGGCTCCGACAAAAGCAAGCGCGAGGAAAACACCGAACAATACCGGCGCGCCGGTTACACTCGCGCGGATGGAACGGTATTATAGCCGGAACCGATTCCACGGCTCTCCTCATATAACCAGAGACCAACCGCGCATCGAAGGAACGATCTCGATATGCCGGGCGGAGGTTTCCAGGGAAGGGAATCCATCTGACGTTGAGGTTTTAGATTATGCTTAAGAGCAGAATGGAACATCATTTTGATGTCGCCTTCTCATCCATCCGGGTGGAGCCGCAGTACATGATCCTAAGTCATGCGGAGGGATGGCCGCGAGGCTGGCAGTAAAGAATAATATCCCCGTCCAGCGCGTGGACATCGTCGAGCTGCAGAGCAGATTACAAGCGCAGCGACAGGTGATCACCGGGAAGTGAGGGACAGTTTTTCGCTGGTCAAATCCCGGATTCCATCGTTTTGTTGAAAACACCCCTATATCTGGCAGATTGCTCTTTTGGATCTCATGGCATGACAATAAAGAGGTGTGATTCTCGGACCCAGTTCGCAAACAGATAGAGATTGCTAGCCCCAAAAAGAAGGCTAAGCAGGACGGCTCGTTCGGCAGACTCCGGAAACTTCAGTTGCACCCGTGCAATTGCCATGGCAATTGCCGGAAAAACGGATAGAAAGTATCGGTGATCGGGAAGGGTGAGAAAGAGGGATATGGATACGCCTCCTATCCAAAGCAGCAGAAACGAGTCAGCTACATCACGTTTTTTGACGAGATAGAGTAGTCCAAAGAGGATCAAAGGGGCATGGTAGGCGCCAAAGGAAGAAGGGAGTCTCGTAAACAACGTCTCAAGTCCCAAGCGAAATATGCCGTTCTGCATCTCTTTTGCCGGATCTGCATCCCCACTGGCTACCTCCGGTGCTGCCGGCTGCCTGGATAGCGCCGCTTCCCTCAGATTTCTGGTTACATGATAGATGCCTGTGAAATTGAGGATTTTCTGAATTTGCCTGTCAAGAATTCCTATCTGACTCGCATACAAGAGCCAGAGCGCAAAGATCGATAGGGAAACCATGGCAGCCACCAGGAGATGGGACTTGATGGCTCGGAAGCTTGAAAGGAAGAAGATACATAAAAACAATACGACGAATACAAGGACCATAATGTACTTGGACAGGAGCCCCAGCCCGATGACCACTCCGGCTGCGCAGGCAAGCGGATAGGATGGTTTCCTGGACAAACGGAGGCATAACAGCAATGCCAGTGAAAAGAAGAAGGCCAGCTGGATATCCATGATTGGCGAAGCACTCAATCGGATGACCAGTGGAAAGGAAAGCAAAAGGGTAGCGGCAAGAAAGCCGGTCTCACGGTTGTATAGCTCGCGTCCCAGAAGATAAGTCACAGCGACGGCACCGGCCAGGAACAAATTCGAGACCATCCTCATCAGCAGCAGATCAGGGCCAGGGAGTTTTGACGTGAGGGCAAACAGGATGGGAAGCAGTGGGGGATGTTGTTCGCCAAGCCAGCCAACCCTCTTATAGGCTGCAACAATGCCCTCGGAAGCAATGATATTGGCTGCTTTGAGGCTGGAGAGCTCATCCCCGCCTGCACTATGTCTGAGCGCATAAAGAAAACCGATTAGCATGGCAGCCAGGCACAGGAATAACAGCGATCCCCTTTCGCTGCGGACCAGACAGCTCTTAAGATCCTTGAGCTTCGGGATGGCGCGAACAGGCAAAAGAATGACGAGAAACGTGGCGACGATCGAGAACGTTGCGACGACCAGGATCGTGTCATACTTCGTGCTTGCTCCGGTGGCCGGGATGAGGAGCAGCCACAAGAGCTGAAGGGCAGCCATTGCGAAGAGGGATTGATTCAGCAGGAACTGTACGGATACAGCCTGTAAAGTGGTGAGTGGTTCTCTGAGCAATAAGGGCAACAGGAATCTATTCATGGCTCCAAGGCTCGATTTCCAGACATTAAGATAGGAAGCTATTGATAAGTGCGGTGTATCTGAACAGGACGAATTCAAGCAAAAAGAGATACATGCAGGGTGTTATCGCTTCCTATCTACCGCAGCTTTGCAGAAGTGTACAGCCCGCTGACAAACCTGAAAGCCAGAAACAGGCAACCTGCTCTTACAATACGCTTGATATCCGGAGAATCCTATAGGGTCCAGGTAGTAGCTGTGTAGGCTGAATATGATGAGAAACCGGGTGAAGTATGGGTTGAGTATAGGATCAGTATATGCTCAGTATGGGCTCAGTATAGGATATTTGATGCAACGTCGAGGCCCGGTTGTGGTGAGTTCCCGCCAGGACCGAACAATCCAGGCAAAGAAAGCAGGGTTGAACAATGGCAAAAGTGTTTAACAATATTTTTGTCCGTGGACTGCGGGGTGCGGTCGGCGATCAGTTCGTCATCCGGCGGACGCGCTCGGGCAAGACGATCGTCGCCAATATGCCGGTGTTCGATGAAAACCGGGTGTTCACGGAAGCGCAGCTCGCGCATCAGAGCGCCTTTCAGCAGGCTAGCGCCTATGCGAAGGCGTCCAAGAAGAACCCGCTGTACATGGAGCGAGCAAAAGCCCGCAACAGCACCTCCTACAATATGGCGATCGCCGACTGGTTCGGCAAGCCCGCAATCCTGGGCATTGACCCCGGGCAGGTCATACAGGTCCGTGCGCAGGACGACACCCGCGTCACGCGGGTACAGGTGACCCTGCATGAGAATGGGACCCTCCTCGAACAGGGGGATGCCTTGCAGTACGACGATCTGACCTGGATCTATACCCCCGCCATGGATCTCTCGTCTCGCCCCGGGCTGCAGGTGGAAGCCAAAGCCTTCGATACCGCGAGGAACACCGCCAGCATGTCCTGCCCCTTGCCCTGAGCGCAGTCCGCACGCTGCCCATCCTGCTCAGGACGGGTTTGCTCCATCGCAGCCGAAGGTTCGTGACAACAGGCTGGCAGTCTGACCTCAGGAGTTGGTTTTCCTGTAAAATCAGAGCAAGGGACTCAAGAACATGCCGCTCACACCGCAGGACTTTGTCAGCAAATGGAAACGCGTCACCGCCCGCAAAAAGCAGACTTACCAGGAACACTTCATCGACCTGTTCAAGCCTTTGCGCAAGCCGCAAAAGCGCTGATCGGGTAGCGCGACCGCTGGCTCAATGCTGAGAGTCTCAGCAAGGCAGAGAAGAAAAACGCACCCTTACGAACCTGTACAATGCTCGTCCCACCTGGCTCGACCTCGCCCATACGAAGCTCGATAAAGCCGTCTTCACATCGTATGGGTGGAATTCTGATCTGAGCGATGAGGAAATCCTGGAGAAGTTACTGGCGCTCAATCTGGAGCGGAGCAAGGCGACAGCCGGGTCACACTTGGCTGAGCGGAGGAGTAAAATCTTCCCTGGATAGTCTGGATATTAGCAAGCGCGTGGACTCCTAATAAGGAGTTAGCCCGCTTCAAGACTGACGTTGAATTGAGTATAGAATGATTGCAGTGACGAATACATCAGAATCAATATCTTGTGTGCTACGATTCATTGTGTTGGCTTTTTTGATAGCTCTGATGAGCGATTGTAGCCTCTTTTCCTCTGTGTCAGCCGATGATTGGGTATCCCTTGGTTCTCCGCCTTCAGGTGTAGCCAGTGTGATTGCGGCAAGTGGCAGTGAGATTTGGGTAAGTTCGAATGAGGGTGGTATCTATACTGCAAACGTGCATTTCCATTGTGATAGT